>JBOHSA010000196.1:0-12112 GCA_050732995.1 Gemmatimonadales bacterium | reverse complement strand
GGTCACGCTCCACATAATGGGGAGCGGGAGCCCGTGAACGCCATAGCCGGCGACCGACGGACGCGCTTGCCGGGCCCGGCCGGCGAGCGATATTGCCCGCGGGGAGGCTGGGCGGCGGGGCGACTCGGACCAGGAGGGCACAAGCGATGAATCGACCGATCCACTTGGTCGTGGCGCACGGCGCCGCCGCCGGCGCCTTGGCGGGCTTGGCAGTGGCGCTCTGGTTCCTGGTGGTGGACGCCGTCGCCGGGGTCCCATTGCGGACACCGGCGCTGCTCGCCGGCGTCCTGTTCGAGCGCCAGGGCACGGTCACCGGGATCGGCCTCATCGCGGCGTATTCCGTGCTGCACTTCGGCGTCTTCACGCTGCTGGGCGCCGCCGCGGCGTCGGCGCTCGCCCTGCTGCGCACGCCGCCCACCCTCCTGCTCGGCGTCGTCTTCAGCCTGTTCGTGCTCGACGTCGTCTTCTATAGCGCACTGCTCCTCACCGGCGCGCGGATCTTCAGCGTGCTCGGCTGGCCCCACGTCTTCGGCGCCAACATCCTCGCCGGGCTCGGATTGATGGCCTACCTGCATCGGGTCGGCCGGGAGCGGAATCCCCTCGGCTGGGAGGCGTTGGCCGGGCACCCGGTCCTCACCCGTGGCCTGGAGACGGGCTTGCTCGGCGCGCTCGCCGTGGCGATCTGGTTTCTCGCGCTCGACCTCGCCACGGGTCAGCCGTTCCGCACCCCCGGGGCCCTCGGCTCCGCGCTGTTCCTCGGCGCGGAGGGCGCGGCCGAGATCCGCGTCAACCTGGGCACTGTCGCGGCCTACACGGTCGTCCATCTCGCGGCCTTCGCCGCGGTCGGTTGCGTGTTCGTCGTGGCCGCCGAACAGCTCGAGCGCACGCCGCGGCTGGTACTCCTGGCGGCGATGGCCTTCATTATCCTGGAAGCGCTGTTCGTCGCCACCCTCGCGGTCGGCGCCGAATGGGTGCTCGGCACGCTCGGCCTGTGGTCCGTGGCGGTGGGGAACCTGATCGCGGTGCTGTCGATGGGCTGGCACGTGTGGCGTACCCATCCCGTCCTCCGGCACCGGCTGTTGGACGAGCCGGTTCAGGTCCGGATCTGAGCGACCCCGGAAAAGGGGGGGGCGCGACCGACCCGCGCGCGGTGGGGTTGTGTTTCACCTGCCGATGGATGCGCGCCTCCGGCAACCGGCGCGGCTCGACCTTTTTCCGCTGCGCGCGGGCGGAGTTCGACCCGCACTTTGCGCGCTACCCACCGCTCCCCGTAACGCGCTGCGCCGGCTATGAGGAAGCCATGTTCTTCGTCGTTCTGATGCACTACACCGGACCGTTGGAAGCCATGGACCGGGTACGCGCCGAGCACCTCGCGCACCTCGAGCACTATGCAGGGCGTGGGATCATCCACGCCTGGGCGCGCCGCGATCCGCCGACCGGTGGGATCTTTGTGGCCACCGCCCCGGACCGGGCCACGCTCGAGACGATTGTGGCCGAGGACCCGTATGTGCGCTCGGGCGCGGCCCGGCCTGAAATCGTCGAGTTCGACCCCAAAAACGTCCGGGGGGTGCTGCAGACCTGAGCCTTTCTACCTATCTTGCTGGGCAGCTTGGTCTTAGCTGTGTGATCCAAGTGCTTGTGACGCGCGACCGCGGTTTTCACCTTTAGAGAGCGCCCGCCCGAGGAGGGAGGGGTTCCGTGTTCCATCCCGGTGTGCTGGAGCGGGGCAAGTTGTTCTTCTTTCGCCATTTCGAGCGCGTGTTCGTTCTGCTGCTCGTGGCGTCCATGCTCGCCATTCACTATCTCGTTGAGCAGAAGCTCGCCTTCCTCAGCTTCTATTACTTGCCGATGATTCTCGCGGGGTTCTACGGCGGCCGGCGCTTCGCGGTCTTTTCCGGCGTGTTCGTGGTAGGCCTGGTGTTCTTCTTCCAGAGCGTCGAGGGGCTGGAGATGCCGCCGGGTCTGTACGGCGGCGCGCTGCTCACGCTGGTCCCGTGGGCCGGCTTCTTGATTCTGACGGGGTACGTCGTCGGCGGGCTCGCCGAGCAGCGTCAGGCGCGGCTCACGGACGTAAAGAATGCGTACCTGGCGACGCTCGAGCTGCTGACGTTCCATATCGAGTCGGCCGAGCAGCATCTGGAGGGTCACAGCAACCGCGTGGCGGAGCTGGCCGAGCGTCTCGGCCGAGAGCTTGAGCTGTCCGAGCTCGAGGTCGAGAACCTGCGCGTAGCGGCGTTGCTGCACGAGGTGGGGATGAAGGATCCCAGGCTCCTGCGGCTCTTGTCCCGCTCGGTCACGGACGAGGCGGTCGCGGTGGCGCGGGCCCTGCGCGGCGCGGCCGAGATCATCGCCGAGTACGGGCATTACTATGAGATCGTGGGGGAAGACTGGGACATCGACGCCCTCCCGTTGCCCAAGACGGTGAAGGTGCTCGCGGTCGCGGACGCGTTCGAGACGCTGCAGATGGCGACGCCGGTGCGGCCGGCGTTTCCGAAGTGGCGGGCGCTGGAAGAAGTCGAAAAAGGCTCCGGGAAGACGTTCGCCCCGGACGCGGTGAAGGCGTTGCGCGTCGTCGCCGGGAGGCCGGAGGTGGCGGGGCGAGGAGAGCTGAAGGTCGTGTAGCTAGGCGCTCGCGTCGGGGCGGCGGCCGCTGGCCACGCCGGCGGCGACGCCCGCGCCGAGCACGACCGCCGACGCGGCCGTGACGACGGGCAGGAGGCCGGCCACCGGCAGGGCGACGACGGCCGCGAGCGCGCCGGCGACGACGGGGGCCGCCGGCTTTTGTACGGCGTCCACGAAGCGCAGGCGATCGCGCACGAATCGACGGGTGATGATGAAGCCGGCGCCCGCGGCGGCGGCGGTGCAGATCAGCCAGAGCATTCCGATCTCCTTTCCCTCCCTACGCAACTTGCGGTGCCCTGGTTTCCGGCGCAAATCTCCAGCCCATGACGTCCACGGCGGGCACTATAGCCGGCCGGATCTGTTCCGGCTCGATTTCCACCCGCGAGAGGGTAGTGCTCGACCCTGACCAGGCACCCAAGACCGTCGATGCGCGGGACCGCGGCGCCGCGGCACCGCGGCGCCGTTTCACGTGGCGACTGGTGGCGCCCCACCGACGACGCTGCGATGCCGGTCGCACCACGCCGCCCAGAACGGGAATAACCAGCCGGTGAGCGCGCCGGCGGCGAGCGTCGTCGGGTCCGATGGCGTCGGGCTCAGGATGCTGACGGGGTACATCACGGCGAGCAGCGCCACGAACCCCCAGAACGCGTAGCGGCCCGTCCGATCCGTCGCGCGCGTCGTCGTCGCATACAGCCACACCGCGGCGCCGAACATCAGGCTCTCCACTACGACCGTGCCGGTCATCGAGTTCCACAGGCCGAGCCCGAAGCGCAGCGCGGCGCCCGGCCACAGGGGCAGGTCGGGGGTGTGGGTCACCCAGTCCAGCACCCAGTGGCTCACGACGCCGAGCGCGATCACCAGCCCTCCGGCGCGATACCCCGTTCGCCACGCGTAGAGCCCGCCGAACAGCGCACCCCACCCCAGCGTCATCAGGAGACTGTGTGACCAGGGGTAATGCTCGAGCACCAGGGGATTGAAGGCCGTGAAGCCTGGCTCGATGCGCACTCGTTCCCAGCCGAGCAGCAGGAAGATCGGCCAGAGGAGATCGAGCAGCAGCGGAGCGGCGAGGAGCGGGCCGAGCGAGGCGCGCGGCGCCGCGCGCTTGGCGGCGAGCCCGACGGCGAAGTGCCCGATGAACATGAGCGGTGCCTGGGGTTAGCGGTCGGGTGTCGGAACGGGCGCGACCCCGGCGGCTACCAGCGGATCGCGGCGCTGCCCCACGTGAACCCCGACCCGAAGGCGGTCAGGACCAGGAGATCGCCGCGCGCGAGACGGCCGTCGCTGAGGGCCTCGTCGAGGGCGATGGGAATCGAGGCGGCGGTGGTGTTGCCGTACCGCTGAATGTTCGTGTACACCTGGTCGTCGCGCAGGCCGGCGGCCTTCTGCACCATCTCGATGATCCGGAGGTTCGCCTGGTGGGGTACGAGCAGCTTGATGTCCGCGGGGGCGAAGCCGTTCGTCTTGAGCGCGAGCGCCACGGCCTCCGGCATCTTCACCGACGCGAACTTGAAGACCTCCCGCCCTTCCATGACGGGCCGGCACATGCCCTGCTCGAGCATCTCCGCGCTGACGAACGGGTCGTGGGCCAGACCGGGCGCGTCCACCCACAGCTTTTCGGCGTGGCGGCCATCGGAGAAGAGGTGCGTCGAGAGCACGCCGCGCCCGGGATCGCTCGTGGCGCCCAGGATCACGGCGCCGGCGCCGTCGCCGAACAGCACCGCCGTGTCGCGCCCCCGCGTCGTCTTGTCCAGCCCCCGGGAGTGGATCTCGGCGCCCACCAGCAGGATGTGCCGGTATTGGCCCACGCGGATCCACGCGTCGGCCACCGACAGGCCGTACAGGAACCCCGAGCACTGCGTGCGGACGTCCATCGCGGGGATGTCGGTGAGGCCCAGCTCGCGTTGGAGGAAAACCCCGTTACCGGGCTCGAAGTGGTCGGGCGTACAGGTACAGTAGATGATGCAGTCGAGGTCGGACGGCTCGAGCTGCGCTTTGGCCAACGCCTTGCGGGCCGCCTCCCGCGCCAGGGTCGCGCCGGTTTCGCCGTTGGACACCCAGTAGCGGGTCTTGATACCGCTGCGCTGGACGATCCATTCGTCCGAGGTGTCCATCATCGTGGCCAGGTCGTCGTTCGTGACCAGCCGGGCGGGGACGTGGAACCCCGTGGCGATGAATTCAGTGCGCGCCATCGATCTCCTGGGCGCTGTGCGCCGGTGCGTCTGCGCGTCTAGAGTTTGCGTCTAGCGTTTCGAGCGCGACGAGAGAAGATTTCGCCTCCGACCCGCCAAAGCAAGGGAGCGATGGATCTTCAGGTCAGCCGCGCACAGCTTGACGCCGTCCAAAGCGCCCAGCACCTCCCCGATGTCCTGAAGCGGGTCGTGGATACCGCGAGGCCCGTGGTTCCCGGAGGGCCGGGGACCGGGAGCGGCTACGTGCTCCACCTGACGTACGAAGAAGCGACGGCGCTGAACGAGTTGTGCGCCTGGAACGTCCACACGGACGCGGCGGGGAACGTCACCCCGGCGTCCAAGGTGTTCGACGATCTCGTGCGCGCGATCCTGACACACCCTGACTTCTAGACGCACAGACGCGTAGACGCGCAGTATAGACAGGACCTCCGACACGGACCCGTGATATGCGGCGATTGCTGGTAGCTTGCGCCCTGACGCTTCCCGCTTCCTTCGTTCCGCGTCCCGGCCTTTCGCAGCAGCGGCCGATCACCTTCGAGGACTTCATCGCCCTGAAGGCCGTGAGCGACCCGCAGCTGTCCCCGAACGGAAAATGGGTGGCCTACACGGTCACGACGCCCTCGCTCCAGGACAACCGCGGGGTCTCGCGCATCTGGCTCGCCGAGCTGGCCACCGGACGCACCCGCGAGCTCCCAGCCCCACGGCAGGGCTCGGACCGGCAGCCGCGCTGGTCGCCCGACGGCAAGACGCTCGCGTTCATATCGACCCGGCAGGAGGGCCCGCAGGTCTGGGTGGTTCCGCTGGCCGGAGGCGACGCGCGGGACGTCGTCGCTCGGCTGCCCTACGTCGATTCCACGCAGATGGGCGCCGCAGGGGCGTCCTACGGCGGGTACATGATCGCGTGGATCGCGGGCCACACCGACCGGTTCAAGGTGCTGGTGGACCACGACGGCGTGTTCAACACGGTCTGCATGGCCGGCTCGACCGAAGAACTGTGGTTCACCGACTGGGAGTTCGGAGGAACGCTCTACCGCAATGGCCCCCTGTACGACCGGTGGTCGCCGCCCAACTTCGTGCAGCAGTGGAAAACACCGATCCTCTTCGTCCACGGCCAGCTCGACTACCGGGTGGATCTGTCGGAGGGCTATCAGGCGTTCACGGCGGCGCGGCGGATGGGCGTGGACGCGAAGTTCCTGTATTTCCCCGACGAGGGTCACTGGGTCCTCAAGCCCCGGAACCGCCGCCTGTGGTGGGGCACCGTCCTCGACTGGCTGGAGGAGCACCTGAAATGACCCGAGAGCCGTTCCTCACCGCGCTCACGCGCAACGCACTGCTCGCGGTACTGCTCGGCGTCGTCTTCCTCGTCACCCTGCCGCGGTCGGACACGCTGGCCTGGGATTACGTCGATGTCTTCACTCTCGCGTTCTGCTTCGCCTTCCTCGGCTACTACGTCGAAGTCTTACTGCTCAAGGTGCCCGGCATCGATACCGGTGCGGGCCGCCTGGTCCGCATGCTCGGTTGGTTCGCCGGCGGGCTCTGGTGCTACGTGGTAGGGCGCTACCTGTGGATCCTCTACGGGCGTCACGTGGCCGAGCTGCCGGGGCTCATCTGGGGTGGGGTGTTCTTCGTCGCGCTCCAGCTCCTGCTCCACGCGGGCCTCGACCGCCGGGGGGTGCCGAACTTCTACCGCCAGCGTCCGCGCCCCCCCTGCTAGCGCACCTCGTATGCGTCGCCGTCCTTCGACACCTCCACTTCCCCGGACTTGCCGCGCGGGATGCTGAGCGAGCGCCACGCGCTCCCCGTGAAGTGCTTGGCCAGGATGACAATTTGCCCCACGTGATAGGCGTAGTGGGTCATCTGGCGATTGATGGCCTCGACCACCGAGTGCGGCTCGCCGCGGATCGTCACCGTGCGGCCGAGATCGGCCGCGGTGAGTGGCTCGAGGGCCGCGAACAACGCGCGCCACCCCGCCTCCCAGCGCTCCAGGATCCGGTCGTCGGTGTCCCCCGGCTCGGCCGTGAACTCGGCGTCCCGCCGGCGGTCGGGCTTCTCGCCGTCCGTCGTGAGAAAATCAGTCCACCGGGAGCGCATGTTGCCTGCCAGGTGCTTCATGATCAGCGCGATGGAATTGGACTCACGGTCGAGCGTGGCAAACAGCTTGTCGGGAGGGATCTGCATGACCGCCCTGTCAGCCAGCAATTTGAGCTTGCGCACCTGGCGCAGCGCGTCGGTGAGGTAGGGGTCCCGTGGAACCGGCATCACCCGCTCGCTCGTTCCGCGCGGGCTTCCCGCCAGTACCCGGCCGCCACGCCCCCGACGACCATCGCCAGGCCGAGCCAGCCGAGTCCGGTGAGACCTTGGCTGAAGAGCACGAGGGCGAGGAGGGTGCCCACGACCGGCTCGATGGTCGCGGCCACCGCGGCGGGGGCGGCCTCGATGCGGCGGACCGCGGCGAAAAAGAAGAAATTCGCCGCGAGCACCGAGCCGATGGTCAGCAGCCCGAGATAGATCCAGCCGCCGAGGGTCTCGGCGGGCGCCGGCGGATGGCCGGCTAGGGGAAGGATGACGCCCAGGAGGACCGTGCCCCCGAGGGCCTCGTAGAACAACACTTTCACGACGCCGTAGCGCGGCACGGCGAAGCGCGCCATGAGCGTGGTCAGGGCGTAACTCAACGCCGACAGCGCTCCGCCCACGACCCCCGCCAGGAGCCCGGCGCGCACGGCTTCGGCCCCCGTATTACTGCCGCCCTTCACGGTCACAATCGCCCCGACCATGACGAGGGCCGCGAGCGCCAGCCGGAGTGGTGTGAGGGTTTCGCCCAGCAGGAGACGGGCGAGGATCGCGACGAGCACGGGTGCGGTGTAGAGCAAGGCTGCGGCCCCGGCGACCCCCGCCCCCGCGATCGCGAACTGGTAGGCGACCTCGAACAGCGCCACCAGGGCTCCGCCGCCCAGCCCCACGAGCAGCAGGCCGCGCCGATCGATCCGGAACAGGTCGGGGCGCGAGAGGCCGTAGGCGGCGAGCGCCAGGGTGCCCAGGAGGATGCGCCAGAACCCAATTCCCGTCAGGGCAGCGCCTTCGGCGTAGAGGGCCGTACTCAGTGGGCCGGTCGTGCCCCAGGTGGCCCCGGCGCCGAGCGCGCAGAGATAGCCCGCCAGCCGGCTGGTACCGGTGGCGGGAGTAGGGAGATGGGGGGGGACGGGCGGCGCGGCGGGCATGGGCTCAGCCGGGACCCCCCACGCCCTGCGCCCGCTGCTTCAGTGCGCGGTTCATCGCCTCGAGGCCCTCGCGGATGTTGGTCTCGAGGCTCGCCGCGACAAACGGCACGAGCAAGCCGGTGAAGGTCTCGCGGTGCACCACGTGGGTCCGGTTCGCCCCCTTCGGCACGATCGTGATGACATGGTGGCCGTCCAGCAGTCCGCCCGGCCACCGCTCCTCCACCCAGCGCAACTCGCGGCCGGGGTCCGCTTCGACCACGACCGGCCGCTGTTTGCGGGCCCCTTCGCCCGGCGGCTCGACCCGGAGCTCCAGCCGCTCCCCGACCTCGACCTTCCCCTGCGCGTGGGTGATGAACGGATTCCACTCCTGGTAGGCGGCGAAATCGGTGAGGACCTGCCAGACCCGCTCGGGCGTGGAGTGGATGTCGGCCGTCGTGCGGATGTCTTTCATAGCGAGCGCGCTCCGTTTGCCGAAGGGGGGCGTGGATGCTGCCGTCGCCGATCAAGGGATATTGCCCGCCGGACGGACGGTGGGCAAGGCGCGCCGCGGCGATCACGCGGCGGTCAGGTCTCCGCGCAGTACCGTCACGGCCTGGCCGCCCAGGATCACTCGATCCCCGGCGAGACGCACGCGCACGACTCCCCTTTCTTCCCTACGTATTTCAGCCCTACGCTTAATGCACAGGTCTACCTCGACCGCGGGCGTAAACCACCGCAGACCGTAGCCGTCGTCCTGCGGATGGAGGAAGGCCGTCTCGGAGAGGTTCATCTCGCGCGCGACGTCCTGCATCCCGCGGGCATCGCGCGGGCCGGAGAGCACGCACACTGCAGCGGGGTTGCCGCGGAACGGCGTGCTGCTGAAGGCGTCGACCTGAATGATCGGGAAACTCACGCCCTCAAAGGTACGCCGCTCCCCGGGCCCTTGTGAGGACGAGGGGTGCGAGCTCAGTCCGTCGGGCGTTCGAGCCGGGAAACGACCCGTTCGAGCAAAGCCCCCAGGTAGATTCCGACGAAGGTCGCAAATGCCGCGCTGTCTCCGCTGGAACGCACCGGCGGGCGCTCATTGTCCACCAGCGCCAGCCAGAGGAGGAGCTGCGCCGCGCCAAAGCAGGCTACGACGACGATCCCCCATCGCCAGGCGCCACGCGGATGCGTGAAACCCATGAGTACTCCGCCAAGGCCGATGGCGAGCACGGGAAGGACTCCGAAATCCTCGAATCCGACGCTCCCGCCGAATAGCGCGAGCGACAGGGCCACGAGCGTGGTGCCCCGCGACGGGGCGGCTAGGCCTCGATCCGGAAGGTCGTCTTGCCGTGCCACAGGCTCCTCTCGTGTCCGATGATGAGCGCGTGCGGGCCCGCGGCCTCGAGCACGAGCCGCAGATTCCGGGCGTCCGCCGGCACGTCGAATACGAGATCCGCCGTGTAGGATTCGCCGGGAAACAGGATGCGAGTGAGCGGCCGGGCCTCGCCGGGTGCCGCCGGGATCGCCCGTTGGCCGGCGCGCGCGAGTCCGAACTGTCGACCCTGGCCGTCCACGAGGGCGACCGTGCGCGGGTTCGGGGAGAGCGGCAGGTCCCGGGCCCGGCGGCTCGAGATGGTCTCCGAGTCGAAGCGCACACGGACCGTCACGACGTAATACCGGCCCTGCGCCGTCGCGGCGTGCGGTCCTTCCCCAAGGGTCGTGGCGGTGCGGGTCCCGACGACCGAGTAGGCGAGGTGGCAATCCACTTCGCAGATGTGCTTTTCCTCCTGTGGAGCGAGCAGGCGGTCGCCACTGGTCAGGGAGCCGACGACGAGGAGACCGAGATACGCTCCCCAGGCGCCGCCGCCCCACCAGACGATGCGCCGGGCGAAGTCGGGGCGCTTGAGGTACAGCGCGACCGCGATCGCGATGCCGCCCACGCCGGTCGCGGCCACAGCGCCGAGGAACGCGAGCAGCGTGAAGGGGTTCAGACCGTCGGTAACCATGCGCTCACTCCCGAGACGTGAGGGGTTCGGGGGGGGGACAGGACACGCGGCGCAGCGCCGCGTCCTGCTGGCGCACGAGCCGCCGGGCCTTCGCCCGGGCCCAATTCCACGTGCGCCAGTCCCCGCCGGCGGTGCCTCGCCAGCGCGCGAGGACGCGAGCCGCGATACACTGCTCGTCGGCCGTCAACCGGGGGAAGGCTTCCAACAGAACCGGCACGGCATCCGCGCCGAGGCCGCCGACGTAGGCGACGTCGAAACCGCGGTCCGGATTCCGCCCCACGCGAGCGGCGTTCGTCCGCGCGACGAACGCGTCGGGGTTGAGCAGATGGAGTCCTGCCAGCACCGCCCAGCCCTGCACCAGCGTGCCGAAGGCGAACCGGTGCCGGCGGCCGCGCAGCACCGTCCAGGCGAACCAGACGCAGACGCCGGCCAGCCACGCCATGAATGCCGTCGGGTACAGCCGGAGCTCGGTCAGCCCGAACACGTCGACGTACAACAGCATGCGCTGGACGGCGGAGCCCATGATCCCCCCCAGCAGGAGGAGCAGAAGCCCGGCGAGCGCGCGGAACGACGTTTCGTCCTGCGGGCGCGTGCGCAGCAAGGCCCAGTCGGCGGCCAAGAGGACCGGCAGCGCCAGTCCCGCCGCGGTCGCCAGCTCGAAAAAGCCGCGCCGTGCGAACTCGGAGTAGGTGAAGCCGGCGGTCTGCTCCACGACGGCGGCCCCGCCGAACAGATAACGTGCCTGGAGCGCGACAAACAGGACGAAGAGCAGATCCACCAGGCCGAGTACGGTTCCCACCGTGGCGAACCCGAGGCCCGGCGAGTTCGCGGTCCGTTCGCCCGATCCGGACCGACCGCCCAGCGCCCCCCACAAGAACCCGCCCGCGAGCGCTCCCCAGACGCCGATGAGAACCCCGTGCTCGGCCACTGCGGCCAGATCGACCCGGAGCACATCCGTGACGAACGATTCGAACACGGGATCGGCCGCCATGAACAGCCCGCCGAACACCACGAGCAGCGGCAGGGAGATGAGGGCGCCCATGCCGATCGCCCGCGCCCGGCGCGTCCGGCCGTCGTCCTGGAGCTCGCGCCAGCGGATGACCTCGATCGCCAACGGGAAAATTCGGATGCAGGCGTCGATCAAGCTGCGGGCGGCGGCCTGCAGGTAGGTGGTGATGCCGGCGGTGCGGAGCAGCCGCCCCTGCAGGCGCCAGGAGGCCAGGGCCAGGGCGCCCAGGAAGGCGAGCACGTCGAGGGTATGGAGCACGGCCGAGTCGCGGCGGACGTAGGCCGCGGCGCAGAGCAGGGCGGTGAGGGCGAGCCAGGGAACCTCGCTCGGTACCGGGAGGCGGTGCCACCGGATGATGGCCACTGCGACGCCGAGCAGGGCGGCGGCGCAGACGACCAGGTTCAGCCCCCAGGGAGTGGCCCGCAGCAGCGCGTCTCCCAGGACGCCCAGCAGCGCCGCGGCGGCGAGGACGCCGAGTCCCAGTCTGGTCCGGTCGCTCATGGGGGGCGGCTACTTGATCAGGCTGAGGGTGGACTGTTGCTGGCTGACGGGCTCCGGCAGCCCGCCGAACCGCCGCTCCCGCCGGCGGAACTCCCCGACGGCCGCGGCCAGGTCGCCGCCGGCGAAGTCGGGCCACATCACCTCGGTGAAGACCAGCTCGGCGTACGCGGATTCCCACAGCAGGAAGTCGGACAGCCGTTGTTCGCCGCCCGTGCGGATCAGGAGATCCACGTCGGGGAGGATTTGCCCGTGCCGGATCGCGTCCCGCGCCGAGTAATCGACGGCGAGCCGCAGGTGCAGCCGGTCGCCGGCCGCCGTCGTGGCTTCGGCCGCGGCAATGGCGGTGACGAGCGTCGGCGGGAGGCGGTCCTGCCGGCCGACGACGGTCAGCCGGACGCCGTTGGTGACGAGGTTGGGCGTTTCGGTGCGCAAGTGGCGGGTGAAGAGCCGCATCAGGGTCGCCACTTCGCTCGGGGGGCGCTTCCAGTTGTCGGCGGAGAAGGCGAAGAGGGTGAGGGCGCCGATGCCGAGGTCCGGGGCGGTTTCGACGGTGCGGCGGACCGCCTGGGCGCCGGCCCGGTGGCCGGCGGCGCGGGGGAGGCC
>JBOHSA010000195.1:0-3461 GCA_050732995.1 Gemmatimonadales bacterium | reverse complement strand
CCCCACCGCCTGGCGACGGGTGGTCCATTGCAGGACCCCGTTGCGGTCGTATTTCCGGATCTCGTCGCGCGCGAGCGGGGCGAAGTACACCGCGCCGTCCCGGTCGAGGGCGACGGCACCGGCGTTGACGAGCTGCGTCAGGAACGGCGACGCCGGGACGCGGATCGCCGCCAGCCCTTCGACCGGCCGTCCCAGTGAGTCGAGCACGCGGAACAGCGGGGCGCTGTCCGCCTCGGGCAGGAACTGCGGGACGCGGTAGGGGGAGCGGGCCGCGACGATGCGGTCGCCGGCCGCGGCGTAGAGCGCCACGGGGTGCGGGCTGTCCCACTCCCGCACGATGCGGCCGGCGGTGTCGAGCACGACCCCTTCGCCGGTCAGCTCCGTGACGAGCAGGCGCCCGCCGTCCAGCGCCGCGACCGCCATGGGGACGGCGAGCCTGGGCGACGTGACGCGGCGCGCGACGCGCAGCTCGCGGTCCAACGCGACGAGCCGGCTGTGCGCGGGATCGACGGCCCAGGAGAGACCGCCCAGGGAGGCCGCGGGGGAGCGACCGAGGAACAGCAGCGTGAAGCCACTGGGCGCCGGCCGGCAGGCGGACGTCGCCGCCACGAGCAGGACGGCGCCCAGCGTGAGGCGCATCTCAGCTCGCGGCGGCGATCGTCTTGACCTCGATCGTATGCATGCCGTTCGCGAAGCGGTGCACGCCCGTGACCTTCACCTTGCCCTCGGCGTACTGCTGCAGGCGCGGGTTGGTGGGGTCGGCGGGCTTGGCGCTGACCGGCATGTACAGCGTGCCGTCGCTCGTGAGGATCCCGAGCTGCACGCCGGCCTTGGCGCAGGCTTCGGCGCACATCTTGTGTCCGGCGCCGGACGCGCCCATGGACACGTAACAGTTGAGGTCGACCACCTGTCCGGTGATCGTCTGCTCGTCGCCCGGCTGGCCCTGCTTCGCTCCCTGCGCCGCCAGCGGCAGCGCGACGAGCGCCAACACGGCTAGCGCGGCGAATGTCCGCTTCAGCATGGTGCACTCCTCCTGTTCTGGGTATTCCTGATTCGGCCTGCGGGAATTCGGCGGGCGAGCCCGCACCTGTCGCCCGTTGTACATACGCCCCGACCGCGAGTTCCAGATTGGCTATATTGCCCGCGTGCAGGAGCTCTACCGGCGTCTCATCGACACCTTCGGCCGGGGCTGGGAGCAGGGCGATGTCGATACGATCGGTTCGGTGTTCGCTCCCGACGCCCTTTTTCTCGAAACCCCCTTCAGCCCGAAAGAGTCCGGCCTCGCGGCGATTCGCGGCTACTGGAGCGCCGTCCCCAAGAACCACGCCGAGGTCACGTTCCGCTCCGGTGAGATTTACGAGGCGGGACCCTGGTTCGCCACCGAGTTCCGCTGTAGCTACCGCCGCCGCCGCACGGGGGAAAAGGTCGAGGCGAAGGGAGCGATCTTCTGCGAGACAAAGGGTGAGAAGATCTCGGAGATGAGGATGTACTGGCATAGAACGACATAGGGGCTAAGGGGCTAAGAGGCTAAGGGGCTAAGAGGCTAAGGGGATTTGGTCCTCTGAACGTAGTCCAGTGCCCATTCTATCAGTTCCGCACTCCGCGTTCCAATCCGCATCGCCGTACTCACCGCATCTGCCTCCGCGAATCCCTGATCCAGCATCAAGTAGGGAATCAGCGTCGCCCCCACCCTGTTGCCGCTGCCGCAATGGAAGAACACGCGCCGCTTCCCGGCCAACCCCTGCACCGTCTCCCGTACCTTCTGGAGCGTTTGATCGTTCAGGCTCGCTTGGCTGACCGGGATGTTGACGTAGTCGAGCCCGGCGGCCCGGATCGCCTCGGGCGTCCGGATGGGCCGCGGCTCCATGGGATCGCGGATGTCGAGCACGACCTCGCACCCCGCCGCCTTCAGGGCCGCGAGGTGGTGCTCGGCCGGCTGGCCGCCCGTCACGATCCCGGGCAGGGGCTCCCAGACGTTAGGGACGCCGGCGGCGGCGTCGAGCAGGTCGCTCATGACGGCAAAGTCCGGTTAGCTTTGGTGGCCAATTATACCCTCGACCCAACAGAGAACAATGCGCCGAGTCCTGCTGGCCGCCGCGGCCATCTGCGTCCTTCCGATCTGGCGTCTGTCCGCCCAGGACGTCCGCCTCTTCGGCTATCTCCAACCGCGCTTCGAGTCGGTGGGCGATTCGGCCCTGTTCAAGCTGCGCCGGGCGCGGCTCGGCGCACAGGGCGGGTTGACGCCGTGGGCGCGGTTCCGGGTCCAGGCCGAGCTGCGGAGCGGCGGCGACACGGCCAAGGCGTCGGTGCAGGCCATCGACTTGTGGATCGCAGTCGCCAAGGGACGCTGGTCGGCGACCTTCGGCCAGCTGAAGACGCCGTTCGCGCGCGAATTTCTGCTCAGCTCCACGGTCCTCGAGCTCAGCGAGCGGCCCTTGGTCGTGGACGCCCTGGCACCGAACCGTGACGTCGGCGCCATGGTGGAGTGGCACGTGCAACGAATCGTGATCGCCCAGGCCGGGGTGTTCAACGGGGATGGGATCAATCGGGCGAGCAACTCGGACAAGCGGCTGTTGTACATCGCTCGGGTGGTCCTCGCGCCGGGTGGTGGCCTGGAGCTGGGCGGCGCCGCGGCGACGTACGGCGATTCCAGCCGCTGGAACGTCGAGGCGGCGCTGCGCCGCGGGCCGCTCAGCGCGCGCGCCGAGTTCCTGCGCCAGGAGTACGACTTCTCGGCCGGCCGGGCCGAAGGCTGGTACGCCTTCGCGGCCTACTTCGTCCGGCCCGAGCGCGTCCAGCTCGCCGCCCGCCTGGAGCGGTACGACCCGACGCGCGCCGCCGCGGACCGGCGCACAGGCTACACAGCCGGCGGCCAGTATCTCTTGCGCGGGGACGACCTCAAGCTCCAGGTCGACTACGCGATCTTCGAAGAAGAGGGGCCCGCCGTGGACGTCAACCGCCTCGTGGTGCAAATGCAGGTGCGGTTCTAGATGGGCGTGCTTTTCGCTTTGGCCGCCGCCCTGCCGGTCACGCTCCGTCTCTCCCTGTCGCTCCCCGCGCAGTCCAGGGACGTCCTGCTCGCCACCACCACGTCCACCCGCGATGCCGGCCTGCTCGACACGTTGCTCCCCATTTTCGAGCGGCGGACGGGCTACCGCGTGAGAGTCGTCGCGGTGGGGAGCGGGCAGGCGTTGGAGTTGGGCCGGCGGGGCGACGCGGACGTGGTGCTGGCGCACGCGCCCGACGCGGAACGGGCGCTCACCGATTCGGGCTACTTCCTGCGCCGCCGGCTCGTCATGCACAACGACTTCCTGGTCGTGGGTCCGGCGGCGGATCCGGCCGAGCTGCGCGGCATGAACGACGCGGTCGCGGCGCTGCGCCGCCTGGCCGGGAGCGGCGCGCCCTTCGTCTCCCGCGGCGACCGATCGGGCACGCACCAGCTGGAGCTGGCGCTGTGGCGC
>JBOHSA010000194.1:0-9505 GCA_050732995.1 Gemmatimonadales bacterium | reverse complement strand
GCGCGTGGGCCTGCGCGGCCCCGCGCGGGCCGCGCCGCTCGGCACGGCCCCGGCACCCGAGCTGCCGTTTACGCTCGACGAAGCGGTCCGGCGGGCGTTGGCCCAGGGGCCGGCGTATCGCGTGGCGCGCGCCACCGAGCGCGCCGCGGGGGCCGACCTCGCGGCCCGGCGCGGGGCGTACCTCCCACGCGCCACCCTCGGGGCCACGATCTCCAACTACGGCTCCCGGTTCTTTCCCGACGCCGCCTCGTACAACCTGCTGAGCCTCACAGTCAGCTTCCCGTTGTGGGACAACGGCCAGCGTGAGATCGCGCTGTCGCGGGCCCGGGTGGGCCGCGACGTGGCGCGCGTCATCCGAGAGGACCTGGAGCGTGCGGCGTGGCGCGACGTGGCCCAGGCGTACGACGCCTACAACGTCGCGCGCGAGTCGGCGGTGCTCGCGGCCGAGGCGCTCCTCGTGGCACGGGAGAACTATCGGGTGCAGGACACGCGCCACCGCGCGGGCGCGACGACCATTCTCGATCTGGTGGACGCTCAGGTCGCGTTCGCGGAGGCCGAGGCCGCGCTCGTGCAGGCGCGGTTCGGCGCCCGGCTGGCCCTCGCCGGCCTCGAAGCGACCCTGGGCACACGACTCGACTCCAGCAAGGACGTGCAGTGAACGCGAAGGCTCTCTTGGTGCTCGTGCTGCTCCCCGCGGCCTGCAAGGACGCGCAATCGCGCGGCGACGGGGGAGGGGGAGGGGGAGGGGGAGGGGGGATGCCGCCCATGCCGGTCGAGGCGGCCACGGCCCGGCGCGACACGGCCGTGGAGGCCATCGCCGCCACGGGCCAGATCGAAGCCGTGCAATTCATCGAGCTGCGCCCGGAAGTCGAAGGACGGATCGTTGACATCCTGTTCCGGGAGGGCCAGGAGGTGGCCGCAGGCGCGCCGCTGTTCAAGGTCGACGACGCGGAGTTGAAGGCTCAGGTGGCGCGCGCGGAAGCCGAGCGCGACCTCGCGCGCCAGGCGCTGGCGCGCACGCGCCAGCTCCTCGCCCAGAACGCCTCGTCGGCCGCCGACCTGGAGCGCGCCGAGGCGACCGCCCGGAGCGCCGAGGCGCAACATGACCTGCTCCGCATCCGGCTCAAGCGCACTCTCGTGGACGCGCCGTTCGCGGGCGTGACGGGCCGCCGGCTCGTGAGCCTGGGCGACTATGTCACCACCAGCACCCGGCTCGTTACGCTCCAGACGGTGAACCCGCAACGCGCCACCTTCAAGGTCCCGGAGCGCTACGCCGCGCGGCTCCAGCGCGGCCAGGAGGTCGAGTTCCAGGTCGCCGCGCTGCCGAACCGGACGTTCACGGGCGACGTGGAGTTCGTGGACCCGGTGATCGAGCTGCCGGCGCGCACGATCCTGATCAAGGCGCTCGTGCCCAACGGGCAGCGCCTACTTCAAACCGGGATGTTCATCGAAGCGCGACTCGCCACCGAAGTCCGGCCGAACGCCGTCGTGATCCCGGAGGATGCGGTGCTGCCGCTGCAAAACGTGAACGTCGTGTGGGTGGCGGCCGACGGGAAGGCGGACCGCCGCGAGGTGACGCTCGGCGTGCGGACGCCGGGCTTCGTCGAGGTCCGCTCGGGCGTGCAGGCGGGCGAGCTGGTCGTCGTCGGCGGCGCCGAGCGGCTGTTCCCGGGCGCGCCCGTGGCGCCCAGAATCGTGGAGCGGGGGCCGGTGACGGAGGGTCCGACGGCCGGGGGAGCCCCCCGGCCGTAGGGCGCGCGTGGCCTAGGGGCGTTCCGGCGGCGGCTGGAACCGGATCGACGTGTTGCGGAACACCGAGTCCGCCACCAGGAGCGCCCGCGTGGCGAGGTCCGGCGAGCGCTCGCGCAGCACTTCGGCCATCGACTGGTAGAGGAGCCCGTACAGGTTGACGATCCCCTCCGACGGCTGATCTACCCACCCGCGCGGGCGCTGGCGCGCCGCCGCGCCCGCGTGATAGACGTCGAACAGCAGCGCCCGCGTCCGGTCCACGTTCACATACCCGAGCGACGACACGATCTGGAGGCTGTCGGAGGCCGCGAGCGGCCGGGAGCGCAGCGCCCGGGCGAAGCCGTGGCCCTCCAGGTACGCGGTTAGCCCGAACTGGTCCGCGTACAGCCCCACCGTCCGGGAGAAGGCGACCGGGCGCTTGCCCACCTGGTCCCGGATCGCCTGTAACACGACGACATCCGCCCGCTCGAGGTATTGGCGCCCGATCAGCTGGGGATCGAGCCGCACGGGGATGCCGCCCAGCGTGACGGTCTGGGTGTCGGGAAGCACATAGTAGAGCTGCAGGGCGTCGAGCTGGGCCGGCGTGAAGCTCAGCAGCGGGCCGGTCGGCTTGGGCCACGTCCGCCCGCGGTAGATGGCGGGCGCGCCCGTCGAATCAAAATCGGCGACCGGCCGCCGCTGCAGCTGCCGGACGTACCAGTCGGTATTGGCGAGCGACAGGTTCAGGACCGTCACGTCCCGGCGGATGCCCTCCACCTCCTGGGCGTACCACAGCGGGAACGTGTCGTTGTCGCCGGCGGTGACGAGAACGCCGTAGGGCTCGACCGACTGCAGCAGATCGTGGGCGAAGTCCCGGGCCAGCGTCTCGCCGGCGCGGGACGCGGTGAGCCGGTTCCCCACGAGCGGAATCAGCGCGAGGGCCAGGACCGGCGTGGCCAGGAGCCAGCGGCGCCGCTCGTCCGGCTCGCTCTTGCCGATCCACTGCTGCGTCCACTCCATGAGGGTCGCGAGGCCCATACCGACCCACACGCCCCACACCGCGAACGAGCCCATGTAGAAGTAGTCCCGCTCGCGGACCTCGCGTTCGAGCTGGGGGCGATCCGGATACTGGGAGAACCCGTAGCGGAAATTCAGAATGAAGATGAGGAACAGGGTCAGGCTGAACACGAGGGACCCGAGCGCGAGCGCCGCGCGCCGGTCGGCCTGCCAGTGCCGCCAGGCGCCGAGCAGGCCGATGAAGCAGTAAATCACGGCGAGGCCGCGCTGCACGGCCGCCGCCCAGTCATGGCCCCACTGCCAGGAGAAGTATTGCCACCACATCCCCACCTGGGCGACGAAGGTCGCGTTGCGCTCGTGCAGCGGAGGCTTGCCGTATTGCTCCCGCGTGAGCACCGACCAGAGGGCGTCCCAGGTCGTGGGCTCGCCTTCGTTGATCGCCGGAAAATGCGCGGCGCGGATCGGGAGATAGACGAAGACCGAAAGGCCCACCAGCGCCACGCCAAGCATGACGAGCGCGAAGCCCCAGTTCTTGGCCCGCGCCGCATAGGCCAGGGCCGCCAGGTACAGCGCCGCGAGGAAGAACAGGATCCCCGCCTTGCCCGGCTCGCCGGTCACCATCAGGGCCCGCCAGGGGGCTTCCAGACCGAGCGACATGAGGAGCAGCCAGACGCTGGTGAACACCGCCCATTGCGACCACTCGACGCGCCGGGCGGCCAGATCGGCGGTGGGGGGGCGCTGCGCCTTGAGCGGCGGGAAGAGCAGCACGACCGCCACCGGCCCCACCAGCACGCCCATCATGTGGTTCGTCGCGGTGAGGGCGAGCAGGTAGATGATCAGCAGCAGATGGTGGTCGTGGGCCTCGCCCGGCGGCTGGTCGTCCCAGCGCACGATCAGCCACAACACGAGGGCGATGGACAGCAGGCTCAGCGTGTACACCTTCTCGTTCACGACCGATTGGTTCCAGACGGTGAACGCCGTCGCCGCGACGAGCGCGCCGGCGAGCGCGGCCAGGCGCCGCGGCCAGCGGTGGGGCACGATCGGCCGCAGCCAGCGCTCCCCGACGAGGAACCAGCAGGCCGCCGCGACCGCGCTCGTGGCCGCGGCGAACAGGTTGATGCGCGTGGCGTACTGCGCGGCGAGCGGCAGCATCCCCCACACGTGCGCGACGATGGTGAACAGCGGGTTCCCGGGCGGATGCGGGATGCCGAGCACGTACGCCGCGGCGATGTACTCCGACGTGTCCCAGAACTGCGTCGTGGGGGCGAGCGTCAGCACGTAGAGCGCGAGCGTGCCGAGGGCCACGCCGAGCGCCATCCGATAGGGCGGCGGCTCCCGCACCTCGATCACCGGTGGGGAGACGGATGGGGCCGGGCTGCGCCCTCCCGCCGCGCCCCGGGCCGGGGCGGGGGTCGGGGCGGATCTCGGGGCCTGCTTTTGAACCGGGTGTTGGGTCATGGGCCTGGGATCAGTGCCGAAACTGCCGGGTGCCGGTCACGACCATCGCGAGGCCGTGCTCGTCGGCGGCGGCGATGACCTCGGCGTCTTTCACCGAGCCGCCCGGCTGGATGATCGCGGCGACGCCCGCGCCGGCCACCTCGTCCACGCCGTCCCGGAACGGGAAGAAGGCGTCGCTCGCCAGGGCGGCGCCCCGGGGATCGTGGCCCCCGAGCTTCGCCTTGTGCACGGCCAGGAACGACGCATCGACCCGCGACATCTGGCCGGCGCCGATGCCGATCGCGGCCTCGCCCTTGGCGAGAAGGATTGCGTTCGACTTGACTGCTCCGACCGCCGCCCAGGCGAAGCGCAGGTCGTTCCATTCCGCCTCCGTGGGCCGGCGGCGCGTGACGACCTTCCATTGCGCCTCGTCGGCTACCCCGCCATGACAGAAACGGTCCTGCACGAGAAAGCCGCCGCGCACTCGCTTGAAATCCCAGCTCGGCTGGTCGTCGGGGCGGGGCAGCTCCACCACGCGGAGGTTCTGCTTCGTCTGGAAGACGGCGAGGGCGTCGGGCGCGATCCGCGGCGCGACCACGACCTCGACGAACAGCTCGCGCATCGCCTCGGCCGCCGCCCGGTCGACCACCGTATTGAACGCGATCACCGACCCGAAGGCCGACGTGCGGTCGGTGGCGAGCGCCCGCCCGAAGGCATCGGCGGCGTGCTGCCCGAGGGCGAGGCCGCAGGGCGTCGTGTGCTTGATGATCGCGCAGGCCGGCCGGTCGTCCGGGCCCCAGGGCGCCACCGCCGACACCGCGGCGTCCAAGTCGAGCAGATTGTTGAACGACAACTCCTTGCCGTGGAGCTGGCGCAGGTCCCGGATCCCGCGGAGCTCGTCGGTCGCGTACAACGCGGCGCGCTGGTGCGGGTTCTCGCCGTAGCGCAGCGGCTGCCGCCGGTCGAGGAGCAGCGTGAGCCGGGGCGGCAGCGCCTCCGTCGAGCGCGTGAGGTAGGCCAGAATCGCGGCGTCGTACGCGGCGGTGTGGGCGAAGACTTTGGCTGCCAATGCGCGGCGCCGCTCGACCCCGATACCGGCCGTCTCGCGGAGCCCGGCGAGGACCGCGGGATAGTCGTCCGGGTCCACCACGACGATCACCGCCGGGTGGTTCTTCGCCGCCGAGCGCAGCATGGCCGGGCCGCCGATGTCGATCTGCTCGATCGCCTGGGCGAGCGTCGTCTCGGGCCGCGCCACGGTCTCCCGGAACGGGTACAGGTTCACCGCCACGAGGTCGATGGGCGCGATGCCGTGCTCCCGCAGGGCCGCGACGTCCCCGGGATGGTCGCGGCGGGCCAGGAGCCCGCCGTGCACCTTGGGATGCAGCGTCTTCACCCGGCCGTCCAGCAGCTCCGGGAACCCGGTGACCTGCTCGATCGGGACGACGGGGACGCCCTCGCGCCGGAGGGCCTCGGCGGTGCCGCCGGTCGAGACGATGTCCCATCCCAGGCGGACGAGCTCGCGCGCGAACGCGACGATCCCCCGCTTGTCCGACACCGAGAGGAGCGCTCTCACCAGGACTCGGCGATCGCGCGCACGAGGTCGGCCAGGCTCACGACGTCGCGCAGGTCGATCACTTCGGCGGGGGAGTGCGAGTAGCGCAGCGGCCAGGCGATCGGCACGTCCACCACCCCGAAGGGGGTGAATACCGAGCCGTCGTTGCCGCCGTTGGTGGTGCCGATCTGCAAGGCGATGCCCCGCGCGCGGGCGAGCGCGGCGAGCGAATCGACGTAGGCGGGCGGGGTCACGGACGAATTGTCGAGCGCGCGCGCCACGGCGCCGCGGCCGATCGGCGCGCGGGCGAAGTTGGGCAGCTCGAGCGGCGAGTCGGCGGAGACGAAGGTGTCCACCGCGTGCACCCGCTTCGGGGTCGTGCCGAGGGCGGCCGCGGCGACTCGCGCGCCCTCGAGGCCGATCTCCTCCCGCGTGCTCCAGATGAACGCCACCTCGTGCGTGAGCCGGACGCGGTCGAGGTGGCGCAGAGCGAGGATCTGCGCGGCCGAGCCGACGCGGTCGTCGAACGACCGGCCGGTGGCGCGCGTGCCCGCGAGGCGCACGTACTGCTTCGGCATGGTGATCGTGTGTCCCGAGCGGACCCCGAGGGATTCGGTCGCCGCGCGCGTGGTCGTGCCGAGGCTCACCCGGAGCGGGGGCGGCGCGCGGCGCGCCGTCCCCGAGTCCCGCGGCAAGAAGATCCCGGCCACCGGGCCCCGCGCGGTGTGCACGAGGACGGGCTTCGCCTCGAACAGGGAAGGAAAGAAGCCGCCCCGACTGGTCACGCGGAGCGTGCCGTCTCCGGCGATCGAATCCACCCGGAAGCCGATCTCGTCGAGGTGGGCGACGAAGACCACCAGCGGCTCGCCCCGGCCGACCCGCACCCAGAGGTTCCCCGCGGAATCGGTCTCGCTCCGGGCCCACGCGGGGAGCAGACGCTTGACCGCTTCGCGCACCGGCCCTTCGGCGCCTGAGACTCCGTAGGTCTCGACCAGCACGGCGAGCACGGACTCGGCCTCAGCGAGGCGGGTGGGGTCCTGGGCGGTCAGGCGGTCAGGCGGTAAGGCGGTCACGAGGCATGCCACCACCGCCGCGGTCCTGGCCGCCCGGCCGCCCGCCCGCCTGACCGCCTTCATCGCCCACCTCCCAGCCACGCCACGACCTCCCGCCGCAGCGCCTCGGCCTCGGCGAGCGACACCGTCTCGACCGCCGTGTCGGGGAAGCGCACCGGCAGCGTCAGCTCTTTTACTTCGTCGAACGGGCCTTGCAGCGCCTTGACGCCGCCGAGACCGGCGTTCGTGGCGTACTGGCTCTGGACGGTGAACGCCGCGACGACGGTCCCGCGGACGCGCGGCCGGCCGAGCACCGCGGCGGCGAGCAGGCGAGCGCCGTAGCGGTGGGGCCGCTTGGCGAGGGCGACGGGCGTGAGCACGCGCAGCCCGAGCGCCGCGACCTCGTCCGCCGATTGGGCCCCGACGTCCACGTACGCATTGTCCACCGTGAACGGCGGGTCCGTCGCGGCGGGGCGCCCGCGGTTCAAGTGGGTCGACCGCACCGCGACGACGCCGGGCACGGGCCCGTGACCGCCCACCAACGTCACGCGGTGTCCCTCGAGCTGCTGGTCGAACAGCGGGTTGGCCCGCGACGTACCTACCCGCCGCAGCGTGAGGTAGCCGTCGTCCAGGACGTTCCCGACGACGTAACCCAGCTCGTCCAGGGGGCAGGCCACGAGCCGCCGCGGCGCGCCGCCCCCCAGCACCAGCGTAACGTTGCCCGCTCGATCCCGTGTGCTCCCCGGCAACAGGGTGAGCAGCGAGTCGGTCATCGCCTGCTCGTACCCGGTGACGGCGATCATGCGGGCGAAACGCTCCGCGAGCTGGCTGACGTCTTGTGCCGGCAGGGGACGGAAGGACGGAAGGACGGAAAGGGTAGCTAATGCAAGAGCCACGCGCGCGGACGCTTTCATCGCCACCCCCATTCCGTCATTCCGTCGCCTGTGTGATCCTTACCGCTGCCTCGCCCGCCGATCCAAACCCCGCCCCCTCCGCGCACAGCCGCACCGGTTCCGCCGGGAGGCCACGCCGGGCGAGCTCCCGGACGACGGCCGGCAGGAGTTGGTGCTCGACCGCGACCACCCGGGCCGCGAGTGTGTCAGGTGTGTCGTCGGGCCGGACCGGCACCGGCCATTGGGCGATGATCGGCCCCCGGTCGTACTGCTCGTCAACGTAGTGCACGGTGGCCCCCGTGACCGTGACGCCGCTGGCGAGCACGGCTTCGTGCACACGGCGGCCGTACATGCCCGGTCCGCCGAAGGCGGGCAGCAACGCCGGATGGATATTAATCATGCGGCGGAGAAAACGGGCCACGACCGGGGCCGGCACGAGCTTCAGGTACCCGGCGAGCACCACGAGGTCGATTTCTTCCAGCGCGGCGAGCAGCGCGACCGGGTCGGCCGGGTCGCGCAGGGTGACGGCCGGAACGCCTCCGCAGCGCGCGCGCTCGAGCGCTCCCAGCCCCGCGCGGCTGGCGACGACCCGGGCCACCGTGATCAGGGGCGGGGGTAGGGGGGGCGCGGGGGGCGGAGGGCCAAACGCGTCCAGCAAGGCCTGCAGGTTCGTGCCGCCGCCCGAGACCAGGACGGCGACGCGGACCCAGGGGGGGATCACTGGCTGCGGCTGCAGGGTGAGAGCGACTTCGGCTTGGCGCCGGACGTCACGCTCAGCGTGAACCGCCCGGTGCCGTACTTCTCGGCGCTGTTCACCACGACCGTGAACGTCCCGCCTTGCGTGAAGTTCGTGGTCAGCCGGGCATTGCAGGTGCCGCCCGAATCGTCGTCCTGGAGCGGCCGCTCGAGCCCCGGGCCCGAGAGGAAGAGGAAGGCGTCGAACGCGTCCGACTCGAGATCGATGGTCACGATCTGACCGGCGCGGCCTTCGAGGGTCCACGACTGCGCGTAGGTGCTATCCGACTCGCGGAACGTGTCCCCGCGGGTCAACTGGCCCTGCGCGGACTGGCCGACGGCGAGCGCGCGCGCGCCGGGCGCCGCCTGCGTGACGGTCCGGCCCACCGCGAGCGGGATCGAGGCCGCGGGCGCGCCTTGCAGCACGAGGAGGGTGGCGAGGATGTGGTGGGCCGTCACGCGGCTCCTGACGATCAGGGTGGTGCCCAAATCTGCCGAGCGCACGCCGGCCGCACAATCACTCCGCCCGCACGATCTCGTCCGCCGCGGCCGCCAGGTCCCGGACGACGGGGAACCCCAGAGTGCGAGCCTGCTCCTGGTGCAGCGCGCCCTTGCCCGTGACGACGAGCAGACCGTGGCCGCCGAGCTGCCGCGCGGGCTCGACGTCGCTCAGCCGGTCACCCACCCAGAACGAGCGCGCGAAATCGATCGCCAGCGCCGCCCGGGCGTCCTCGAACAGCTTCGTCCCGGGCTTGCGACACGGACAGGGCCCGTCGATCTCGGGGTGATGGGGGCAGAAGTAGGCGGCGTCGAGCCGGGCCCGGTGGCCGGCCAGGAGCTCGACGAGCCGGCGCTGCACGGCGGCGTAGGCCGCCTCGTCGTACAACCCCTGCGCGATCCCCGATTGGTTGCTCACGGTGACGACCACGAAGCCGGCGTCGTTGAGACGCCGGATGGCGTCGCCCGCGCCGGGCAGGAGCCGGAGCCGGCCGGGCTCGTGCAGGAACCCGGGATCGTCGACGATGGTGCCGTCCCGGTCGAGGAATACCGCCCGCCGGGGGGTCGCCCCCCCCCCCCCCTCGCCCCCCCCC
>JBOHSA010000193.1:0-36090 GCA_050732995.1 Gemmatimonadales bacterium | reverse complement strand
GAGTGAGGGGAGGGGGGGGAGGGTCGGCGGCGGGATCGGAGCTTGGCTGAACTCCATACCCTCAACTGGCACGACCGGGGACGCGATATCCCCCATCGGGTCGCCCCGCAGGATGCCACCCACGTCGTGCTCGGTCCGGCGGCGCGGAGGAGGGGGCGGCGACTCGGGCGGAGGATACAGGTGCAGAATCGCCACCGTAATCCGCTCGGCGCCCATCGCGCGCAGCCGGGTCGGCACGTCGTCTTCTCCCGGCTGGTCCGCCAGCGCGGTGAGCAGGGCGAACAGGTCGCCCGGCCGGGGATCCGCCGGGATCACGATCTCGCCGACTCCATGGAGCTCGAGGCGCTGGAGCAGCGCCACGACGTCGGTCCCCTCCAGCATCGCCTCGTTCACGACCACCCGTCCCCCGCCGGCTCGGACCGTCGCGGCGTCCGCGTGCAACAGCGAGATCAGCGCGCGAAACTCCGCCTTCCGCGCCTCTTTCGCCTGGGGATCGCGAAAGAGGTCCAACACGCGGGCGAAGCGCGCGGCAAAAGTCCGGGGATCGAGCATGGGGAGCGAGGAATCTAGGCCCGCGGCAGAGCGGCGGCAACGATCACACGGCGCTTCCGTCGTAGTCCGGGCGCGGATAGATATAGCGCATGCTCGCCGCCGCACTCGGCCTGCTCGCGCTGCTCCAGGCACCGACCGATCTCTCGCCGGCGGCGCGCCGGCTGCTTGCGGACGTGCGCTACCTCGCCGCGGATGCCCGCGCCGGTCGCGGCGTCGGGACCGACGGGCTCGTGGAGGCCGGCCGCTACCTCGGCGACGCGTTCGCGCGCGCCGGGCTCCGGCCGGGGAGCGAGAACGGCACCTACTTCCAAGCGTTCACCATCGCGGCCGACGCGCCGGCCGCGCGGCACGCCGGTCTGGGGAACGTCGAGGCGCGCAACGTGGTCGCCGTGCTGCCCGGGCGCTCGCCCGCGCTCCGGGGCCAGGTGGTGATCGTGGGGGCCCATTACGATCACCTCGGCCTCGGCGGATTCGGCGCCCTCGACCCCGACTCGACCGGGCGGGTCCACAACGGCGCCGACGACAACGCGTCGGGCACCGCGGCCCTGCTCGCCATCGCCCGCCGCCTCGCCCGGCGCCGCCTCGCGCGCACCGTCGTCCTCGTCGCGTTCAGCGGCGAGGAGCTGGGCACGCTCGGCTCGACGCACTATGTGAAGCACCCGCCGGTTCAACCGGTCGACTCGATCTACGCGATGCTCAACCTCGACATGGTGGGCCGGCTGCGCAACGACCGACTCCTGGCGCTCGGGGCCGCGACCGCGCGCGAGTTCCCCGCCCTGCTCGATTCGGTGAACGCCGCGCGGTTCGACCTCCGCGCCTCGGGCGACGGGTGGGGACCGAGCGATCACGCCCCGTTCTACGCGGCGAAGCGCCCCGTCCTGCATTTCTTCACCGATTTGCACGAGGATTATCACCGGTCCACCGACGACTGGGAAAAGATCAACGCGGAGGGAACGGCCCGCGTGGCGGCGTTCGTGGCGGACCTGACCGGCGCCCTCGCGGATCGCCCCGGCCCGCTCACCTTCGTGGACGTGCCGCGACCCCAGGCAGCGGCCGGCGGTCAGGGGTACGGGGCCTATCTGGGCACCATTCCCGACATGAGCGAGTCCCCGGGGGGCGTCCGGCTGAGCGGCGTGCGGGCAGGGAGTCCCGCTGAGCAGGCGGGGCTCCAGGGTGGCGACGTCATCACCGCGATCGGCGGGAAGCCGATCACGAACCTCTACGACATGACCGACGCGCTGCGCGCCCACCAGCCGGGGGACACCGTACAGATCGTCGCGCGGCGCGGGGAGTCCGAGATCCGGGTGAGCGCCGTGCTGGGCCGGCGAGGAGGCGCGGAACGCTGATGCCTATCGTGGGCGAGGCGAGCAAGATCGTGCGCGCGCTCCGGGCCGGACACCTGCACGACATCGGGCGGCAGGGACTCCTGCAGATGGCGTGCGACCGGCTCCGCGGCCTCGGGGCGCCTTACACCTCGGTGTACGCGTACATGCTGCACGGCGACGAGCTCGTGCTCGAGGCGTTCGCAGGCCGCGAGACCGAACACATCCGGATCCCGGTCGGCACGGGTGTGTGCGGCACGGCGGTGGCCACTCGGCAGGACCAGAACGTCCCCGACGTCACCCGGATCGGCAACTATCTGGCGTGCAACGCCTGGACCAAGGCGGAGCTGGTCGTGCTGATCCGCCGCGGCGACGCGATCCTCGGCCAGCTCGACGTCGACTCCGACGCGCCCGCCGGCTTCGGCGACAAGGAACACGCCGAAGTCAGGGAGATCGCGGACGCGCTCGCCGTGCTGCTCTGACGGCACCCCGGCCCCACCTCGCCGCCCCGCCGTATTGTGTTCCCGCGCGCGCTTCCTATCTTGGGGCCGATTTCGTCGGCCACCATATCCTAGAGGGGGAGAGTGAATGAAGCGCGCACTGGTTGTGTTGGGCGGGTTGGCGCTGCTCGGCTCCACCGCTGCCGACCTGCGGGCACAGACCCGATTCGGCGTGCAGGCCAGCTTCGGCAGCGACGACGTCAACTTCGGCATCGGCGGGCGGGCGACCTTCAGCCTGCGCTCGCTCATCAAGACGCCGGGGTTCGAGGGGATCGCCTCGTTCGACTACTTCTTCCCGGACGTCGGCGGAGGCGCCGGCGACGCCACGTACTGGGAGATCAACGGCGACCTGGGCTACACGATCCCCAGGGTGACGGGCAGCGTGGCGCCGTACGTCGGCGGCGGCCTCAACATCGCCCACATCTCGCGCGACGTCCCCGGATTCCCGTCAGTGTCCGATACCGAGGTCGGCCTGAACCTCCTGGGCGGGATCAAGTTCAAGTCCCGGACCTCGCGGCTGGCTCCATTCGTGGAGGCCCGGATCGAGCTGGGGGGCGGGGAGATCTTCGTGCTGACGGGCGGCGTCGTGTTCTGAGCGCGCGGGCGGATCCACCGGGCGACGGCTCCTCGGGGGAGTCGCCCCCGTTCGTTTCCGCGGTTATCCTCCGCCCGATGTCGATCGACGTCAACGGCATCCGGCTGTTCACTCGGCGCGTGGGGACAGGTCCGCTCGTCGTCGTGCTGCACGGCGGCCCCGGCGCCCACCACGACTATCTGCTCCCGCAGTACGACCGATTGGCCGAGGGCCGCGAGCTGTTTTACTACGACCAGCGCGGCGGCGGCCGGTCGCCCGTGTCGCGCGACACGCCCGTAGGCTGGCGCGAGCATGTCGCGGACCTGGACGCGATCCGGCGGCACTTCGGATTCGAGCGGCTCACGCTGTGCGCCTACTCCTGGGGCGGGCTGCTCGCCGCGCTCTACACCCTGGAGCATCCGACACGAGTGGCGCGGCTGGCGCTCGTCGCCCCTGCCTCGCTCACGGCGCGGCTGCGCCAGGAGTTCGAGCGCCGCTTCGCCGAGCGGATGGCCGCGCCGGAGATTCAGCGGGCGCGCGACGAGCTGCGCGCCAGCGGGCTGCGCGAGCGCGATCCCGCGGTCTACCAGCGGCGCGCGTTCGAGCTGTCGGTCGCCGGCTACTTCCGCCGGTTCGACGACGCGCGCCGGCTGACTCCCTTTCGCGTCACGGCGCGGACCCAGCAGGCGGTCTGGGAGAGCCTGGGCGATTACGACTTCCGCGACCAGCTGCGGCAGACGTTCGCCCCCATTCCTCCGCCCCCCGCGCTCATCGTGCACGGCACGTACGACCCCATTCCCGTCGAGGGCTCGCGCGAGCTCGCGGAGCTGCTCGGGGCCGAGCTCGCGGAACTGCCCGTCGGCCACTGCCCCCACGTCGAGGCCACCGACGACTTCGTCCGGACGCTCGACCGGTTCTTACCACGCGCGTGAGTCCCCCTCCCTCTCCTCCCCCCGCTCGACTCACGCCGTTCGGCCTCGTGTTCGGCGCCCTCGCCGGCGAGCGGTTCCCGGCCATTGCGCAACACCTGGCGCAGGGAGCGCTCGCCTCAACCGATCGCGACGGGTTCGTACTGCTCGAGCCGGTGGGGCGTCTGCTGCGCGAGCTGGTGTCGGCCGAGGAGCCCGCCGAGGCGCTCGACGGGCACGTGCGCCTGCTGCACCACGCTTACCGCCACTGGGCGGCCGGCGGCTGGGTGTACCAGGTCGGCCCCGTGCCGCTCGAGCGCGTCCTCGCCGGGCGGGCGGGCGCCGCGCTCAGCTCGCACCTCGCGCAGCCCGCGTTGTACCTCCAGCTCCCCGAGCTGCGCGTGTGGGGGACGCCGGCGGCGGGCGAGGCCGCCGAGCCGCTCGACGGGATGTTCGTGACCGAAACCGGCCGGACGGGCGGCATCACGGTCCTCGGCGTGTTCGGCCTGCGGGCCGACCGGCCAGGCTTCAGCGCGGTCGCGGTCGAAGGCCGCGCCGACCCCGAGGATCCCGCCGGTGACGAAATCGAGGTGGCGGCCGGGCGGGAGGACGGCACTCCGCCGTTCGCGCCCCGACTCCCCGGTGCACGGGAAGCGCAGCTCGCCTCGCTGGCCAACGCCGGTGAGCTGTTGCTGCTCACGTGCCGGCTCCTGGCCGTCCTGCCCCCGCCCGCCGGGGCAGCGGGACGCGGCAAGCGGGATCCGTTCGGACACGACTCGTCCGAGCGGTTCGTCGTGGTCGCGTAGCGCTGCGCGCTTCCCGCGTCCCGCTTCCCGCATTACGTTCCTCGCTCGCATGGACAAGCAGGCCGTTCGTCAGGTCCTCGAGCAGCTCGCGGCGTTTCTCGAGCTGCGCGGCGACAACGCGTTCCGCGTCCGCGCCTTCCACAACGCCGCCCGGGCCATCGCCGCCTTCCCGGGGGAGCTCCGGGACGGACTCGAGTCGGGCGCGCTCGCGGAGGTGAAGGGTGTCGGAGCGGCGACGCTCGAGATCGTGCGCGACCTGCTCACGACGGGCCGCTCGAGCGCCCTCGACGAGCTGCGCGAGCAGATCCCGCCCGGCCTCGTGGAGATGCTCCGCATTCCGGGGCTGGGCGTGACCAAGGTGCGGCAGATCTACGACGCGTTGCACGTCGAATCCTTGACCGAGCTGGAGGCCGCGGCGACCGATGGGCGCCTCGCCCAGCTGCCGCGCTTCGGAGACAAGACGGCCGACAACGTGCGTCGGGGGATCGCGTTTCTGCGCCGCTCGAGCGAATTCCGTCTGTTTCACCACGCGTGGGACGAGGCCGCCGGGGTGCAGCGCGCCCTGGCCGCGCTCGAGGGTGTCGAGCGGGTGGAGATCGCGGGGAGTGTACGGCGGCGGCGCGAGATCATCCGCGACCTGGATCTCGTGGTCGTCCACGCCGGAGGCGACGCGCGCGCAGCGCTCGTGAAGCGGCTGGGAGACGCGCCCGGCGTCACGGAGTTCGCGGGCCAGGAAGGGGCCGTCACCCTGCGGTTCGCCGGCGGCACGGTGGTCGACGTCGTGATCGCCACCGCGGAGGACTTCGGCCTCGCCTGGATCCGCGCGACGGGCGCTCCGGCGCACTGGGACGACCTCCAGATGCGGGCGCGCGCCGCGGGCGTGGCCCTCGACCCGAGCGGGCGCTTCCCGGACGAGGCGAGCGTCTACCGCGCGCTCGGCCTCGCCTGGATCCCGCCCGAGCTGCGCGAGGGCACAGGGGAGTGCGCGGCCGCCGCCGCGGGCACCCTGCCCCGCTTGATCGAGGAGCAGGAGCTCAAGGGCTTCGTGCACTGCCACACCACCTATTCGGACGGCACGGTCACGGTCGCGGAATGGGCCGGCGCCTGCCGCCAGGCGGGGTACGAGTGGCTCGGGATCACCGACCACAGCCAGTCGGCCGCCTACGCCGGCGGGCTCAAGCCCCAGGACGTCGACCGCCAACACGCCGAAATCGACGCGGTGAATCGCGCGGCCGACGGCTTCCGCGCCCTGAAGGGAGTGGAAGCCGACATCCTCGCGGACGGCACCCTCGACTACGGGCCCGACGTGCTCGACCGGTTCGATTTCGTGATCGGCTCGATTCATTCGCGGTTCGGCATGAGCGAAGGCGAGATGACGGAGCGCGTGCTCCGGGCGCTGGACGACCCCCACACGGCCATCCTCGGCCATCCGACCGGCCGGCTGCTGCTGTCCCGCGACCCCTACCCGATCGACCTCGAGCGGGTGTTCGCCCGCGCGGTGGAGCGCGGCGTCGCCATCGAGGTGAACGCCGACCCCCATCGGCTCGACCTCGACTGGCGTCTGGTGCGGCGCGCGCGGGAGCTCGGCGTCACCATTGCGATCGGCGCCGACGCCCACTCGGTCGGCGGCATGAGCAACGTCGCCGTGGGGATCGGGATCGCGCGCAAGGGGTGGCTCGAGGCGCCGCAGGTGCTCAACACGCGCGATGCGGACGCGTTTCTCGCGCAAACCCGGCGGCGGCGCGGGTTGTGACGCCCCGAATGCTGGCCGACCGGCTCGCGCGGTGGGCCGCCGTGACCGTGCTGTACGGCGCGATCCTGTTCGCGCTCTCCGGGCGATGGGGGGACGCGCTCTACTGGGCGTATCTCGCGGCGACGTCCGTGGCCGCGCTCGTCCTGGTGCTGACCATCGATCCCGAGCTCGCCCGCGAGCGCCGCCGGCCCGGCCCCGGAGGGATCGACCGCTGGCGCCGCGTGCCGATGACCGTCTTCCTGTTCGCCCACCTCGTCGTGGGGACGCTCGATGCGGGCCGCTACCACTGGTCGGACAGCGTGGGGCCCGCCCTGCGGGGGGCGGGGCTCCTGGGATCCACCGCGGCGATGGCCTGGCTCGTCTGGGCCGTGGCCGTGAACCGCTTCTTCTCGCCGGTCGTCAGAATCCAGACGGAGCGCGCGCACCAGCTCGTCACCCGGGGGCCTTATCGCGTCGTGCGACACCCGGGCTACCTCGGCATGCTCCTGGTCCCGCCCTGCAGCGCCCTCGCCCTGGGCTCCTGGTGGGCGCTCGTCCCCGCGCTGGTGTGCACGCTCCTCGTCCTGCGCCGCGCGGTGATCGAAGACCGCTACCTGGTCCGGCACCTGGACGGCTATCAGGCGTACGCGAACACGGTCAGATGGCGACTCCTCCCCGGCGTGTGGTGAGCATGTCGCGGACGAAACGGAAACCGGCGCGCCGCCGGGAGCGACGGGGGAGTGGACGCGGGGGGGGGGGGAGGGGCGTCGAGAGCCAAGCCCATCGCCGCGCCCGCGCGAGCAAGATCCTCGACCAGCTGGCCCGAACCTACCCCGACGCGACGTGCGCGCTGCGTCACACGAGCGCCCTCGATCTCGTCGTGGCGACCATCCTCTCCGCACAATGCACCGACGCGCGGGTCAACATGGTCACGCCCCACCTGTTCGCGAAGTACCGCTCCGCGGCGGACTACGCCGCGGCAGACCCGGCGGTCCTCGAGCGGGAGATCCAGTCCACCGGCTTCTTCCGCAACAAGACCAAATCGATCATCGGCATGGCGCAGGCGCTGGTCGAGCGGCACGGCGGGCGCGTGCCGGAGACGATGGAAGCGCTGACCCAGCTGCCCGGCGTCGGCCGCAAGACCGCCAACGTGATTCTCGGTACCTGGTTCGGCAAGAACGACGGCGTGGTGGTGGACACCCACGTCCACCGCATTAGCCGACTGCTGAAGCTCACGCGGCAGGACACCCCGGAAAAGATCGAGCGCGATCTGATGGCGCTCGTGCCGCGGGAGCGATGGACGTGGTTCGGACACACGCTGATCGAGCACGGCCGGAGCGTGTGCGTCGCCCGACGGCCGAAGTGCGAGGCATGCGTGGTCAACGACCTGTGCCCGGGCTCGCGCGTGTGATGCCGCTGCCTCCCGTGGATCGCGACGCCCTTGTCGCCACGCGGCGCGATCTCCACGCCCACCCGGAGCTCGGGTTCGAGGAAACGCGCACCGGCGCACTCGCCGCCGAGCGGCTGCAACAGCTCGGCTATGTGGTGCGGACCGGCGTGGGGCGGACGGGCGTGGTGGGCGTCCGAGGCGGGGGGGGGGAAAGCGGGCGGTGCGTCCTGCTGCGCGCCGATATGGACGCGTTGCCGATCGAGGAAGCGAACGATCTCCCTCACCGCTCCCGCCACCCGGGGAAGATGCACGCCTGCGGTCACGACGGGCACGTCGCGATCGGGCTCGAGGTGGCCCGCCGGCTCGCCGGGTCCGCCCTCCCCGACGGGGGCACGGTCAAACTCGCGTTCCAGCCCGCCGAGGAGATCAGCAACGGCGCCGAAGCGATGATCAAGGACGGGGTCCTCGACGCCCCGGCGGTGCACGCCGCGTTCGGGATCCATCTCTGGAACGACCTCGCAGTCGGGACCATCGGGATCATGCCCGGCCCGGTGATGGCCTCCGTGGACGAGTTCGAGATCACGGTCCAGGGCAAGGGCGGTCATGCGGCGGCGCCGCATCAGACCGTGGATTCCGTGCTCGCCGCAGCACACATCGTCACGGCGCTCCAGAGTCTCGTCGCGCGCCGGCGGAACCCGCTCGAGGAAGCCGTGGTATCGGTGACACAGGTGAACGCGGGCCACGCATTCAACGTCATCCCCGAGCGGGCGGTGCTGCGTGGCACGGTGCGGACCTTCGGGGGCCGGTTCTGGGAGGAAGCGCCTCAGCTGGTGGGCCATACCGCCCAGGCGATCGCGCTCGCGTTCAGCGCGACCGCCGAGTGCCGGTACCGGCGCCTCTCCGGACCCCTCGTCAACGACGCCCGGATGGCGGGGCTCATGCGCGACGTTGCCGCCGAGATCGTCGGACCGGACCGGGTCATCGGGGGCGTCCGCACGATGGGCGGCGAGGACATGTCCTACTTCCTCCAGCGGGTCCCCGGTTGCTTCGCGTTCGTGGGCTCGGCACCGAGACCGGAGGGAGCACCACCGCACCACAGCCCGCGATTCGACTTCGACGAGGAGGCCCTGGTGATCGGCGCGGAGCTGATGACGCGCACCGCGGTGCGCTACCTGGAGACCGCTCGGTGAGCTGATGCCCAACCTTCTCGCTTCCGAGCCCTCGGCCTATCTCCAATCCGCCGCCCACCAACCCGTGCACTGGCACCCCTGGGGCGAGGCGGCGTTCGCGCGGGCGCGGGCCGAAAACAAACCGGTCCTGCTCGACATCGGCGCCGTCTGGTGCCACTGGTGCCACGTGATGGACGGCGAGTCGTACGAGGATCCGGCGGTGGCCGAAATCCTGAACCGCGACTTCGTTTGCGTCAAAGTCGACCGCGACGAGCGCCCCGACGTCGACGCGCGGTATCAGCGCGCGGTCTCGGCGGTCGCCGGGCAGGGGGGCTGGCCGCTGACCGCGTTCCTCACGCCCGGGGGCGAAGTGTTCTTCGGCGGCACGTACTTCCCGCCCGAGGGCAACGCCTTCGGCCGGCCTGGCTTCCCGTCGGTGTTGCAGCAGATCGCCCGGCTCTACCGGGAGGACCACGAAAAGGTCGCGAACAATGCCCGGGCGATCCGCCAGCACGTGGCCGAATCGCTGGACGAAGCGCAGAGCGGACGCATCGATGCGCGCCTGCTGGCGGATGCCGCCGACCAGATGGCCCGGCTGTTCGACGTCCGCTACGGCGGCTTCGGCACGGCCCCCAAGTTCCCCCACCCCGCCGGGTGCCAGTTCCTGCTCGCCCGCTGGCGCGGCGGGGAGGGAATGGAGTGGCCGCGCCAGGTCGTGGAGAAAACGCTCACCGGCATGGCGCAGGGCGGCATCCGCGACCACGTGGGTGGCGGGTTCCATCGGTACTCGGTGGACGAGCGTTGGATCGTGCCCCACTTCGAGAAGATGTCGTACGACAACTCGGAGCTGCTCCGGGCCTACCTCGACGGGTACGCCGCCCTGGGGACTCCACTGTTCAAGCGCGTCGCCTCGGGAGTCGTGGACTGGGTGCTGGAAGTGCTGGCTGATCCCGCGCGCGGCGTCTTCCATTCCTCCCAAGACGCCGACGTCGCCTTCGGGGACGACGGCGACTACTGGACGTGGACCCAGGAGGAGGCCAGAGCGGCCCTATCCGATCGCGAATTCGACGTGGTGCGACGGGTGTTCGATTTGGAAGAGCAGGGAGAGATGCACCACAACTCACGGAAGAACGTGTTGTGGTGGAAGCGCGACCCGGCGGGCGACGACGAGTGGCCCGTGCTCCAGGGCGCCCTCCGCAAGCTGAAGGCCGCCCGGGATCTTCGCCCGGCGCCGTTCGTGGACCGGACTGCTTATGTGAACTGGAACGCCATGATGGCCGGAGCGTTCCTCCAGGCCGGGGCGGTGCTCGACCGACCGGAGTGCAACGCCTTGGGGCTGAGGGTCTTGGTCAATATTTGGGAACAGGCGTGGGATGCGGGAGGTGGGATGGGCCACGTGATCGGCCGGTCGGTGCCGTGCGGGCTGTTGGACGACAGCGTCCAGAGCGCGGCCGCCTTCCTCGACGCCTACGAGTCGACGGGCGAGGCCGCTTGGCTCGAGCGCGCGGTGACGGTGATGCGCTACTGCGGAGGAGAGGCGCACTGGGACGAGGCCGCCGGCGGGTTCTTCGACCTGGCACGGAACCCGGACGGTGTGGTCCAGCCGGCGTATCTCGCCACGCGCGCCAAGCCGGTCCAGGACGCGCCCACGCCCTCGGCCAACGGAGTCGCCGCCCTGGTGCTGGCGCGCCTCTGGGCCCTGACGGACGGCCCGGAATGGCGCCGCCTGCTCGACCGGCAGCTCGCGGCGTTCGTCGGCGCCGGCGCACAGCTCGCCCTGCACGGCGCCACATTGCTCCGGGCGGTGGATTGGGCGCTGCACCCGGTGACGCGCGTCGAGGTGTCGGGCCCGGCGGGCGCAGGGCCGGCGTGTGCCATGCACCTCGTGGCGTTGCAGACCTACCGGCCGCGCCGGGTCGTGGTGCGACGCGTCGCCGACCGCCCCGCCGCCACCGTGTGCGTCGGCACGACCTGCTCCCTGCCGGTCGCGACACCCGAGGCGCTCGCGGAGCTGTTGCGATGAACACGCGCGTCCTTGGCCGCACGGGCCTGGCCGTGAGCCAGATCGGGTTCGGCGGCTGGGCGATCGGCGGGAACCATTACGGCAATTCCTACGGCCCTACCGACGATGCCGAGTCGAAGCGCGCCGTCCGCCGCGCCTACGAGCTGGGTTGCACGTTCTTCGATACGGCGGACGTCTACGGCCACGGCCACTCCGAGGAAATCCTGGGCGAGGCGCTCGCGGACGTGCGCCAGCACGTGGTGCTTGCCACCAAGGTGGGCGGCAACTTCTACAACCGGGATATCCACCCGCTGCTGCGGGAGCGGGTCGGCCAGGCGCTCGGCCAGGCGCTCGACCACGTGCCCGCCGACGCGCCCCTGCCCATCACCCACGACACGAGTTTCGCGGCCGCCTACGTGCGCTTCGCGGTGGACCAGTCGCTGCGCCGGTTGCGGACCGACTACATCGACCTGCTCCAGCTGCACAACCCGCCCCTGAACCTGATCTCGCAGATGGAGACCTATCAGGTCCTCGAAGACTTGAAGCGGGAGGGCCTGATCCGGTTCTATGGCGTGTCGGTGCACCCGCCGGAGGAAGGGCTCGCCGCAGTCAACGCCACGATGCCCGACACGGTGCAGATCGTGTACAATCTGGCGCGGCGCGAGGTCGAGGACGCGTTCCTGCCCGCCGCGCGGGCCGCGGGCGTGGGGGTGATCGCCCGGGAGCCCCTCGCCAACGGCTTCCTCGCCGGCAAGTACGCCCCGGACAGCGTCTGGCCCAAGGGCGACATCCGCGCGCGGATGCCGCGGCCCTACGTCTCACAGCTCGCCGCCCTGGGCCAGCGCGTGGCCGAGCTCGGCGCCAAATCGGGGCTGACCGCCGCCCAGCTGGCGCTCAAGTTCGTGCTGGACAACCCGCTCGTCTCGACTGTGATTGTAGGCATGAAGACGGTCGCCCAGGTCGAGGACAACCTGTCCGTGGGGAGCTGATGCCCAACAAGAAAGCCGTGATCGTGACCGCCAAAGGCACGATCGAGGCGGACCTGTTCGCCGACGAGGTCCCGAACACCGTGGCCAACTTCGAAAAGCTCGCGAACGCGTCGTTCTACGACGGCACACGCTTCCACCGCGTGATCCCGAACTTCATGATCCAGGGCGGCGACCCCATCTCCAAGACCGGCAAGGGTCGCGTGGGCACCGGCGGGCCGGGGTACACGATCAAGTGCGAGACCCAGCGCAACACGCACAAGCACGTCGCCGGTACGCTCTCCATGGCCCACGCCGGGACGGACACCGGGGGAAGTCAGTTCTTCATCTGTCACTCCCCCCAACCGCATCTGGATGGCGTGCACACGGTGTTCGGCCAGGTGACCAAGGGTCAGAACATCGTCAACGCTATCGCCCAGAACGATGAAGTGAAGTCGATTCGTGTCTCCTGAGGAGGATCCATGCGTACTACCGTGAGTCTGCTCGGCGCGCTCGCATGCGGCGCTCTGTCGCTCGCCGCCCAAGGCGCGCCGGTGACGGGCGCATTCGTCACCCGCCTCGGGGCCGACACCCTCGCGCTCGAGGAGTACACGCGCACCGCCACGAAACTCGAGGGCCAGCAGGTCCTGCGCGTGGGGCGATCGGTCCACCGGATCTACACGGCGACCTTCCGCCCCGACGGCTCGCTCGAGCGCTTCGAGCTCGTCACCCACAACATCTCCGGGGCGCCCGGACCCGCCGAGACCAAGGCGACGGTCGAGTTCGTGGGCGACAGCGCTATCGTGCGCGTGCCCCGGGGGGACAGCATCGCGACCTTCCGCATGGCGGTCGCCAAGGGCGCCTTCCCGTTCGTCATCTATACCTACGCCCTCGTCGAGCACTTCGCCGAGCGCGCGCGCGCCGCGGGGGGCGACAGCGTCGCGCTCCAGGCCGTCGTGCTCGGCCAGCAACAGCCCTGGGCCGTAGCCGCCCGGCGCCTCGCCCCGGACTCCCTGTCGTTCATGTTCGGCCAGGTCGGCCCCTGGACCGTGAAGCTCGACCGGACGGGGCGCCTGACGCATCTCAGCGGCAAGGGCAGCACGATCCAGGTCGAAGTGGATCGCGTCCCCAGCGTTGATTTGAGTAGCGCCGGCCCCGCCTTCGCCGGCCGGTCGCTCGGCACCTTGTCCGTGCGCGACACCGCCCGGGCCGCGATCGCCGGCGCCGACATTTGGGTGGATTACGGCCGACCGCTGAAGCGCGGGCGCGCGATCTTCGGGAACGTCGTCCCCTGGAACGCCGTGTGGCGCACGGGCGCCAACGCCGCGACCCAGTTCTCCACGCCGGTCGACCTCGTGATGGGCGGAGTCACCATTCCCGCCGGCAAGTACACGCTGTGGTCGCTCCCGTCCCCGACGGGCTGGAAGCTCATCGTCAACAAGCAGACCGGGCAGTGGGGCACCGAATACCACCCCGAGCAGGACCTCGCCTGGGTGAACCTGTGGGAGGAGAAACTCCCCCAGCCGCTCGAGCAGTTCACGATCACCCTCGAGCCGGAAGGCACTGGCGGGGTGATCCGGTTCGCCTGGGACGACCGGCGGGTGTCGATCCCGTTCACCAAAAGGTAGGAGCGACTCCTGTGCGCACACACGCCGCTCTCATCATCCTCGCCCTGTGCAGGGACTCCGCCGCCGCGCAGGGCACTCCCTCCCCCGAGACGGGCAGCTTCATCGTTCGCCTCGGGACCGACACGCTGGTGGTCGAGCGGTTCGCGCGGGCCGGCAACCGGCTCGAAGGGACCCATCTGTCGCGCTCACCCCAGGCGACGGTGCGGGTCTACACGGCGGTCCTCGGACCGAACGGGACCGTCGAGCGCCTGGAGATGGCGGTGCGACCGGCGCATGCGCCGGACGGTCCGCCGGTCGAGCAGTTCGTCGTCCACTTCCGCGGTGACAGCGTGGTGGTGGAGATCGGGCAGCACACCACGCGGATGGTTCACTTCCCCGCCCCCGAGGGAGCCCTGCCCTACCTCGGGAACTCCTGGGCGCTCCTTGAGCAGGCCACGCGCCGGCTGCGCGCGAGCGGCGCCGGTCGGATCTCCCAGTCCATGTGGTCGGTGTGGTCGGTCGCTGCCGGCGATACGATGACCGTCGAGCTCGAGCGACGCGGTGCCGATTCCGCGACCGTGACGATCTTCGCCGGGGCACAGAACGCGGCGCGCGTGGACGCCGCCGGCCGCATCCTGGGCGTGCGGGGAATGGGGGACCTGAGCGTCGAGCGGGTGGCGACGCCCGACCTGGCGGCGCTCACGGCCGCCTTCGCCCGCCGTCCGCTCGGCCCCCTCTCCCCCGCGGACTCGGCCCAAGCCGCGATCCCGGGAGCGGCGGTCTCGGTCAAGTACAGCCGCCCCGCGATGCGCGGCCGGCGAATCTTCGGCCACGTCGTGCCGTGGGGCCAGGTGTGGCGCACCGGCGCGAACGAAGCGACCGTGTTCACGACCACCGCCGACCTCGTGATCGGCGGCACGACCATCCCCGCCGGCACGTACACGCTCTGGACCATCCCCGCGCCGACCGGCTGGCAGCTGATCATCAACAAGAACACCGGGCAGTGGGGCACGGATTACCGCGCCGAATACGACCTCGCGCGGCTCGACCTGCGGCTCGACACCCTGACGCAGCCGGTCGAGCGCTTCACCATCCTCCTGGAGCCGCGGGGCGAGCGCGGGGTGTTGAAGCTGGAATGGGAGCGGACGAGGGCATGGGTGGAGTTCTCCAAAAAGTGAGACGTGCGGGACCCGGGAGACGAGATGCACCTCGACTTCGCCGTCGTCGCCGACTATGCGCTGGTCGATCAGGCGGGGAAGATCTCGGTCCTCGGCATCTTCCAGCACATCTGGGTGCAGCAGTTTCCGGCGATGCATCCCCGGCTGCACCTCGTGCTCCGGCTCAAGGGCAAGCGGACCGAAATTGGCGAGCACGGGGTGCAGATCCGGCTGGTGGACGAACAGCAGGCCGAGATCCTGGGCGGGAACGGTACCGTGACCTTCGCGGAGCCGCCCGCCGGGGTCACCGACATCGAGGCCGCGGCGATCCTGGTGTTCGACGTCCCGTTCCCGCACCCCGGCCTGTACCGCTTCGAGATCACCGTGGACGGCGAGCGCAAGGCGTCGGTGCCGATCACGGTATCCCAGATGACGGCGCAGCAACGAGGCCCGAGTGGCGAAGGTCTGCATTAGCGCCTGATCGGGGCGGTCGGGCTCAGTTCACCCGCTGCTGCAGCCGGCGGAGCCCCACGACCGCCGGCACGTAGCCCGGCACCTTCTCCAACGCGCCCCCGAGCTCGGCGAGGGCCGCGAGCACATCGCCGTTCTGCTCGTAGATCCGCGCCAGATTGACGTAGGGGAACTGGGGCGCCTCGTAACGCGGCGCGCGCTTGGCCTCCTCGAGCCAGGGAATCGCTTCCTCATCCCGGCCCAGCTCCATCAAGTACACGCCGATGTCGTTGTAGGGATTGCCGAAGGTCGGATCCACGGCGATGGCGCGCTTGCACTCGGCGATCGCCTCCTCGAACCGCCGCGCAAACGAATACACCCAGCCCAGGAACGTGTGCGCCTCGGCCGTAGGATGCTCGGCCAACGACGCCTGATACAGCGTGACGGCGCCCGGAAGGTCGCCGGCCTGTTGGCACTCGTAGGCGCGCGCGAATAGCTTTAGCGCCCGGTCACGATCACCCACACGCGAAATACTAGCGCATGGACCGCGCCGACGCCCTCGCCCTGATGCAGGAACACACCCTGTCGCCGAGCCTCCGCCAGCACATGCTGGCGGTCGAGGCCGCGATGCGCGCCTACGCCGGCCAATACGGCGAGGACGCGGACGCCTGGGGCCTCGTGGGTCTGCTGCACGATTTCGACTACGAGAAGCTCCCCAACCACGAGCACTCCCCTGCTGACGGCCATCCGGCCTGGGGCGTCCGCCTGCTGCGCGAGCGAGGGATGCCGGAGCCGCTGTGTCGTGCGATCCTGGGTCACGCCACCTACTCCGGAGTGCCGCGCGACTCTCTCATGGCCAAAGCCCTGTTTGCGGTGGACGAGCTGTGCGGCTTTCTCGTCGCCTGCACGCTGGTGCGGCCGTCGAAGAGCTTGGCGGACCTGGAGGTGGCCTCCGTCAAGAAGAAGCTCAAGGACAAGGCGTTCGCCCGCGGCGTGAACCGCGAGGAAGTCCGGCAGGGAGCGGAAGAGCTGGGGGTGCCGCTGGACGACCACATCGCCTTCCTTATTCAGGCGCTGCGCCCGGTCGAGGGGACGCTCGGTCTGGGGTGAGTGTCCCTGCGCCGCGACCCCCCGCCGGGGCGGGCCGAGCCGTCGCCGCTCGCGCTGAGCTGTCGCTCGCCATCGACCGCGCCGCCGGCGCGCGCGCCCTCACCGGCAACGCCGTCCAGCACCACGCCGACAGCCCCGCGACGCTGGAGGTGATGCTCGGCCAGATCGCCGCCGCCGGGGAGTGGGTCCACCTCGAGAACTACATCATCCGAGACGACCAGACGGGTCGCCGGGTCGCCGCGGCGCTCGCCGAGCGCGCGCGGGCCGGCGTCCGCGTGCGGGTCGTGTACGACGCGCTCGGCTCGTTGGGCACCGCGCGCGCCTTCTGGCGCCGCTTGCGGGCGGCCGGTGTCGATGCGCGGGCCTTCCATCCGGTCTTCCCACCCCGACCGTTCGAGCTCGTGAAACGCGACCACCGCAAGCTGCTGGTCACGGACGGCGCCACGGCGATACTCGGAGGGCTGTGCATCGGGGACGAATGGGCAGGCGACTCGCGACGCGGGCGCCTGCCCTGGCGCGATACCATGGTGACCGTGCGCGGTCCCGCCGCCGCGGCGCTCGACCGCGCCTTCGCGCGCATCTGGCGGCGGGTCAGCGAGCGGCCGCTGCCACCCGACGAGCTGGCCACCGACCCGGTGGCCCGCGGCGACTGCGCCGTGCGCGTGGTCGCGGGCGCCCCGAGCCAGGCGCGGCTCTACCGCGCCGTCCAGCTCCTCGCCGCGACGGCGACCGAGCGACTCTGGATCACCGACGCCTATCTCATCGCCCCCGCTCCGCTGTTCGCCAGCCTGCTCGACGCCGCGCGCGAAGGCGTGGACGTGCGGCTGCTCGTCCCGGGCCCGAGCGATCTACCCGTCGTGCGCAACTTCACCCGCATCGGCTACCGAGAGCTGCTCCATGCCGGTGTGCGCATTTTCGAGTGGCGGGGCCCGATGCTGCACGCCAAGACGCTCGTCGCCGACCGCCGGTGGGCCCGTGTCGGCTCGAGCAACCTGAACGTGTCCAGCCTGCTGACCAACTACGAGCTGGATGTGATCGCGGAGGACCGGGGCCTCACCGACGAGCTGGCGGCGCAGTTCCGGCGCGACCTCGCGTCGAGCCGGGAGATCGTGCTCCAGCCGCGCCGGTTGCGGCTCCCCGCGCGGCTCATCGGCGCGCCCGCGACGCCGGCGACTTCGCCCGCGGACGTCGCGCCCCCTCGTCACAAACGGTCGGCCTACGAGCTCGGGGCCGTCGCGGTGGTCACCTTGCGCCGGGTCGCCGGCGGCCTGCGCCGGGCGATCGCGGGTACGGCCGCGTTGACGCTCGCAGCGCTGGGCGTGCTGCTCCTCGCCTTCCCCCGCGTGATGAGCGTCACACTCGCAGCCGGAGCGTTCTGGCTCGCGCTGGGCTTCGGGCTGTACGCGCTCCGGCGCCGCCGCGCCTGGGAGCCGCCCGATGGCGGCTGAGCCGCCCCCCCTCCCTCCAGCGTCCTCGCCCCCGCCCGACCAACCTCTCCGGCAGGGCGCGCGTACTGCTCAGGGAGACGAGGGAGAGCTGGCGCGCCGCGCGATGGCGGGCGATCGCCAAGCGTTCGGCAGGCTGGTGGAGCGCTACGCGGGCCAGGCGCGGCGCGTCGCTCGCGCCGTACTGCAGGACCCGGACGATGCCGACGACGCCGCGCAGGACGCGTTCCTCTCGGCGCTGGTGAAGCTGGGGCAGTACGACCGACGCCGGCCGTTCGGACCCTGGCTCATGCGTATCGTGGCGAACGCGGCCACGGACCGCCGGCGGCGCCGGGCCGTCCGCCGGGTGGAGCCGCTCGAGCCGGGGCTCACCGGCGGGGGCTCGCGCCCCGACACGGATGCGGAGCGGAGCGCGCTGGGCGAGCGATTGCGTGCCGCGCTGGCCGAGCTGCCCGAGCGGCGCCGGATCGCCGTGGTGCTGTTCGACGTCGAAGGCTACGCCCACGCCGAGATCGCCGAGATCCTCGGGATCCCGGAGGGGACGGTGCGCTCCGAAGTGTTTCACGCCCGGCGGCGCCTGCGAGAGCTGTTGGCAGACTGGAAATAGGAGGCAGGATGACCGAGTCGCGAGAACCGTTCGATCACCGTCCTGATCCGGTGCTGGGCGCCGCGTTGCGCGCGGCGCTGCACCCGGCGGCGGAGCAGCGGGTTTTCGTCACCGGCGTGCTCGACGGGTTCGACGCCGCGCGGGCACCCTTCTGGGAGGTGCTCGCCGCCTGGGCGCCGCGCGGCCTCGCCGCGGCGGTCGCCGCAGGCCTCGTCGCGGGCTTCCTGGTAGGCCGCGCCCTCCAGGCCCCGGCCACGCTCGACGACGCGCTCGTCGTCGCGGCGGGGGAGAGCGCGATCCCCGCCGCGGCGCTGCTCATCGACCAGCGCCCCCCCGACGCGGGCGTGGTGTTGGCGTCGTTGGTGGAGCGCTGACCGCCACTCGGAACCGGGAAAGGCAGCTGGGACCATGATGTTCAACCGCTCGAAAGCCTGGGCACTCGCCCTCCTCGCCGTGGTGTTCGCCGCCGGCCTCGGGGCCGGTTGGACCATGCAGGCGTGGGCCGACCAGCGCGCCGGCGGCCGGCGGCCGCGCGGCGCGTCCGCCATGGTGGACCGGCTGACGCGCGATCTCGCGCTGACGACCGTCCAGCAGGACTCGGTGCGGGCCATCGTGGAGCGCTCGAAGCAGGCGTTCGACGCCCTCTGGCGCGAAGTGCACCCCCGCTACGACTCGCTCAAGCAGCGGACCCGGACCGAGATCAGTGCCCAGCTGACGCCCGCGCAGCGGGAGCGCTATCTGCAACTGATCGCCGCCCGCGAGCATCAACATCGTAAAGAAGACAGTGCGAAGACCTCCCGGGACGGAGGGCGGAACTAGCATGCGATGGATCATGGGAGCCGTCGCGTTGGGCTGCGCGACACGCGGCCTGGCGGCGCAACAGGCCGAGGTGACTCTGGAGGAGGCGGTGCGGCGCGCCCTCCAGGTGCAGCCGGCGATGGTGCAGGCGCGGGGGGACGCGCGCACCGCGGGCGCCTCGCTCCGGGCGAGCATGGGCTCGTTTCTCCCGACCCTTTCGACCAACGGGTCGTCGACCCGCGCGGGAGGGACGCGATTCGATCCCAACCGCAACCAGATCGTCGACCTGCAGGCCACGACCACGTTCTCCGCGTCCCTGTTGGCGAGCCTGGAGCTGTTCGACGGGTTCCGCCGGCTCTCCGACCGCAGCGCGTCGGCGGCGACGCAGGACGCCGCGGACGCCGGGCTCGTGAACCAGCGGTTCCAGGTCACGGTGACGACCAAGCAGCTGTTCTACGACGCGCTCGCGCGGGACGAGTTGGTGCGGGTCGCCGCCGCGCAGGTGCGGCGCAGCCGGCAGCAGCTCCAGATCTCCGTCGAGAAGCTGCGGGCCGGCTCGGCCACGCGGTCGGACTCACTCCGCTCGACGGTCGACTACGGCAATGCTCGGATCGCGCTGCTTCAGGCGCAGGCCAACCTCGCGTCCGCGCAGGCCAACCTGGGCCGCCAGGTCGGCGTCGACGCGCCGGTGCGCGCCGTGCCCGACTCCACGCTGCCCGCGTTGCCGGACACGGCGGCGCTGCGCGCGACGGCGCTGCTAACCGCCCCCCAGGTACTCCAGACCGAGTCGCAAGCCCGCGCCGCTCGAGCGCAGATCGGGGTAAGCCGAGCGTCGTACTGGCCGTCCATCACGACGTCCCTCAGGAGCAGTTACTCGGGCTCGGAAGCCCCCTGGGTCTCGACGGACACCTACGGCAACGGCTGGTCGGTGCAGTTCGGGTTCAGCTGGACCCTGTTCAACGGCTTCACGCGCGAGCGCCAGCTCGTCAGCGCGTTCGTGCAGAGTGATGTCGCGGCCGCGCGGGCCGCCGACACCCGCCGCCTGGTGAACGCCCAGCTCACCCAGCAGCTCGCCGCCATGGCGACGACCTACGAGCAAATCGAGATCGCGCGCTCGAACGTGGCGGCCGCGACCGAAGACCTGCGCGTGCAGAACGAGCGCTACCGCGTGGGAGCGGCGACGATCCTCGACCTGCTCACTTCGCAGTCCGCGCTCACCACCGCGGAAGTGAATCTGGTCCAGGCGCGCTTCAATTACCTCATCGCCCGGGCGCAGGTGGAGGCGCTCGTGGGGCGCGTGCTGTGACCGTCACGCAGGCGATGGCGTTCCGCACCGGCGACACGCCGCTGCCGGACATCGTCATCCTCACGCACAAGCTGGCCCGCGACTATCAGATGGGCGCCGAGGTGGTGCACGCCCTGCGCGGCGTGGACATCCAGATCCGGCGCAACGAGTTCGTGGCCATCATGGGCCCCTCGGGATCGGGGAAATCGACCCTGATGAACCTCATCGGGTGCCTCGATACGCCGACCGCCGGAGAGTACTGGCTGAACGGCCAGCAGGTGAGCGACCTGTCGGATGACGAGCTGGCGCGGATCCGAAACAAGGAGATCGGCTTCGTCTTCCAGACCTTCAACCTGCTGCCCCGCGCCGACGCGCTCCACAACGTCGAGCTCCCGCTGATCTACGCCGGGGAGCGGGCCCGGGAGCGGCGGGAAAAGGCGGCCCGGGCCCTGGAACGCGTTGGCCTCGGCGACCGGATGGACCACAAGCCGAACGAGCTCTCGGGCGGCCAGCGCCAGCGCGTCGCGATCGCGCGGGCCCTGGTGAACAATCCGAGCATCCTGCTCGCCGACGAGCCCACCGGCAATCTCGACTCGGGCACGGGAAACGAGATCATGCTGGTGTTCGAGCAGCTGCACGACGCCGGCCAGACGATCCTCCTGGTGACGCACGAACACGACATCGCGGCGCACGCGCGCCGCCAGATCCATCTGCTCGACGGCAAGGTCGAGCGCGACGAGAGGACGACATAGACGTGAAGCGACTCATCGGCGCGGCGGCCCTGGCGCTCGGCCTCGTCGCCTGCACGCGCGAGGAAGAACCGATCCTGTTCGAGAAAGTGGCCGTCGCGCGGCGCGATCTGGTGGTGTCGGCGTCGGCCTCCGGCGCCATCGAGCCCGTGCTCACCGTGGACGTGAAGTCCAAGGCCTCGGGCGAGATCACCGAGATGCACGTCCAGACCGGTGACGACGTGCGCCAGAGCCAGATGCTCGCCACCATCGATCCCCGCGTACCGCGCAACAGCCTGGCGCAGGCGGAAGCGAACCTGGTGGTGGCCGAGGCCCAGCTCGCCAACGCCAAATCCCAGATGGCGCGCGCCGACACCCTGTACAAGACCCAGGCAATCACGGAGACGGAGTACGAGACGGCGCGGCTGGGCTACGCGAACGCCAACGCCGCCGTGATCCGCGCCAAGACCGACCTCGAAAACGCCCGGGACCGGATGACCGACACTCGCATCCGCGCCCCCATGCAGGGCACGATCATCGCGAAGAACGTCGAGCTCGGTACGGTGATCTCCTCGCCCACGCAGGACGTGGGCGGCGGCACCTTGCTGTTCAAGATGGCGAACCTGGACACCGTGCAGGTCCGGACCCTGGTGGACGAGACCGACATCGGCAAAGTGCAACCGGGCTTGTCCGCCACGATCACGGTGGACGCCTACCCCAACCGGCCGTTCGAAGGCTCGGTGCTGAAGATCGAGCCGCAGGCCACGGTGCAGCAGAACGTGACGATGTTCCCCGTGCTCGTCCGGATCGCGAACCCGGGACATCTCCTCAAGCCGGGGATGAATACGGAGGTCGAGATCCACATCGGCCGGCGGGACGGCGTGTTGGCGGTCCCCAACGCGGCGTTGCGCACCCAGCGCGACGTGGCGTCGGCCGCCCAGGTGCTGGGGCTCGACCCCGAGCAGGTGCAGCAACAGCTGGCGCAAGCGCGGCCGCCCGCGTCGGGCACGCGGGACAGCGCATCGCTCGGCGGCACCCAGGCCCGGCGCGATTCCGCCCTCCCTTCCGCCACCTCGGGCGGCAGCGTGACGATCACCTTGCCCGACGGGCGCACCGTGCCCGCTCCCCCCGGCACTACCGCGGCGCAGGCGAGGCTCGCGGAGGCCAGCATGCAGAAGCGCATGCGCGGAGAGACGCCGACGGCGGAGGAGCAAGCCGCGGGTCGGGCCGTTTTCGCGGCGCTGCGTGGAGCCAGTGACGGGGGAGGCGGTGGCGGAGCCGGAGGTGGGGGCGGCAGGCTCCGCCTCGGCGGTCAGGGACGTGGAGGAGACCAGAGCGGCAGCTACATCGTGTTCGCGCTCCGAGATGGCAAGCCCGCGCCGGTGCAGATCGCCACCGGACTGACCGATCTCGACTACACCGAAGTGCGTACCGGGCTCACCGAGCAGGATACGGTCCTCGTGTTGCCGAGCGCCTCGCTGCTGAACTCACAGCGCGAGATGCGCGAGCGGTTCCAGCGGATGACGGGCGGCGGTCTGCCCGGCGTGCAGCAGCAGCCCGCCGGCGGCCAGCGCCCGCAGACCACGACCCCGCCGCCGAGGCCCTGAGCCATGCTGCTGGGCGAGATCTTCCACGTGGCGCTCCAGGCGATCCGCGCCAACAAGCTGCGGTCGTTCCTCACCATGCTCGGCATCATCATCGGGGTCGGCGCCGTGATCACGATGGTGGCGCTGGGCAGCGGGGCGCAGCGCTCCGTGCAGGAGCGCATCCAGGCCATGGGGCCCGACCTGCTGAGCATCTACGCGGGGCAGAGCTTCCGGGGCGGGATCGCCTTCGAGTTGCGGGTCAGTCTCACCATGGATGACGCGGAAGCGCTCACCCGCGACGCCCGCTACTTGAGCGACGTCGTTCCCGAGCTCAACCGCAACCTCCAGGTCAAGCGGGGCAACCAGAACCTGAACGTGAGCGTGATCGGCACGACGCCTAACTACGCCCGGGTGCGGAACTACACGATCGCGGCCGGTCGCATGTTCACGGCCGGAGAAGACGAAGCCCGACGGCGCTACGCCGTGCTGGGCTCGGCCATCCCGGAGATGCTCAACGCCAACCCCGCGGCGATGATCGGCCAGGAGATCCAGATCCGAGGCATTCCGTTCGAGATCATCGGCATCCTCTCCGAGAAAGGGTCGCAGGGGTCGTTCGAAAACCCCGATGAGCGGATTCTCATCCCGCTGCAGACCGCCCGCTACCGCATCATGGGAACCGACCGGCTGCGCTCGATCACGACCAAGGTCGCCGACATGAGTCAGATGACCCTCGCGATGATCGAGATCGAGCGCGTGTTGCGCCGCGAGCACAAGATCCGCCCGGGGATGGAAAACGACTTCCAGATCCGCCGCCAGGCCGACGTCCTGGCCACGTTCGAGCAGACGACGGAGACGTTCACGTTCCTGCTGGCCGGCATCGCCCTCGTGAGCTTGATCGTGGGCGGGATCGGCATCATGAACATCATGCTTGTGTCGGTCACCGAGCGGACGCGCGAGATCGGCGTGCGCAAGGCGCTCGGAGCCACCCGGGGCAACATCCTGCTGCAGTTTCTCATTGAAGCGCTGGTGCTGTGCCTGCTCGGCGGCCTGCTGGGTGTGGTGTTCGGCTCGCTCGGCGCGGTCGCGCTCTCCACGCTCGCGCACTGGAACACCGCGATCTCCCCGTTCGCGATCCTGCTGGCCTTCGCGTTCAGCGCGGCCGTGGGTCTGTTCTTCGGCATCTGGCCCGCGCGCCGTGCGGCGACGCTCGATCCGATCGTCGCGCTACGGTACGAATAGCAGCCCCGGCCTTACGGGAGCAGGGAGCAGGGAGCGGGGAGCAGTACCTGACGGTTCGGAGGCCGGCTCCGTGAGCCGGTGGCAGCCCCGCCCGGAAGGGTACCGCGGCCTGCTCCCTGCTCCTTAGCTTATGGTCTATGCTCCCCCTCCTCCTCACGCTGCTCCAGTCGCCGGTCGATACCGGTTCGTCCTACAGCGGCCGCGCGCGTCGGCTCGACGTGGCCATCCCGCGCCTCGACCAGGCCGCGCGGGTCGATGGCGCGCTCGACGAGCCCGCCTGGAGCCGGGCCGCCCGCCTGACGGGCTTTTCCCAATACCGCCCGGTGGACGGCCGCGCCGCCGAGGATTCGACCGAGGTGCTGGTCTGGTACGCCCCGGACGCCATCTGGTTCGGGGTCCGGGCATTCGAGGCCCACGGTGCCGTGGTCCGCGCCACCCTCGCCGACCGCGACCAGATCGATGCCGACGATTACGTCCGCATCCTGCTCGACACCTACCACGACCGGCGGCGCGCGCTGCTGTTCGCCGTGAACCCCCTGGGTGTGCAGCAGGACGGCGTGTGGTCGGACGGCGTGGACGCGACCGCCGGCGGCGCCGGCGCCGGCGTCCGCTTCGACGCCACCATCGACATCAACCCCGATTACGTGTTCGACTCCAAGGGACACGTCACGCCGTCGGGCTACGAGGTCGAGGTCCGGATTCCGTTCAAGAGCATCCGCTACCAGAGCGCGGATCCGCAGGACTGGGGCTTGCAGGTCATGCGCGTCTCCCAGCACTCCGGCTACGAAGACACCTGGACCCCGGCGGTGCGGGCCAGCGCGAGCTTCTTGATCCAGTCCGGCCGCCTGCAGGGTCTCACCGGCCTGCGGCGCGGGCTCGTGATGGACCTGAACCCCGAGTTCACGACGCGCGTGGACGGCGCGCCCCGCGCCGGGCGGTCGTACCTCTACACCGGCGAGCCCGAGGTCGGGGGCAATCTGCGCTGGGGGATCACGACCAACCTCAGTCTCAATGCCACCGCCAATCCCGATTTCTCCCAGGTGGAGGCCGACGTCGGGCTGGTGACGGTGAACGAGCGGTTCGCGTTGTTCTTCCCCGAGAAGCGGCCGTTTTTCCTGGAGGCGCTCGAGCAGTACGACACGCCCAACCGGTTGATCTATACGCGGCGCATCGCGTCCCCTCTCATCGGCGTGAAGCTCACCGGCAAGCCGGGCGGCACGAACGTCGCCTATCTCGGAGCGATCGACGATGACGCGTTCTCCCTCACGGGCGACCATCCCGTCTCCAACGTACTCCGGCTGCGGCGCGACCTCGGCGCCACCTCGACCATCGGCCTCGCCTATACCGACCGGATCGAGGGAGAGGCATACAACCGGCTCCTGGGCACCGATGCTCGCGTCGTGTGGCGCGGCATCTGGTTCTCCAGCGTGCAGGCCGCAGGCTCCTGGTCCCGCGACGCGGCCGGCGTGCGCGCGGGCGAGCTGTGGGACGTCACGTTCTTCGACCGCACGGGTCGCTCGTACGGCAATCACGCCGAGCTGATCGGTATCAGCTCCGACTTCGAGGCGGCGAGCGGGTTCGTGCCCCGCAGGGGGATCGTGCAGGGGTTGCTGTTCAACCGCTTTTCCTGGTATGGCGCCCCGGGGGCGGCGCTCGAGCAGGTCACGACCTTCTTCGGGCCCGTCGTGTTCTGGCGGTACGACGGCTTTTCCGGGGGGCGGCTAAGCACGCTCGAGGGACGGCTCGAGGACACGTGGATCTTCACCCTGCGCGGCGGCTGGGGCGTGACGGCGAATCTCAGCAACAACCACCAGCGCTTCGAGGCCCCCGCCTACACCGGCTACGAGGTGGACAGCGCCGGCACGCCTGTGCCGTTCGTGCTCCCGCACGGGCTGTACAACCTGTGGGGCGCGAACGTGGGCGTGAACACGCCCAACCGGGCGCTCGCGGCGAGCGCGAGCGTGGGGTACGCGGGCGCGCCGATCTTCGCCGAGGCGGCCGAGGGCCGCCAGCTCGACCTCTTCCTCGGCGTGACCTGGAAGCCGACGGCCTCGGTCCGGGTCGACGCCCGCTGGCAGCACCGGCGCATGACCCGTGCGGCCGGGGGGGGGGGCCGATTCTCGACGGCCAACATCCCCCGCCTCAAGCTCGAATACCAGCTGAGCCGGGCCGTGTTCTTCCGGTACGTGGGCCAGTATTTCGCCGAAGAGCCGGTGGCGCTCCGCGACCCGCGGACCGGCCGGCCACTCCTGATCGGCGGCCTCCCGGCTGCCGGCGCGGTGGTGAACGATTTCCGCAACGACTTTCTCTTCTCCTACAAACCGACGCCCGGAACAGTGTTCTTCCTGGGCTACGGCGCGTCGCTGGCCGAGCCGGGGGCGTTCGAGTTCCGGCGGCTCGACCGCACGGGGGACGGGTTCTTCCTGAAGGCGAGCTATTTGTTTCGGCTGTAGTTTCCTCGCATGACCACGGCCGCCGAGCTCGAGCCGCAGCTCGCCGACGAACAGCACGCCAAGCAGCGTCAGTACGTGCTCGCGAACACGCGGGCCCGTTGGGGCGTCCTGGGGTTCGGCCTCGTCCTGCTCGCCGCGGCCCGTTTGTCCGGCCTCACGCCCACCGGCTGGCTCTTCATCCTGGGCTTCGCGGTCGCCTTCGGCGCGGCGAACTACGGCCTGGCCCGGGTGGCGCGCGCCCGGGTCCACACCGCCCTCGGCGCCGCGATGATCGCCGCGGTGCTCTACGGGCTGGGCCCGAGCGGACACGTTCTGTACGCCGCGTACCTCATCGCGCCGCTCCAGGCCGCCCTCCACCTCGGCCGGCGCGAAGCGTACGGCGCCCTGGCCCTCAATCTCGCCTCATTCGCCCTCGCCACGGCGTTGCGGGTCGGCTCCAGTGGCGGCCATTGGACCTGGGCGACCTTCGCGCAGGAATCGCTCGTGCTGATCCTCGCCTGCGGGGCGCTCACCCCGATGCTCGCGCGCATCGTCGCCCGGCTGCGCGCCACCCGTGGCTCGTTGGCGCGCCTCGAGCAGGGTGATCTCACGGTGCACGTGACCGATCCCGAGCGGGACGAGCTCGGCTACCTCGATGAGGGCGTCAACCGGACGACGCAGGGCATCGCCCAGATCGTCCGCCAGGTCCAGGCCCAGGCGCAGGACCTGGCCGCGATGGCGCAGGAACTCGCGGCTTCAGCCGAGGAGCTGCAGGCCGCCGCCCAGGAGATCGCCGCCACGACCCAGGGGCTGACCGAGGGTACGGAGCGGCAGCGCCGGCTCATCGACGAGGGCCGGCGGGATACCGAGGCGGCGGCGGGCGTGGCCCAGAGCCTGCACGGCCGCGCGCAGGAGGCGCAGCGGCAGGTCGGCGACGTGGCCCAACGGGCGCGGCGGCATGGGGAGGAGATCGCCCGCGCGAGCGAGCTGCTCGTGTCCCTCGTGACGTACATGGATCGCGCGGCGCTGACGGCCGCGACCCTCGAACAGGGCTCACGGGAGATCGGGAAACTGGTGGACAGCATCACCCGAATCGCGAGCCAGACCGACCTGCTCGCCCTGAACGCGGCCATCGAGGCCGCGCGCGCGGGGAAGCACGGCCTGGGCTTTCGGGTCGTGGCGGAAGAGGTCCGCAAGCTGGCCGTCCAGAGCGCGCGCGCGGCCGACGAGGTCCGCGCCCGGGTGCAGCAGCTGCAGGACCAGATCTCCCGGGTCGTCGCGGCCATGGCCGAAGGCCGGGAGGCGGCGGCGGGCGTCGGCGTCGTATCGAGCGCGACGCGCAGCGCGCTGGACGCGATCTTCGCCGACCTGAACGCGACCGTGGGCTTCGCCTCTGCCTTCGCCACGGAGACCGAGAGCCAAAGCCGGAAGATGCTGGAGGTGGTCCGCCGTATGGGCGACGTCGCGGGCCTCACCGCGAGCGCCGCCCAGAGTGCGCAGCAGACGTCGGCCGCGACGGAGGAGCAGATCGCCTCCGCGGGCGAGCTGGCGACGACGTCCCAACACCTGACGGCGGCGGCGGCGAAACTGACCGAAACGATTCAGCGGTTCAACGTGGACGGGAGAGATGGCCGTGCGCCGTAAGCAGACCGCAGTGCGACGCTAGAACCCGACGGCGCGGCGCAGGCGGCGGGCGTGGCTGTTGGCCTGACGGCGGATCTCGTCCATCTTCGCCGTGCGGAGCGCGCCGTCGCGAACGATCACCTTCCCATCGATGAGTACGTGCCTGACGTCGGGGGCACGGGCGCTGTACACCAAGCGGGACACGAGGTCGGCGTCGTCGGGTTGGGCGTGCGGCCCGCTCAGGTCCACCGCGATCACATCTGCCCGCTTCCCCACTTCGATCGAGCCGATCTCCCGTTCCAGGCCCAGGGCGCGGGCGCCGCCCAGCGTCGCGAGCTCGAGCACGCGCGCCGCGGGCAGCGCGTCGAGGCCGAGGCGCGGCTTCTGGATCAAGGCGGCGAGCCGCATCTCGGTGAAGCCGTCGAGCCGGTTGTTGCAGGGCGCGCCGTCGGCGCCCAGCGCCACGCGGCAGCCCGCGCCGAGCATCTCGGGCACCGGAGCGATGCCGCTGCCCAGTTTGAGATTGGAGCTCGGGCAGTGGACGATGTTGGTGCCCTGGGCCGCGAGGCGCCGGATGCTTTCGCCGTCCACCCAGACGCAATGGGCGAGCGCGGCGCGCGCGCCCGAGATCCCAACCGAATCCAGGTACGCGATCTCGCCGTGGCCCGTCTCCCGTTTCACGATTTCCAGCTCGACCGGCGTCTCGGCGGCGTGCGTGTGGATCACGGCGCCCGCGCGCTCGGCCAGATCGCTGACCGCGCGCAGCAACGGCCCCGTGCAGCTCGGCGCGAACCGGGGGGCGTAGCACCAGCGCAGCCGGCCATCGGCGGCGCCGTGCCAGCGCGCGCAGAGGTCCGTGGCGTCTCGCAGGGCGCGGTCGGTGGGCTCGCGGAGCGACGCCGGGTTCGCGGGCCCGTCCATCAGGCATTTCCCCGCCGTCGCCCGGAGCCCCAGGGTCTCGAGCGCTGCGAACGCGGCGCCCGTATGGCGCACCGTCTCCATGTCGAGGATCGCGGTGGTGCCGCCGAGCAGCAGCTCGGCCCCGCCGAGCATCGCCGACCAGTAGACCGACTCCTCGGTGTGCGCGGCCTCGAGCGGCCAGATGCGCTTGGCGAGCCAGTCTTCGAGCGGCAGATCGTCGGCCAGGCCGCGGAACAGCGTCTGGCAGAGGTGGATGTGGGCCTGCACGAGCCCGGGCATGAGGATGAGCCCGGCGCAATCGATTTCGGTCGGGCGCGCCGTCCCCTTGCCCCGCTTCCCCCGTCCTCCCCCGTCTTTCCCCGTCCGCTTGCTGATCGCCGCGATCTTCCCGTCCTTGACGAGCACGTCGGCGTCGAGGATGCGGCGCGCCGGGTCCAGGGTGAGGACGCGGGCGCCGGTGAGCAAAAGGGGGTTGGACACGGGCCTCAATATCCGGCCGAAGCAGACCGGCGCAAGGAAGCCACCACCGTACCGTGGGAGCGCCACCATCGCGGAGCAGGCCTGCTACGGGCTCGACGTCGGTTCCTCGGTTGATAGTCTGTTGCTGCCTGGTTGACGCCGCCGATCCATCTAGCGTTCGGGAGTACCACGATTCGCTCACCAGAGCCAGGAGATCCTTATGCCTATCTCGAGGCGCGTCTTACGGACACTCATCGTCGCGGCGCTGACGGGGGTAGGTGCTTGCGCGGAGCACCACTCTCTCCCCACGGCTGCTGACCGCCCCATCAGCGCATCGGCTTCTCACTCCTGGTACAATCCCGAGCAGAATCTGGCTGTCGAACGGTTGGCACGAGCGCTCGCCGAAGGGTTGGAGCAGCCGGCTGCACGAGTGGCTCTCCTATATGCGTTGCGTGAGTCACCGCTCACGGAGCACAAGGTGGTCTTGAGTGAGTTCCTCCACAGCGCCCTCGGGCGCCAGCTCGTTCAGGCAGTGGCTGAGCGCAGCGGCATCTCCGTCAGGGGACTATATGACCTTGTGGTGAGCCTTCCCCCAATTGATCTGTACGTCCCCTATCGTGCTCACCGGCGGTCGTGGCGGGCGTCCGAGCCCATGGCCGTGGCCGCTCTAACCGACCAGACAAGCCCGGTGTTCGCCCATCTCCCCGGCGGGGCCAGGCTGTTCATCGATCGAGGGTCGAGGGCTCCAAACGCCACGGCTGTCCTCCTGCTCGGACCTGCGGAGCAGAAGCAGGTTCGCCGGGATGCACGACGGTTACGCACGACGGCCGACGTCATCGAGGACCCGCGCTCTGACCAGCGCGCACTATTCCTGACCCCGGATGGTTGCTCTCCCGAAGATCCCGAATGCACGTGCCCGCCAGACGCGGACCTCTGTGATGGCCCGCCTCCCGGCGGTGGCGGCTCTCCCGCCCCCTACCCTTTCCTTTGGCTGGAGAGGTTGGTAACAAACGGCGTGTGTGACAATGGGTTCTGTGGGGAGGGGAACGAGTTCGAAATGCGTGGATACGATGCCCTAAGTCAGGTGTCGGGGATTTGGCGCTGCACAGAAATCGCATCCACCGACGACGTTTACGTGCCGTTGGAATGTCCGAGCTACCTAATCCATGAGTCGGCGCCGTCCGAGGTGGCCTATATTGATGTTCATGTGGTTGAAACAGACGGCATCAGCGAGGATGACAGGTGGCTCGATTATGTGACCCCTCCAGCGGGGTTCTTCTCGCACCACGCACGGGTCACGAACAATGCCAGCCGTAGTGCGGCGTTCCTGCTGTATAAGGCCCCGGGTGGACTTAACTGTTATCCCCCGAACCCGGATGGCAATCCAGACTGTTCCCGAGTGGAGGTCCTTTATAAATGGTGAAGGGTTGACTCCTTTACGCTAGCCACCCAACAGTACTCCCCTGCGGCTGGCTCCTGTGGGGGTCCGGGGGGAGTACTGCCCGTCGGCTCATTAGGAGGCCCTCAGCGCTTGTCGGATCTCGTGAGGCGACTGCAAACGGGAGCAATCCGCCCACTCTCTTACGCTGCGGCGGTGGGAGTCGCTTTGACCGCTTGCCGGGCCCTACCATCGGACAGCGGGCAAAGAACGCCGGTCATCAGTCTCGTCCTGGTGGCTGACGAATCTGTCCAGGTCGCGACTATCACGGAAGCAAGTCGCGCGGATTCAGAAATCCCCATGAAGCCTCATGCCATCACACCGGACAGAGTCGACTTGCGTGTGGTCGACGACGGGGGGACTGCGTATCCGCTCAGCCCAGACACCGTCCCAGGCACATTTGAAGCGACCTTGGTGCCACGGCGAGGTGAACGGTACCGCCTGATCGGCACGATCGACGGCCGCGCGGTTACGGCCCAAACGATCGTTCCGCAGACTTTTGCAGTCCAAAGCCCCGCCGGAGATACCATCACCAACGCCGCTGGGGCCCCGTGCAGAGGGATACTCCCGAGACTCTGCGTTCCCTACACGTTTGCATTCCAGGGGCCGCCCGGGTTCGAGTATCGAGTCTCCCTAGCATCAGGACAGCTTGAGTCAGTTGGAGCGTTGCGGAGCTACGAGGGCGAGCTTGTCTTTCTGCGCGGAGCCGAGGTCCGGACCGTGGCCGTCCTGGCGTACAACGCGGAAGCCGCCGAGTGGCTGCTCCGGAGCACGCCACGCACCAACATCGCTGGAGCGTTCGGGGGGTTCGGGGCGGCCCTCATCGAGCGCCGCAAGTTGTTCGCGCCATGAACCGGGCGGCGGTTTACAGCCTCGTGGTCACCGTGGCGTCCGGCAGCGGAACGCTTCAAGCGCAAGAAGGGGTTGTTGTCACCGTATCGGACTCCCTGTCTCGAACCCCCCTCTATGGTGCGTACGCGACCTCCCTGCGGCTCAGGCGAACGGAGAGTGCCGACCGGCTCGGCCGCATTCGGTTCAGCCGCCTTCCGCGGCCTGATACGCTCGTCATCGCGAGCATCGGATTTCGACCGGAAACCCTCGTCGTCGCCGCCGGCCTCCGCGACCCATTCGTGCGCCTCGGCCGACAGCCGCTCACATTGGCGGAGCTCACGGTGAGCGCGCCTGGCGGTCCGCGTTCCTCCGCCCCCTCCCCGGCCGCTGGCGAGTGGCTCATTCCGCGGCACGCGCTGGGGAACGTGCCCCCGGCCGTCGAGGCCGATCCCCTCCGGGCCCTGGTCATCGTGCCGTCCGTCTCATTCTCGAGCCCCCTGTCTGCGCGTCCGATCATCCGGGGGTACGATGCTGCGGAAGGCGTCGTTCGCCTCGACGGCTTCGAAATCCTGAACCCGTTTCACATCGGGCGCATCTTTTCGGGCTTTCCCGCCGACGCCACCGAGTCCGTCGCCGTCGCGTCAGCCCCCGCCCGCAGCGCGGATGGCGGAACGCTTGGCAGTGTGGTTGACATTCGGGGGCGCACGTCGGGGGAGGACGGCGGGTCCAGCCGAGGGCTGAGCATCAGCGTGCTGTCCGCGACGGGTTGGTGGGGGACGCGCGGCTCCACGCCGGCGTTCGCGGCGGCTCGCGCCGCCTGGCTCGGTGCGGCCACGCAAGTCGCTGGCGACGGACTCCCATACACCTTTCAAGATGCCTACCTGCGCGCCGCCTTCGGCCTGGGCGGCGAGCGACGCACGGATTGGTCGCTGTTCGCTGCGCGCGACGAGTTGGGGAGACTAGGGCGAGGGCTGGGCGTCGATTGGTCTAACTTCTTGATCGGCCAGCGGGCGCGACTCGTGGATACACCAGCCGGGGGCGTGGACCTCGTTGCATCGACCAACCGCTACACGCTCGAAGGAACGTCCATTCCGGCGCGCTCGTCGGAGATCAACGTGATCAATCGGTTCACGCGATGGAGCCTCGGGCTCGACGCGGAGCTCCGGCGGGGGGCTACGACGCTCCGAGGCGGCGCCGCGCTCGGCTCGCGCCGCATCACCAACGTTCTCTCGGTCGAGTCGGGAGACGATTTCGAACCCACCACGCGTCAGGCTCGTCTCGCCGAGCTGCAAGCGTTCTTCGGCGGCCGCTGGACGGCGGGGCGTGCGATGCTCGACTTGGGTATACGGATCGACGCTTCCGGCAGTGCGCACGCCTGGCAGCCTCGCGTCCGATTCGCTTGGTCGTGGCCCGGACACCTCACGCTGGCTGTCGCCGCGGCCCACACCGCGCGTCTGTACCAGATCGTGACCGATCCGCAACCGGAACCGACCGTCGCATTCTATGACTTCTGGTTCAATGCAGGCGAGGCCGGCGTTCCCGTGCCTCGCGTCGATCACCTCGCTGCGGAGCTCGAGAGTGCCCGTGCACCGTGGTCGGCCTATGTCGCGGCCTTCCTTTCTCGCGGGAAGGGACTCGGTGAGCTCCGCCCGGTGTACGACCAACAATCCGGCCGGCCACCGTTCCGCTATGGGGAGTCGCGAACCGGAGGCGTCGAATTTCGCGGGACCTGGCGCCCGAAGGCTCCGGGGCCTGCCGCCGTTCTCAGCTACATCTGGTCGCAGTCCCAGCGGCGATGGGAGGACGCGCTCTGGCGGCCGTGGCGACTCGATCGCCGTCATGCGATCCGCCTGCAGCTTGAGAGTCAGATCGGACGCCGCTGGTACGTATTCGGCGCCGGTGAGTTCCTGAGCGGGCAGCCCATGACGCCGGTCCAGGAGGTGTTCTGGAGCCAGACTCCAAGGCTACCAGGAGAACAACCGCCTCCGCCCCCACTGCTCGTCAACTATCGCTTCGGTCCCGAAGGCTCGGCGCGCAGCGCTCCCACCTTCCATTTGGATCTAGGCGCGCGCGCGCGCTTCGCCGGCCCTGGAAACACCTGGATCCTCCTCGGATTGTCGGTCATCAACCTCAGCTTCGCTCCGGTCGCCCCGGAGATCCCCGTACCTCCGGAAGAGCTTGTGCGACCCGACGGTTCCTATCCTGCCAACGGTGTTCAGTACAAGCGGCTGTTCTCACTTCCGGCGATTCCGTCCCTAACGCTTCGCGTGGAGTTCTGAAGGGGGCGGCGGGCATGCGACGGGGCGAGCACGCGACGAAGCAGAGGCCGGCGCGTGCTCCTGGTGCACGCCAACGCGCGTGGTGACCTCGACCGGAGCCGACCCATGTCCTTCTTGCGAGCGGGCGGGTACTGCTCGGGGTCGGGCCGAGCACGAGCCGGGTCTCCATCCATCTGATCGTTGGCCTCGGTGTCGTATCGCATAGCGGAGATGCCTATGACGGCGCCGAGGGCACAACCGACTTCGGTGGCGTGGTGGGTGTGGAGGTCGCGTTTCCGGTCGGTTCTTCCCTGAAGCTATCGGTCGACGTGGAGGACTACCTCTTCGCGGCGAAGTTCAGGGAGGCGGGAACGGGGGTCGAGACCGCCTCGAGGTTTCAGAACGACCTCCTCCTATCGGTCGGGCTGGCAATCCCGCTCGGCGGGCGCTGACGCCGAAATTCCCTCTCCGTTCGGCGTCGGGCTCGCTCTCACTCCCGCCCTGGGTGGAGGGTGGACGGACCGACCTTACGCACGGTTTGTCCGTCGCAGGGGACACCGACTGGTCCCGACACTCGCGGATCTTCCAAGTATACAAGCAGTTAGAACCGGGCTCGAGTTGGCACGAACCTTCCGGTGGTTTCCGCTCGTGGGTTTTCCGCCACCAAGGAGGTCACCGTGGAGATCGCTAGAACGACCTTGACGCTCTCACCGACGCCCAGGGCGGAAGCGAAATCGGCGGCGCTAGGTGGTCGTGCCACCGGTGCAGTGGTACGACCTAGTCGTGGTGCCTCGACCGCGGATCCGGTCGCAAATTCGCTGACGCCGGCATCGATGAGCCGGCTGGCGCTGCTTGGGTTGCTCGCGCTGGCGGCTGCGTGCGCCCCCCTGCCCCCGGCATCGCCGGACGCGGTGGCCAAAGCGCGCTTGTTCACCCCGACGCCGAGCCGCGCCCGGCTTTACGTGCTCTGCAAGAGCAGCGGCAGCCGGGTGTTTCCTGTGGTCCTGAACGGTCGGTTGATTGGCGGGCTGAGCTGGGGAACGTATTTGATGGTCGAGATCCCTCCCGGCACCTACACGCTTCAGTCGCACACCGAGGAAAGCCTCGCGCGTCTCGAGTTCGAGGCTGAGCCGGAGCGAGTGTACTACGTCGAGCTGTATCGTCGGCGGGGCGTTTGGGACCTGCTCGGCTTCTTCGAGGCGCGTGTCGCCCTGCGTCAGGTGGACGAGATCGAGGGCCGCAAAGCCGTAGCCGAGCGGCGGCTAGTTGAGTCAGAAGCCGGGCGTTAGCGCGGCTGGCCCCCGGGGCGGCGGTTCGTTGAGGTGCCTCGACGCGACCGCTCCGTTATTTGTTGCGGTGATGTCCCCGCGCCACGACCCTCTGCGCGTCTGTTCCGGTTACCGGTGACGCGGCAAGGCATCACGTCGTGATCTTCGGCGGCGCGCTCGTCGAGTCCTCGGGCAGGTCGAAATACGCGCGCAGCTCCTCCAGCAGATCCTCCTCGCTGAAGATCCCGCTGAGAATCCGCTCCACCCCCCCCGGCTCCACCAGCACGAACCCGAAGGGGAATTCCAGACCGGACAGCAGAATGGACTGGCGGCGCCGGTTGGGCAGCTCGACGTACACCGTGTCGGCGTTGGTGGGCAGCAGCTGAATGTCGTAGGCCGCGAGCGCGGGCACGATGCCTTCCGTGGCCAGCGTCAGCTCGTCGAACGCCGCGGCCGCGTCGTCGGGGTGCAACGTGTCGCCCGCGACGAGCCAGAAGACGATGACGGCCGGCCGGGTGACCACCCGCGGGGTCCGCAGCACGCTGTCGGCCGAATCCCGGGGCGCGAGCCCCGCGAGATCGAGCGAGTCGGCGGCCACGCGGTCCCCGGTGCGGGCATGACACGCAGCGACGAGCGCCACGATCACCGTCATTGCCAGTCTCATGGCGTGACAATATACTCGCCCGATGGCTGACGCTCCCGCCTCCGCCGCACCCGCCAAGCCCAAGACCCCGCCCCGCCCGCCGGTGCACCGCCACCACTGGATCGTCCGGCTCACCCACTGGGCGACCGCCGTGCTGCTCGCCGGCATGATCGCGAGCGGGCTCCAGATCTACGATGCGTATACGCGGTTCGGCGAGCGCGGCGGGCCCTATTACACCAGCCCGTTCGACGGCACGTCGTTCCCGGCCTGGAGCCGGCTGGGGGG
>JBOHSA010000192.1:0-14093 GCA_050732995.1 Gemmatimonadales bacterium | reverse complement strand
CTCCCCCTCCCCCCTCCGAACCGGCGCCTGGCGGATCGACCGCGGCGGTGGATGCCGGGGCGCTGGTCTTCGCGCCGGCGGCCGCCCGGGCCCAGGAATCGGATGCCGTGCTCGGCGAGCTCGGCCGGAATCCGACGGCGGCCAACGCCGACGACCTGCTGGCGGTGCTCGGCCGGCAGGTCGAAATCGCGGTCAGGACCGGCCGGATCGAGCAGGCGATGACGATCGTGGCCGGGATCGTCCGCTGCGAGCAGCGCGTGCCGGAAGCCGGCAGCGTGCGGCGGCACTACGCGATCGCGCTGAAGCGCATGTACACCAAGCCCCTGCTCGACGGGCTGGCCAGCCTGGTCCAGATCGCGGGGCACGAGGCCGAAGCCATCACGGCGCTCCAGCGCTCCGGCGCCGCCGGCGCCGAGGTGCTGCTGGACCTGCTGGTCTCCTCGCCCACCCTGGCGGAGCGTCGTGGGGTGTTCAACGCGCTCGGCAAAATGAGGGAAGGGACCGACCAGCTGATTCACATGCTCGGTCATCACCAGTGGTACGTCGTGCGTAACGTGGCCGAGCTCGCGGGGGAACTCGGGCTCGACGAGGCGGTGCCGGCGCTCGCCAAGCAGGTCGAGCACCCGGACGAGCGCGTGCGCAAGGCGGTCGCCCTGGCGCTCGCGAAGATCGCGAGCCCGCGAGCGGCGGAGCCGTTACGCCGCGCGCTGCGGGACAAGTCGCCCGAGGTGCGGATCCAGGCGGCAGTGGGCGTCGGCGGGCGCAAGTCGAGCGCCCTGGCCATGCCGCTGGTCGTGGCGATGGAGCAGGAGGAGAACGAGGAGGTCGAGCGGGAGCTGATCCTGGCGCTGGGCCGCATCGGGAGCCCGGATGCGGTCCAAGCCCTGATCAAGTTCGCGCAGCCGACCGGCCGGCTGTTCGGTCGCCGCCCCACGGCCCTGCGGGTGGCGGCCGTCGAGGCGCTGCGGCTCGCCGGTACGCCCGCCGCCGTCGGCACCCTCCAGGGGCTGGGCGGCGACTCGGACCGGCCGGTCCGGGCGGCCGCGCAGGCCGCGCTGGCAGACCTGAAGAAATGACGGGGGAGGACGGGGGGTGTCCCGCCCCATCCTCCCCCCGTCTTTCCCCCGTCCCTTCCCGTCGCCTTATTCTGGGATGAAGCTCGTCTTCGGGCTCAGCTCCCGCGCGAACGCCGCGAGGAGCTTCGCCGCCCGCGCCAGGTCCTCCAGCGCCACCATTTCGTTCGGGCTGTGCATGTAGCGGTTGGGCACCGAGACGAGGCCGGTGGGGACGCCGCGCAGGGCGTTGTAGATGGCGTCGGCATCGGTGCCGGTGTCGTGCGGCGCGGCCTGGACACTGTAGGGGATCTGCTCCCGCTCGGCGCACGCCACCAGCAGGTCGAACACCACGGGGCTCACCGACGAGCCGCGCGAGAGCACCGGCCCCGAGCCGAGCTTGTGGTCCCCGGACAGCTTCTTTTCGGCGCCGGGGAAATCGGTGGCGTGGGTGACGTCCACGACCAGCGCCACCTGCGGATCGATTCCCACGGCGCTCGTCCGGGCGCCCCCGGCCTGCCAGGCGATCTCCTCGCGCGTGGACGCGACCGCGAATACCGCGGCATGCTTCGGCCGGGCCTCCGCCAGCAGCCGCAGCGCTTCGGCGACCACGTACGCGCCGATGCGGTTGTCGATGCTGCGCGAGATGATCCGCCCGTTGGGGAACTCGAGCACATCGGCCTCCAGTACCGCCGCGTCCCCCACGCGCACGCGCTCGACCGCCTCCGCCCGGGTCGCCGCCCCGACGTCGATCCAGAGATCCTGGATCTTCGTGACCTTGTCCATCTCCTCCTTTTTCATGAGGTGGATCGCCTTCTTGCCGATCACGCCCGGTACGGGACCCTTCGTCCCGCCGATCACGACCCGTTGTCCGACCAGGACCTGCGAGTCCCATCCGCCGATCCCCGCGAAGTACAGGTACCCCTCGTCGTCGATGTGCGTGATTTGCAGGCCGATCTCGTCGATATGGCCGGCGAGCATGAGGCGAGGCGCGCCCTTCGGATTCAACGCCGCGATGGAGTTGCCGTTCACGTCGGCGTGGACGGAGTCGGCGAAGCCCTGCGTCTCCTCGCGCCAGACGCGGGCGGGTGCCGCCTCGAAGCCGGAGGGCCCCGGCGTGTCCAGGAGCCGCTTCAGGAATTCCAACGTCGCCACCGTCATCGCGTGACCACCGTATGTGAGAGCGGGACCCGGAGCCGCCGCCGGATGCTGTGGGCGGCCGCCCCGTCTGCCAGCAGGGCCTGGAAGCCGGGGCGGACGGGAACGGCCGAGAGCGAGAGCGACCCGTCGGGCGCGACGACGATCCGCAGAATCGCCGACAGGTCGGTCCAGGGCTTGACCTGATGAAAGATGAAGTTACCGAGGGAGGGCGCGATCGGCTTCCCCAGCTGCGTGTGAACCGTCAACGCCCGATCAATCCGGCGAAGAGCGCCGCCGCGTCCACCAGCCTCGGGCCGGGACGGGAGGTGTAGGCGTTGCCGTCGAGGAATTCGACGCGCGTGCCGAACAGCGCTCGGGCGTCCGGATCGGTGACCAGCGCGAACTCCCGGCGCGCCCGCGGGATATCGAAGCCACACAAGGCGATCACCACCACGTCGGGCGCGAGCGTCCGCAGCTCGGACCAGGGCCGCGCCGTGGACCGCTCGCCGGCCCGGCCGCCCACCCCAACGCCGCCCGCGACCGCCACGAGTTCCGGCACCCAGTGCCCGGCGACGTAGGGAGGGTCCAACCATTCGAGCACGAGGACGCGGGGACGCGCCGCCGGCCGTGCCTCGACCCGCCGCAGGCGGTAGCGCAGTCCCGCCACGAGCTCCTCCGCTTCGTCGCTCAGCTCCAGAGCGTCGCCCACGCGCAGCATGTCGCCGAAGGCGCCGTTGAGGTCGTGCGCGTGGAGGGTCACGACGCGGGGGCGCGGCGCGAGCGCCGCCGCCGCGCGCGCCAGCTCGTCCGGGCCGACGGCGCAGACGTCGCACACCGCCTGGCCGATCAAGATGTCCGGGGCGAGCCGCCGCAGGAGCTCGAGGTCCAGGTGAATCGTTGGGACGCCGGCTCGCTGCGCGGACGCCACCTGGCGGTCGATCGCCGCCGCCGACAGCTCCGAATCGACGGTCGGGCTGGTGACCCGAGGCCGGCCGCGCACCACGTCGGGCGGGTAGTCGCATTCGTGCGAGACGCCGACGAGCGCGCTTCCCGCCCCGAGCGCGGCCACGATTTCGGTGGCGGCCGGGAGGAGGGAGACGACGCGCACCGGTCAGCCCTTCTTCCCTCCGACGCTGAGGAGCACGGCGCCGAGCAGGCCGAAGAGCACGAGCGGCACCACGTTCGAGGTGGCGAAGCCGCCCAGCGCCCGGGACAGGCCGACCGCGTTGCCGAGCCACTCGGCCGATCCGGTGGCGCCGGCGATGGCGGCCACAACGATCCCGGCGATGGCGCCGCCCGCGATGAGCCCGCTCGAGAACAGCACCCCCGGCCCGGACTCGATCTCGGCGAGGGAGCGCTCCTCCGACCGGACCCGGCGCTCGACCAGCCACCGGACCAGCCCGCCGGCGAACATCCCGGCCGACGTCGAGAGCGGCAGGTACACGCCCACCGCCACGGGAAGCGACTGAATGCCCATCAGCTCGATGGCGACCGAGATGAATACCCCGATCAGAATCAGCGCCCACGGCAGCCGGCGGGTCAGGATCCCATCCGTGATCAGCGCCATGAGGGTCGCCTTAGGGGAGTCGAGCCGGGTGAGCGCCCGGCCTTCGTACGCGCGGATCCGGCCGCCGATCCCGGGGTCCACGACATACCGGATCTGCCGCCTCCCGGGGTCGATCAGGTATTTCCCCGGCGGGACGCCGTCGGTTGCGGCGTAGACCCGGACGACCTGGTAGGGACCGGCGTCGAGCGAGTCGCCCCCCGCGACCCGGAAGCCGGACCGCATCTCGCTGAGAACCACCACGTTGCCGTCGGCCGACCGCCCCGATGCCGGAGCCGTAAACGCCGCGTGCTGCTCGGGGACCGGATACTCGTAGGACCGGTTCAAGAGCGTGAGCACAGACCCTACGGCGAGCGCCGATCCCAACGCCCCGACGAGGATCGCGATCTGCTGGCGGCGCGGCGTGGCGCCGACGAGGAAGCCGGTCTTCAAGTCCTGCGAGGTGTTGCCGGCGTTCGCCGCCGCCACGGCGATGACGCAGGCGATCGAGATCGCCTGCACGCGGTGGTCGATACCGGTCCAGCCCAACAGCAGAAAGATCACCGACGTGCCGATCAGGGCCGCGATGGTCATGCCCGAGATCGGGTTGGCCGAGCTCCCGATCTGCCCGCAGACGCGCGAGGACACGGTGGTGAAGAAGAAGCCGAAGACGATGATGAGCAGCGCGCCGAGCAGGTTGACGCCCAGCGCCGGGATGAAGGCGAGCAGCACCGCGAGCGCCAGCGAGCCGATCGCCGTGAGCGCGATGGGGAGGTCGTCGTCGGTGCGCAGCCGGGCGGTGAGCGCCTGGCCCAGCCGGCTGGCCTTGAGGTCGGCGAAGCCCGCCGCGAACGCGCTGACGATGGTCGGCAGGGCGCGCGCGAGCGCGATGATCCCGCCGGTCGCCACGGCCCCCGCCCCGATGTAGAACACGTAGGCGGCCCGGATCTCGCCCGCCGACATGTCCTTGATCAACGCCGTGGCGGGGTACATCGGCTGGAGCATGCTCTCGCCGAACAGCTTGATCACGGGCATCAGCACGAGGTAGGCCAGGGTGCCCCCCGCGAACAGGTACCCCGCGATCCGGGGCCCGATGATGTAGCCCACGCCCAGCAACTCCGGGCCCACTTCCATCCGGACATCGGCCCCCTTGTACCACTGGAGGACCCGACCCGGGTACTCGTTCCACAGCTTCAGGCCCACCATCAGGATCTTGTAGACGAACGCCAGCAGGAACGCCTGGAAGACCGTCTTGGCGTGGATCCCGCCCTTCTCCCCGGCGATCAGCACCTCGGCGCAGGCGGTTCCTTCCGGGTAGATCAGAGTGCCGTGCTCTTTGACGATCAGGGCGCGGCGCAGGGGGATCATCATCAGGATCCCGAGCAGGCCGCCCACGATGGCGAGCACGGCCACCCGGCCGAGGTCCAGGTCGTAGCCCATCAGCAGGATGGCCGGGATCGTGAAGACCACGCCGGCGGCGACCGAATCGCTCGCCGAGCCCGTGGTCTGGACGATGTTGTTCTCGAGGATGGTCGCCCGCCCGAACGCGCGGAAAATCGTGATCGACAGCACGGCGATGGGGATCGAGGCGCTAACCGTCAACCCGATCTTGAGCGCCAGATAGACGCTGGACGCGCCGAAGATCAGGCCGAGCAGCACTCCGAGGCCGAGCGAGCGGGGCGTAAGCTCGGCCGGCGCCTGGGAGGCCGGAACGTACGGTTGATGGTCGGCCATTTGACGGCTCCCTGGGGAGATCCGGTCGAAGGGGCGGAACAATACTGGCCCCGATTCGGGCGCGATGTCCAGCCGGCGCCGCGCCCAACTTTCCGGGCCCCAAGCGCGTAAATTGGGGGTCATGAGACTCCTGCCGGTTGTGGCCGGCTTCCTCGCCCTCGCCGGGACGGCCTGCTCTTCCGGGGGGGAGGCGAGCGGCGCCCAGCGCCCCCGCGGGGAGCGGGTCGTCCCCGTCGCCGCGGCGGCCGTGCAGCGCCGCGACCTCGCCCGCTCCGTCGTGGTGACCGGGCCGGTCGAGCCGGTCCGGACGATCGGCGTCAACAGCCTCATGGCCGGCACCGTGCTGGCCGTGCGGGTCGAAGAGGGCGACGGCGTGCGCGAGGGGCAGCTGCTCGCAGAGCTCGACGCGCGCGAAACGCGCGCCCAGCTCGAGCGGGCGCGAGCGGTGCTGGCCAACGCCGAAGCCACCTACGAGCGCAACCGACAGCTGCACGAGAACGCCATCATCACGGCCACCGAGTTCGAGCAGTCGCGCTCGGCCTACGAGGTCGCGAAGAGCGACGCGGAGGTGTGGCGCACCCGGTTCGCGTTCAGCCGGATCACCGCCCCTTCGGCCGGTCTGGTCACCTCGAAGCTCGTCGAGGCCGGGAGCGCGGTGTCCCCCAACCAGCGGATGTTCGAGCTCGCCGACGTGAGCCTGTTCGTGGTGCGCGTGCAGCTCTCGGAGCTCGACGTCGTGTATCTCCGGCCGGGCGCGCCGGTGGACGTGTCGCTCGACGCGTACCCCGGGGTCATCGTTCCCGGGCGGATTCGGCGGGTGTTTCCCAGCGCCGAGTCCCAGAGCCGGTTGGTACCGGTGGAAGTGGCACTCGGCACCGCGCCCGCCGCCGTCCAGGTGCGGCCGGGGTTCCTGGCGCGCGTGACCTTCGCGCTGGATCGGCGGGCCGGCGCCCTCGTCGTCCCCGCCGCGGCCGTGGGCGTCGCGGAAACCGGGGAATTCGTGTACGTCGTCGCCGGCGATTCGGTCACGCGGCGCCCGATCCGGGTCGGCATCACGGCCGGGGGGCTGGTGGAGGTCACGGACGGGCTGGCGCCGGGGGAGGCCGTGGTCACGTCCGGCCACACGAACCTGCGGCCCGGTGCCCGGGTGCGCGTCACGGGCGGTGACGCGCGCGTCGAGGGAGCGCCGTGACCGACCGCGAGCACCGCGGGCTCGCCAGCCTCGCGATCCGGCGGCCGGTCGGCACGGTCGCGATCTCGTCCGTCGTGGTCGTGCTCGGCGCGTTCTACTTGGGCCGGCTGTCCCTCGATCTCCTGCCGCAGATCGTCTATCCGCAGGTCCGTGCCGGCGTCAACTATCCCGGCGTCGCGCCCGAGGTGATGGAGGAGCAGATCACCAAGATCCTCGAGACGTCGCTCGCCACGACCGAGAACGTCGTCCGGCTCGAGAGCGAGACGTCGGAGGGTCGGGCGGGAGTGGACCTGCATTTCCGCTACGGCACGGACATCAACTTCGCGCTGCAAGACGCGTCCAAGAACCTCGACCGGGCGCGCGCCCGGCTCCCGCGGGATGCCGATCCGGCCTCGCTCTTCAAGTTCGATCCCTCCCAGAGCCCCGTGTACGAGGTGGCGTTCAGCTCTCCCACCCGGAGCCTCGTGGACCTCCGGAACTGGGTGGATCTCCGGCTGCGCCCGCAGCTCCTGACGGTCGAAGGCGTGGGGGCCATCGACATCTCGGGTGGGTTGATCCGCGAGGTGCGCGTGACGCTCGATCAGGAGCGGCTCCGCTCCTATGGCCTCGCCGTGGCGGACATCCTGGCGGTGCTCCGCAACGAAAACCAGGATGTCGCCGCGGGCAATCTGACGTCGCCCACCTTCGAGATCATCGGCAAGACGGCCGGCAAGTTCCGAACGGTGGAGGACATCCGCTCCGTGCTGCTTCCCGTGGGTGGCGGGGGGGGGGGGGCCGGGGGGGCCGGGGGGGCCGGGCGCATCCGGTTGGCCGAGGTCGCCACGGTGTCCGACACGAGCCGGGAGCAGCGGGTGTGGGGCCGGCTCGACGGCGTGCCGGCGGTCCGCATGTCGGCGCGGAAACAGCCCGATGCGAACACGGTGCGCGTGGCGGGCGACCTCGCGGGGCGCCTCGAGCAGCTGAGCGCCACGGGGTTCATCCCCGACGATATCCAGTACCAGGTGATGTTCGATCAGGCGTTCTTCATCCGGAACGCCGTCGCGGGCGTGCGCGAGGCCGCGTTGCTTGGCGCCGTCCTGTCCATGCTCATCGTGTTGTTCTTCCTGGGCAGTGTGCGCAAGACGTTCATCATCGGGCTGTCTATTCCGCTGGCGGTGCTGGCGACCTTCGTGATCATGGGGCTCGCCGACCTCAGCCTCAACATCATGAGCCTCGGCGGCCTGGCGCTCGGCGTCGGGATGCTGGTGGACAACTCCATCGTCATTCTGGAAAACGTCTTCCGGCATCGGGGCATGGGACGGAGCGCGGAGGAGGCCGCCCACGTCGGGTCGCACGAGGTCACGTCCGCCGTCATCGCGTCGACCACCACCCACCTAGCGGCGGTCGTGCCCTTCCTGCTGATCTCGGGGCTCGCGGCGCTGATCTTCCGGGAGCTCGTCCTCACCATTTCGTTCGCGATCGCGGCCTCGCTCGCGACGGCCCTGACTCTTGTGCCCATGCTGTCGGCCCAGCTCGCCCGCGTGCGCCGGTCGAGCGGCATCGGGGAGACCGGGGTGATGCGGGGGTTCAACGCCGCCGTCGAGCGCCTGACCCTCTGGTACCGGGGCGTGGTCGAGCGCGCCGTGCGGCGGCGCGGGCTCGTGATCGGCGTGGCCTACGGCTCGCTGTTCGGCATGATCCTCCTGACGCGCGGGCTCGGGAGCGAGTTCCTGCCCACGGTGGACGACGGAAACGTCGGCGTCAATCTCACCCTCCCGCCCGGAACGGCGGCGCTACGGACCAAGGAGATCGCCGACCGCATCGAGGGGTTGGTGCGCGAGATGCCGCATGTGCGGCACGTGTTCACCACGGCGGGCGGGTCTTTCTTCGGGAGCGGCATCGTGGAGCGGGGCGGGCGCGGCTCCCTCGACATCCAGCTCGCCCCCGCGTCGGAGCGGCGCGACATGCCGGCGACGCGCTGGGTGGCGGCGCTCCAGCGCCGGATCGACTCGCTCGCGATCCCCGGCGCCCGGATCTTCGTCCGGCCGCCCCGCATTCGTGGGCTGCGCACCAACATCTCGGGCGCCGACGTCGCCATCAGCGTGCAGGGCGAGAATCTGCAGACGCTCCAGCAGGTGGGGAACGACGTGCTGCGGCGGCTCCAGGGGATCCGCGGGCTCGACGCGCTCCAGCCCTCGAACGAAGAGGCCAGCCCCCAGCTCCTGATCGCGCTCGACCGCCAGCGCGCCGCCGACCTCGGGCTCAACGTGGCCGAGGTGGGGCAAACCGTGCGCACGGCGCTCGACGGCGCGATCCCCACGCGCTTCACCGACGGGACGAACGAGTACGACGTCCGGGTCCGACTCCCGCGCGAGCGGTTCAAGAGCCCCGAGGATCTGGGCGCGATCCTGCTCTTCCCCGGTGGGGCGCGGGGCCAGCCGGTCTACCTCCGCGACATCGCGGATGTGCGGCTCGGCATGGGCCCCTCGAGCATTCTCCGCATCAACCAAAACCGCCAAGTGCGCATCACGGGTGACGTGAACGACGCGGTCACCACCGTCGGCGACGTGAACCGCGAAATCCGCGCTCGGTTGTCGGCGCTCACCGTGCCGGACGGCTACAGCCTCGTGTACGGCGGCGAGGAGGAGGCCATCCGCGAGAACCAGCGCAATCTGCTGATCGTGACCCTGCTGGGGATCTTCCTCGTGTTCGTCGTGATGGCGGTGCAGTACGACAGCGTCACCGACCCGCTCGTGATTCTCGGCTCCATTCCGCTCGCCCTGGTTGGCGTCGGCCTGATCCTCTGGCTGACACAAACCCCGCTCAGCGCGCCCGTCCTGCTCGGCGTGATCCTCCTCGCCGGCATCGTGGTGAGCAACGCGATCCTGCTCGTCGATTACGTGGAACGGGGGCGCCGCGAGCGCGGCCTGTCGGCCGAGCAGGCGGTCGTCGAGGCCGGGGCGATCCGCCTGCGCCCCATCCTGATGACCTCGGCGACGACCGTGCTCGGGATGCTCCCGCTCGCCATCGGGCTGGGTGAGGGCGGGGAGATGATGCGGCCCCTCGCGCTCACCGTCGTGGGCGGGCTCAGCGTCTCCACCCTGTTGACGCTCGTCGTCATCCCCTGCACCTACCTCATCATCCACGGCGCGGCCGCGCGCCTGAAGACCTGGGTGATCGGCGGCGCGCCGGCACCCGTGGAGACCCCGGCGGACTAGCGGCGACAGGACGGTTCGCGACGGACAGGGTATTATGGAGCCGATGGCCGACCCTCCCGTCCCGGACCGTCTGTTTCTCGACTTCCAGTGCGCCCTCGCCGGGCGCTATTCACTGGAGCGGGAGCTGGGGCGGGGCGGCATGGGGGTCGTATACCTCGCGCGCGAGGTCCGGCTCGATCGCCCGGTGGCGATCAAGCTGTTGCCGCCCACCCGGGCGGCGGATGCCGGCGTGCGCGAGCGGTTCCTGCGCGAGGCCCGCACCGCCGCCAAGCTCTCGCATCCGAACATCATCCCGATCCATGCGGTCGACGAAGTCCGGGAGTTCGTGTTCTTCGCGATGGCCTACGTCGAGGGCCAGACGTTGACCGAGCGGGTGCGGGCGCGCGGCCCGCTGCCACCCACGGAAGCGGCCCGCGTGCTCCGCGAGGTCGCCTGGGCCCTCGGCTACGCGCATACCCAGGGCGTCATCCATCGCGACGTGAAGCCGGACAATATCCTGCTCGAGGAGAGCACCGGGCGCGTACTCGTCGCGGACTTCGGGATCGCCGGGCTCGTCCGGGGCGCCGCGGGGCTCGACGGCGGCGAAGTCATCGGCACGCCCGAATTCATGAGCCCCGAGCAGGCGCTGGGGGAGCGGGTGGACGGGCGCTCCGATCTCTATTCGGTTGGCGCGGTGGGGTTTTTCGTGCTGACGGGCCGGCTCCCGTTCACCGCCGAGAAGGCCACCGAGGTGCTCGCCAAACAGGTGACCGAGCCCGCCCCCCCCCTCGCGACGGTCGCGGCCGGCGTCCCGCGGAAGCTGGCCCACGCCATCGATCGCTGCCTCGCGAAGGCTCCGGCCGACCGCTTGCAGAAGAGCGAGGAGCTGGCGGAGCAGCTGGCCCTCGCGCTGGAGCAGCGCAAGGAGCTGCCGGTGGGGCTGCGCGTCTTCGTCAAGCGCAATGCGCGGCTCGGCGGCGTCGGCGGGCTGCTGTACGCGATGTCCGTCCCCTTCCTGATGGGGGTGGCGGCGTCGGTGTTCCGCGGGTCCGAAGGCGCCGCGGCGTTATGGACGTTCCTCTCCAGCTACACGATCGTGCCGTTCGGCATCCTCGTCGGCCGCGGGGTGCGCTTCCTCAAGTCCGGGTTCGGTCCCGAGGAGCTGGGCGTTGCCTTTCGGGCGGAGCTCGACCAGAGTCGTGAGGAGCGGATCTTCGAGTACGGCCGGGGGCCGAGCCGGTACGAGCGGATCACGCGCCTGCTCGGCGTCGGCGGCCTCACGGTGGCGGCGGTCTCGGGGACGATCCTGGCCACGACCTCCTGGCAGGTGATCATGGCGATCTACGGGACCATGCTGTATCAGGTCTTCGGGTGGTCGCTCGCGGGCGGGCTCGTCACCGGCTTTCTGGCCCTGATCCGGCTGAACCGCCGGATCGACCTCGATACGCGCATCTGGTCCTGGCTGTGGCAGGGCCTCGCGGGCCGGCTGATCTTCCGGATCGCGCGGTTGTTCGTCCCCAAGCACCGCCTGCCGCCGCCCGCCACGCATCGTCCGACGGAGCTGTCGCTCGGCATGGCGGCCGAGAAGCTGTTCGAGGAGCTGCCGCGCGACATGCGCCGCGAGCTGCGCGAGCTGCCCGACGTGCTGCGCCGGCTGGAAACCGATGCCCAGCGGATGCGCCGGCGGCTGGACCAGCTGAATGACGCGCTCGCAGGGGTGGAGGGCGAGCCCCGGCCACGAGGGGGAGGGGAGACCGAGGCGATCGGCGAGCGCCGGGATCGGATCGTGGCGGAACTCACGGCTGAACGGGATCTCGTCCAGCAACGGCTGCACGACGCGGTCGCGGCGCTCGAGACCATCCGGCTCAATCTCCTGCGCCTGCATGCCGGGACCGGGAGCGTGCAGAACCTCACGACCGATCTGCACCTGGCGCGCGACGCGGCGGAAGAGGTAGACCGCCTGCTCGCGGGGCGGCGCGAGGTCGACGAGCTGTTGCGCGACGGACCCTGACGCGTAACTTCCGCCTTCCCCCGTCTTTCCCGTTCCTGTACCATCCCTCTGCCATGCGCGAACCCCTCGACGCCCTCTTCCTCTCCTTCCAGTCCACCCTCGCGGGCCGCTACGCGCTCGAGCGGGAGCTGGGCCGGGGTGGCATGGGGATCGTGTACCTGGCGCGGGACCTGCGGCTCGAGCGGGTCGTGGCCATCAAGCTGCTCCCCCCCGACCGCGCGGGGGACACGGCTCTGCGGGACCGGTTCCTGCGCGAGGCGCGCACCGCCGCCAGGCTCTCCCATCCGAACATCATCCCGATCCATGCCGTCGAGGAGATCGACGACTTCGTGTTCTTCGTCATGGCCTACGTGCACGGGGAAACGCTGGGCGCCCGGATCCGCCGCGAGGGCGCCCTGAAGCCGCTCGACGCCGCCCGGATCCTGCGCGAAGTCGCGTGGGCGCTCGCGTACGCTCACTCCCAGGGCATCGTGCACCGCGACGTGAAGCCCGACAACATCCTGCTTGAAGCGCCGGCGGGCCGCGCCCTCGTCGCCGATTTCGGGATCGCCCGCTCGGTGCGGGCCGCGGGCGTTTCGGGCGCCGGGGAGATGCTCGGCACCCCGGAGTACATGAGCCCCGAGCAGGCCTCCGGCGACGCGGTCGACGGGCGCAGCGACCTCTACGGGCTGGGCGTCGTTGCCTACTTCGCCCTCGCCGGCCGGCTCCCGTTCACGGCGTCGAGTGTGCCCGCCCTGCTGCTGCAACACGTCGCGCAGCCGCCCCCGCCCCTCGCGGCGCCGGGCGCCCCGCGCCATCTCGTCCAGGCCGTCGAGCGCTGCCTGGCCAAGGCGCCCGCGGAGCGGTTCCAGTCGGGCGAGGAGTTTGCCGAAGCCCTCGGGCGCTCGCTCGAGACGCGGCGCGACCTGCCCATCCCCGTGCGGGTCTTCCTCACCGAGGACAGCGCCCAGCTCCGGGGACAGCTCATGGCCCCGTGGTTGGCCGCGGCCTTCCTGGTGCCGGCCGGGCTTGGCCTCCTAGTGGATGCCGTTTTCTCCGGCACCGTGCCCGCCATGTTTCGCTACGGCATCCTGGCAATCGGGCTCGGCTTTGGGGCGACCGCCCTCATCGCGCCGCTGGTCTGGGAGCTGCGTCGGCTTCGGCGCCTGCTGGGCGCGGGCTACAAGCGCGAGGATCTGGTCCACGGGCTGACCGGCGAGCTGGAGCGCCGGCGCGAGGAGCAGGAATTCCTGTCGGGACCGGGAGGCGGATCGACCCGCTGGGAACGGCTCATGACGCGCAAGGCGTACGGCTCCCTCGGGCTCGCGAGCCTGTGCGGAGTGGCCGCGTTCATCGTGCCCTACCCGGCCGTGCTGGGCGTCTTCGGGCTGTTCGGCTTGTCCTGCGCCGTGGCTGTCGTGAGCGGGATGGCCGCCGTCGCCGCGGGCCGGCGGCGCCTCGGCGTCGCCGAGGAAGGCCGGATCAAGTTCTGGCGCGGCCGCATCGGCCGCTGGCTGTTCAAGCTGGCCGGGCTCGGGATGCAACGGACCGTGCCGCCGCCGTTGCCGGCAGGCGATCGGCCCACGGAAATGGCCCTCGGCCTGGCCGCGCTCGACCTCTTCGAGGCGCTGCCCCGGGAGACCCGCGCGGCCTTGCCGGATCTCCCCGCCGTCGTGCGCGGACTGGAGGACGAGGCGCGCCGCCTGCGCAAGGCGGCGGAGGACTCCGGGCCCGCGCGCGAGGCCGCCCAGCGCCGCCGCGGTGCCGCCCTGGCCGCGCTCGAGACCATCCGGCTGGATCTGCTCCGGCTCCACGGGGGTGTGGGCCGCGTGGACAGCCTGACCGCCAATCTGTCGGCCGCCCGGGAGGTCGGCGAGCAGGTCGACCGGCTGCTCCAGGGAAAGACCGAGGTCGAACGAGCCCTAGACGGGGGAGGACGGGGAGGGACGGGGAAGAGCGGTGGAGGTCGGTAGCAGCAGGGGTTCACCGTCTTCCTCCGTCCTCGCCCGTCTCCCCCCGTCGCCTTGCTTCTTCGCCTCCAACAGACGCGCCCCGAGCAGCGCGATGAGCCCCGTGCCGTAGTACACCGGCGTCAGCTGGTCGCCCTTCACCAACCACAGGTAATGCAGCACGCCGCCGGCACCGGCCACGTAGACCAGGCGATGGAGAGCGTTCCACCGCCGGCCGCCCAGCCGGCGGATCGCGGCCCGGGTGGACGTCACGGCGAGCGGGATGAGCAGCAGGAAGCTCGTGAAGCCGGCGAGGA
>JBOHSA010000191.1:0-11403 GCA_050732995.1 Gemmatimonadales bacterium | reverse complement strand
GGCCCACACGGCGGCGCGGGGGAAGCGGCGCGGCGCCGGGTATGCGCTCGAGAGGCCGCGGGGAATCGGGGTCGCCACGCTGGGCCGCGCCAACGCTTCAGCGAACTGCGCCGCCGTGGCGAAGCGATCGGCCGGCACCTTGGCGAGCGCCCGCATGATCGCGTCTTCCACGGCGTCCGGCACGGTCTCGCGCACGATCTTGAGGCGCGGCACCGCGTCGAGCGAATGGCGGGCCATCACCGCGTGGGCCGTGGGACCGGTGAACGGCGGCTGCCCCGCCAGCATCTCATACAGCATGCAGCCCAGGCTGTAGATGTCGCTCCGCCGGTCGATCTGGCCGCTGCCCGACGCCTGTTCGGGACTCATGTAAGCCGGCGTCCCGATGGCGAGCCCCGTCTGCGTGACCTTGTCCTGTCCCGCGCCGCTGATCGCCCGGGCGATCCCGAAGTCGGCCACGACCGCGTGGCCGCCGGAGAGCATCACGTTCTCGGGTTTGATGTCGCGGTGCACAACGTCGTGGCTGTGCGCGTACGCCAGCGCGTCCGCCACCTCCCGGGTGATCTGGATCGCTTCCTCGAGCGAGAACTGCCCCTCGCGGTCCAACCGGTCGCGCAGGGACTCCCCTTCGACGAACGGCATGACGTAATACAGCGCGCCGGCGGCCTCGCCCGAGTCGTACACCGGGAGGATGTTGGGGTGCTGGAGCTTGGCCGCGAGCTTGATCTCGCGCAGGAAGCGCTCGCGTCCCAGCGCTTGGGCGACGTCCGGCTTGAGGATCTTGAGCGCGACGTCGCGGTCGTGCTTGAGATCGTGCGCGACGTACACAGTCGCCATCCCGCCCTCCCCGGCCAGGCGGAGGACGGTGTAGCGCTCGCCGAGCGCGTCCCGCAGACTCTCCAGAGGGTAGGTCACGGCCCTAAGAATATGCCCCGTGGGAAGCGACGGCCATACGCCCGAGTTGCCGCGGCGGAGGCGACCGGTAGCTTGGGAACCGATGCGCGCGATCCACCACCTCTTCGACGGAAAGGTCGTTTATGGCCAGGACCTGGGCAGCTCCTGACGTCCGCCGGCCGCTGTACGCGGCCGCGGTGCTCGCTGGCGTCGCGGCGGCGTTTCTCTCTCCCCCCCAGCTGCCGGCCCAGCGGCCGGCGACGGCCGCTCCCCTCCGCGGATTCGAGGGCTACGTCGCCCAGGCGCTCAAGGACTGGGGCGTCCCCGGCCTGGCGATCGCGGTCGTCAAGGACGATTCGGTTGTGTTCGCGCGGGGCTTCGGGGCGCGCCGGATGGGCGAAGCCGCCCCCGTGACGGCGCGGACCCTGTTCGCGATCGGCTCCTGCACCAAGGCGTTCACCGCGGCCGCGCTCGCGCTGCTCGTGGATTCCGGCAAGCTGGCCTGGGACGATCCGGTGACGAAGCACCTCAAGGGGTTCGAGCTGTACGACCCCTACGCCTCGCGCGAGCTGACCGTCCGCGATCTGCTCTCCCACCGCAGCGGTCTCGCGCGCGGAGATGCCTTGTGGTACGCCACCGCGTACGACCGGGACGAGGTCCTGCGCCGGGTGCGCCAGCTCAAGCCGAACTGGAGCTTCCGCAGCGCCTACGGCTACCAGAACATCATGTTCCTCGCCGCCGGGCAGCTCGTGCCCGCGGTCACGGGCACGAACTGGGACGACTTCCTCCGGCAACGGATCTTCACGCCGCTCGGCATGACCGCCTCGGTCACGACCATGACGGCGTTGCCCCCCCCCCCCCTCCCCGGGTGGCGACGTCGCCGCGCCGCACGATCGCGTCGATGGCGAGATGCGCCCCATCGCGTGGCGCAACATCGACAATATCGGCCCGGCGGGCTCGATCATCTCGAACGTCGCCGAGATGGCCGAGTGGGTCCGGCTGCAGCTGGGCGGCGGCGTGTATCGCGGCCAGCGGCTGCTCTCGGCGGCGAGCGCGCGAGAGATGCAGGCGCCCCAGACCATCATCCCGCTCGACACCCTCACTGAGCGGTTGCGGCCATCGACCCACTTCCTGGCCTACGGCCTGGGGTGGTCCTTAGCGGACTATCGGGGACGAAAGATCGTCTCGCACGGCGGCGCGATCGACGGGTTCCGCGCGCAGGTCGGGCTCGTCCCCGAAGAGCGGGTGGGGGTCGTCGTGCTCGCGAACGGGGGCGAGCAGAGCCGGCTGCTCACCACCGCTCTGCAGCTGCGGGTGATCGACCTCTACCTCGGCGGCACCCCTCCGCCCCGCGACTGGAGCGCGGCACTCCTGCAGGTCCGGCGGGACCAGCTGGCCCGCGGGCGCGCCGAGGAGGAGAAGCAGGAGCGCGAGCGCGTCAGGGGGACGAACCCGTCCCTGCCCCTCGCGCGGTTCGCCGGCAGCTATCGAAGCGCGATGTATGGTGACGTCACCGTCGCCGTCGAGGGCGGGGCCCTCGTCCTGCGCTACGGCCCCTCCTACGCGGGCGAGCTCGGGCACTGGCACTACGACACGTTTCAGGTGCGCTGGCGCGACCGGACCATGGGCGAAGACTTGATCTCGTTCGCCCTCGGCTCCGACGGCAAGGTCGTCCGGCTCACCTGGCCGGGGCTCGGGGACTTCGACCGAGTCGAGCCGGCGGACCTGCGGACGGACGGACGGTGAGCTCGGCCCTCGTTCTCGAAGCCGTCCAGGGCGACATCACCCGTCAGCAGGTGGACGCGATCGTCAACGCCGCGAATACAACCCTCCTCGGCGGCGGCGGCGTAGACGGGGCCATTCACCGCGCCGCCGGACCGGAGCTGCTCGAGGAGTGTCGCCGCCTCGGCGGGTGCCCCACCGGCGCAGCGCGCCTCACGCAAGGCTACCGCCTTCCCGCGAAACACGTGATCCACACCGTGGGCCCGGTCTGGGGGGGCGGCAAACGCAGGGAGGCCGATCTGTTGCGGAGCTGCTATGTCAGCTCGCTGAAGCTCGCCGACCAGTACGGGGTCCGCTCGATCGCGTTCCCGTCCATCAGCGCGGGGGCCTATCGCTACCCGATCGAGCAGGCGGCGAAGATTGCGGTGGACACGGTGCGGGAGACGCTCGCCAAGCCGTCCTCGGTGCGCCTGGTGCGGTTCGTGTGTTTCAGCGCCGAGGACCTGGCGGTGTACCGCGGCCTGCTAGGCGCGGCCACCTAGGGACGTCCGACTCTTCCGCTTTCCCCGACGAGCCCACGCAGCGCGGCGGGCCGCAGCTCCGGATCGGCGTGGCGCCACGCGGGCGCGAACCCGAAATGGTAGCGGGCTTCGCCGAGCGCGTACCATACCTCCGGATCCTCGGGGTAGCGGCGGGTCGCGTGGTCGACGGTGGCGAATAAGCGGCGGGCGTGGCCAAACCAGGCCGTGTCCCGCGGACCCGTATACAGCACCGCGTTCAGCGAATCGGCGGCGACCAGCAGGCTGTCGCGCGGCGACAGCCCCCGGTTCAGGGCGCTGGCGCGCCGGCTGTAGGCGCGCGAGAGCGAGTCGTCGCCCGCCCGTTGCCAGCCGAGCGCCACACCGACGCGGCGCAGCGCAAGGGTGAACGTGCTGACGAGCTCGATCGCGCGCTGATAATAGGCGATCGCCGAGTCCCACGGTGCGGGCGATCTCCGGGGCGAGCACCTTGATCGCCACTCGACGCTTGTGCTTCAGGTCGGTCGCGAGCACCACGGTCGCCATGCCGCCCCGACCGAGCTCCCGCTCGACGTCGTAGCGGCCGGCGAGCGCGGCGCGCAGAGCCGCGAGATGATCCGTCATCGGACGGCTAAGATAGCCTGCGCCGGATGATGGCGGCGAGCGAATCGGCCGTCGCTTCGAGGGAGCGGAACGACCCCCAGACCTCCGCCTCGAACACGAGAGTGGCGGCCGTGGCGTTGAGGACGGCCACGCGCACGCGCAGCGAGTCCTCCCCCCCTCCCCCCCCTCCCCTCCCTCCTGGCGCCGGATCGATCCGCCCGTAGACCGCGAGCCCGGCCCCGGTCTGGCGCGCGAGCTCCACCGCGGCGACGGCGGGCTGCGCCTGACCCCGCCAGGTTCGCGCCACGACGTCCTGGGGCACCGCGCTCAGGGAGGAGGTGTTGAGCCGTTCGGTCAGGGCGCGCGCGAGTCCCACCCGCCAGCCCTCCAAACCCGGTACGAAGACGTCGATGGGCGCCACCGCGACGCGCCGCGCGTCGGGCATCGCGCGCGTCCCGTAACGGCGGAACAGCCAGGCGCCCGTCGCCGTCGCCGCGAGAGCGGTGCCGATGAGAACCCCGACCACGACCCGCCGCGACGGGCCGGCCGTCCGGATCAGCGGACCGTGAAGGTCAGGGACGCCCAGAAGCTCTCCCACTGAAACGGCGGTTCGTTCACTTCACGCATGTGGATCGTGCGGACGTACCACAAACCGGTACGGCCGATCGGCACCGCGACCCGGCCTCGGGCGTCGCTGCGGTGCGTCTGGGCGTGTCCTCCGCCCGGTTGCCCTTCGAAGCCGGCGTGGATCGTGAGGCCGCCAATGGGCCGGTTCTCGAAGCGCACCTCCACGCGGAGGGTGTCTCCGGGCCTTAGGGCGGCGGGGTCCGCGAGCGGCACGAGCTCGAGCCGCTGCCCCACCGGCTCGAGCGCCACCGAGCCCGCGCCCGGCCGCGCGATGAGAGCCTTGGCGAACTTCTGGTAGCGTTCGACCGCCGACGAGTCCAGCTGCCCGCCTTGTTGGCGCAGCGCGTGGATCTGCGGCAACCCGTCGTGCAACAGGTACTCGTTGAAGTCTGTTCCGCTGAGGTTGATGCGCCGGGGGTGCAGCGCGACCGCCGCGTAGAAGATCCCGCCGATCCCCGGGTCGGCCTTCAGAATCAACATGGAGTCCCGGGTCCCGATGACTTCGAGCCGTTTGCGTCCGGCGCCGCTCACGGCGACCGCTTCGGCCAGGCGGCTGGGCGCCACCGCGTTCGCGCTCACCGGGAAATTCGAGCCGTTGATCCCGCGGATCTCCTCGCCCACGGGAACGAGCCAGAAGTCGTGCGCCGCCGCCCACGATGCGAGGAGCAGACAGCCGATTGCTACCACCAAGGACCGTTTCATCTGGTTCTCCCTCTATGGTGCGTGTGCGCCTTCGCGTTTATTCGTTGATCGCGTGTTGAGGGGTCGGAGCTACTCTGTACCCCACATGGTCACCGTGTGCACTGTCCTGCCTCCGCCGGAGCGCCCGCGGGTCGACGCGGCGGGGGACGGCTGCTTCGCCACGTTGCACGCCAACTCGTTTCGCGAAGCGTTGACCGCCGCCCGGCGCAAGCGGGTGGACGCCCTGGTCGTCTCGGTGCATCGCTGTCACGGCGAGGAGCTGCCCGCGGTCGCCCGGTTCGTGCGCGAGTTCCCCGCGATCCCCGCGGTGGTGCTCGTGTCGCGGCACGACCGGGACGCTAGCGAGACCCTGCTGCGCCTCGGCGCCACGGGCGTCCGGACGGCCGTTGACTGCACCCAGCCCGGTGGCTGGCGCCGGTTGCGCGAGCTCGTGGGGCAGCCGGCCTCGCCCGTGGCGGCGCGCGTGCTGACCGCGCTGCTGCCGGCGCTCGACGGCGTCCCGGAAGACACCCGGCTGTTCTTCGAGGCGCTGGCGCGGCTCGCTCCCGTGATGGCCACGGTGCGCGCCCTGGCGCGCCACCTGCGGGTTCCGCCGAGCACTCTGATGTCGCGCTTCTATCGCGCGCGCCTGCCGTCCCCCAAGAATTACCTCGCGGCCATGCGGCTGCTGCACGCCGCGTATCTCTTTCAGAATCCGGGGCTCTCGGTGGCCGACGTGGCGTACCGGCTTGACTACTCGTCGCCCCAGAGCTTCGGCCGCCACCTCAAGGCGGTGCTGGGGGTCACGGCGGGCGAGTTCCGGCGCCGCTTCCCGTTCGCCGTGGCCTTGGCCCGCTACGTCGATTTGCTCGTCACCCCGTACCGGGAGGCCCTGCGCGCGTTCCGCCCCCTCACTGCGGGGCGCTGGGACCAAGGATCGGACCGCGTCGGCGTCTTCCGGGCGGGGTGATCAGTCCGCCGCCGGGCGCACGAGCTTGTGCTCGGCCGTCGCCTGATCCCGGCGCAGCACGGAAAAGCGGGCGATCCCGGCCCGGAGTCGGTCCGCGAGCAGGGCCAGCTGCTGCGAGGTGGCCGTCAGGTCGCCCATCGCCGCGATCTGGGCGCGGGTCCCCTCGGCCGCGCCGTCGGCGCTCTGCGAGGACCCGCTGGAGATCGTCGCCACCTCCTGCAGGGATTTGGCCAGCTGCGCCAGGCGCTGCGCCTGGCTGCGCGACACCTCCGCCGTCGCATTCACCAGGTCGCCGATCAGCTGCACGCCCTGGTGCAACTCCTGCAGCGCGCCGTCCGCTTCGGCCGCCACGGCGCCGATGTCGCGCACCTTGACCTCGCCCGACTGCATGGCGCGCGCGGCCGCGTCGATCCCCGCCCGCAGCTCGCTCACCAGCTCCGCCACTTCCCGCGCGGACTTCCCCGCCTCGGCGGCCAGCGTCCGGACCTCGTCCGCCACGACCGCGAAGCCTTCGCCATGCTCCTCCGCCCGGGCGGCCTCGATCGCGGCGTTGAGCGCGAGCAGGTGCGTCTGGCGGGCGATCCGGGCGATCGTCTGGGCGAAGACCCCAATACGCTCCGACATCCCCGACAACCCCGAGACGGTGAGGGCCGTGGCCTGCACTTCCTCCCCCACGGCGCGCAGCGTCTGGCTCGCCCGGGCCACGCGCTCGCGCCCACGCTCCGCCGTGGACACGAGACGGCCGGCGTCCACCTGCATCATTTCCGCCCGGACCCGCAGCGACTCCGCCTGATCGGCCGCCTTGGCGCTCTCCCCCCGGGCCGTGTCCGCCATCGTCCGCTGCGTCCCCAGATCGGCGGCGAGCCGCTGGGCCGTGTGCGTCACCGCCTCCGACGTGGCGTGGATCTGTTGGGCGGAAGCCGCCAACTGCTCGGCGAACGCCGCCACTTCGTCCGCCTCCCGCTGCACGCCGGAGATCGTCATCCCGATCTCTTCGAGCATCCGGTTGAAGCTCTTCTCCAAGAACCCGAGCTCATCCGACTCCGCCGCCGCCGCCCGGACCGCCAGGTACCCCTGCTCCGCCTCGCTCATGACGCTGCGCGTCTGGCGAATGCGCGCGATCAGGGTCGCGGGGATGCGCTTCAACACCATCGCCACCGCGATGAACAGCACGGTCTCGAGGTACGTCGCCGTCGCCAGCCCGGGCGGGCCGCCGTACAGCTCCGAGTGCAGATGGCTCGCCCCGAGGTAGGCCAGCGACGCCACGAGGACGAGAAAGTCGCCCACCGCCTGCCCCTGGTCGAACGCGTAGGGCAGCACCGCGATGAAGAAGACGACGAGAAACCCGCCGTGCCCGAACCAGACTACGAGCACCGCCACCAGCAGCACGTCGAACAGGGCGAGCGCGTAGATCAGCCACCAGCGGTACCAGCCGCGCTCGTTGATCATCCCCGCGAGTGCGTTCAGCAAGGCGCCGGCACCGGCGGTGAGGACGATCGTGCCCGGGCGTGCCCCGATCGCCCCACCGAGCCAGCCGAGCATCGCGACCAGGAACCCGCCCGCCACCATGATCCAGCGGCGCCGGTGGCTGCGGGCGAACGTCTCGACGTCCTTGAGTCGCTGCTCCAGCCCGGCGGCGTCGTCTTTCCACCCGCGCAGGCGCTGCGCGAGCGAGAGTCGGGTCGTGTCGGTGGCGGGCGTAAGCCGGGCTGTCACGTCGTGGACCACCCTGGCGGGTCGTGGGGCATGGCGGACTCGACGACTATCTTACACCCGCGGTGGGCCGCGGTCACGAGAGCCCCAGGGCCGCCGCACTCACCAACGCCTCCACCGCGTACCCGGCCCGCTCGAGGCGTTGCCGCCCCCCTTCCTCGCGGTCGACCACGGCGAGCACGCCGAGCACCCGGCCGCCCTCCTGCTCCACCGTCGCGATCGCCTCCTGCGCCGACCCGCCACTCGTGATCACGTCTTCCACCACCACGACGCTCACGCCTGGCGCGAAGCAGCCCTCGATCCGCTTCGCCAGGCCGTGGGATTTGGGCTGCTTGCGGATGGTGAAGGCGTCGAGGGGGCGGCCCTGGGCGCGGGCGGCGGCGGCGAGGGCGTAGGCCACGGGATCGGCACCCAGGGTCAGGCCGCCGACGGCCTGAGGCACCCAGCCCCGCGCGTCCAAGCGGGCGAGGCCCAGCGTCCCGATGAGCGCCAGGCCTTCGCCGGACATGGTGGTGCGGCGCGCGTCGACGTAGTACGTGGAGCGGCGCCCCGAGGCGAGGACGAACTCTCCTCGGGTGACCGAGCGCTCGAGCAGGAGGCGGCGGAGCTGGGGGAGGAGGTCCCGAGGGTCCGGCATCGATTATAGTAGTAGTGATAACTACTACTATCACCCACGCCGGCGCACGAGGTGCTTCAAGGCGCCCAACAACCCCCGCCCCACGTGGCCGCCCCGCCCCTCGGTGCCCGGCGCGGCGCCGGGGCGCATGGCGGTCTCGACCTCCGCGGCGAAAGCCGTCACGCTGGGCTGGCGCTGGCCCGGGTCTCGCGCCAATCCCCGCATCACCGCCGCCTGCAGCCCGGCCGAGAGCCGGCGCTCAGGCGCTGCATCCCCCAGTAGCAAGGGCGGCTGCGTCAACAGCTGCTGGAAGATCTCCCGCGGACTGCGCCCGCCGTAGGGATGCCGGCCCGACAGCAGGTAATACGTGATGGTCGCGAGGCTGTAGATGTCCGCCCGGCCGTCCACCAGCTCGCCGGAGAGCGCTTCCGGGGCGACGTACTGGAGCGTGCCGACGAAGAACCCCGTCCGCGTCAACCGCTCTTCCGGCGGCAGCTCGGCGTCCCGGGCGATCCCGAAGTCGAGCAGCTTCGCCGTCTGGGTCGTCTCGTCATACATGATGTTCTCGGGCTTCAGGTCGCGGTGAATGATGCCCGCCTGATGGGCCGCGGCGAGGCCGTCGGCTAGTTGCCGCACCAGGCGCGCGACCAGCTCCGGAGCGAGCGGGCCGTTGCGGTGTAGATAGTCCGCCAGGGATTTTCCGGTCGCCCATTCCAGCGCCAGGTAGTACAAGCCGTCGGCTTCCCCGTAGTCGTAGGTCCGGACGACCGCCGGGTGCTGGACGCGCGACCCGTAGCCGGCTTCCCGGAGGAAGCGCTTCACCGCGGTGGGGTCGCCCCTGAGCCGCGACCGCAATACCTTGAACGCACAGGGCCCGCGCTCCGGATGTTCGGCGCGGTACACTTCGGCCGTGCCCCCTTCGCCCACCCGCTCCAGGAGGCGATAGCCGGCCACGGTCCGGCCGGCGAGGTTCTCGTTGGCCATGGAGATGCGCGAAACTAATGCCCAGATTTGAGGTTGAGCAAGTGAGCCGATGCGTCGCGCTCCTCGGCCTCGGAGTGGCGACCTGGGCGCTGGGCTGTGGCGCCAGCCGGCGCGCCGGCCGCGCGGGCGATCCGCCCCGGGCAGACGAGCTGATTCCGCGACTGTTCGACGCCACCACCGTCTACCGCTCCATGGGATTCCTCGTCGCCGGCGCGCCGTTACCCTACGTGGCAGGGGTGCGCTACCTCGCCGCCCCCGCGCCCGACTCCACGCTCGCGCTGTTCTCCCTGTCGCTCGCGAATCAGGTGCTGAGCTTCCGGCGTGACGGCGACGAGTTCCGGGGCGACTATCATGTCGAGCTGACCTTCCGCGGCCCCGAGGGCGTGGCGGGTCAAGTCGTGCGGGACGAAACCGTGCGGGTGCGCACCTTTCAGGAAACGCAGCGCACCGACGAGAGCGTGATCTTCCAGCACACGCTGGCGCTCCCGCCCGGGGCGTACGAGGTGAGCATGCTGGTTCGCGACCGCAACAGTCCGAACCTGGCGCGGGCGCAGGACAGCGATACCGTCCCGGTGCTGGCGGGGCGGGGCATCGCCTCGCCCATTCCCTTTTACGAGGGCGGCGGGCGCGCCCGGTTGTCGGACCTGCCCCAGTTGGTGGTGAATCCGCGCGCCACGCTGCCCTACGGTGGGGATTCGCTGAAGTTCTACTTCGAAGTGTACGGCTCCTCGCCGGGCGGCCGGCTTGCCCTCCGCGCCGTGAATGCGCGGGGCGCCGAGATCTGGCGGGACACCGTCGCGCTCGCCGGCGACCCCACGATTGCCACCGCGATCGTGGGCCTCGGGTCGGGCCAGTTACCGCTGGGGCAGGCGGCGTTGGAGGCCCAGGTGGTCGGCTCCGCGCTGCTCGCGCGCGCGCCCCTGCTCGTCAGTTTCTCGAACCAGTGGGTGATCACTAACTTCGACGACATCATCGGACTGCTGCGCTACTTCGAGTACGGGGACTGGGTGACCCGCCTGGCGAAGGCCCCCGAGGCCGAGCGCCCCGCGCTGTGGCAGGAGTTCTGGCGCGCGACCGACCCCGTCCCCCTCACCCCGGAGAACGAGGCGCTCGAGGGCTACTTCCGTCGGGTTCAGGCAGCCAACGTGCGCTTCCGCGAGGAAGGGGAGCCAGGCTGGCTCACCGACCGGGGCGAGGTCTACATCACGCTGGGTGAACCGGACGAGGTGTACGAGATCAACCAGGCGGTCGCGAGCCGCACGGGCAACCGGGCGCAGCGCTGGACCTACACCGTCCACCGCCTGATCCTCTATTTCCTGGACGAGACCGGTTTCAGCCGCTATCGGTTGACCCCGTCGTCGCGCGCCGAGTACCACCGCGTGCTCGCCCGAGTGCGCGCTTCGCGGCAGTGAGGCGTCGGACCACCGGCTGGCTCTGCGCCGCTCTGGGGGTCGGGGGCGTGGGGGCGGGGCCCGCGGGCGCGTGGGGGCAGACCACTCCGCCCCCCCCCCTGTCTCTGCGGTGCGGGCGGAGTCGTTGCGCGCCGCAGGGCGTCACTGGCACGCGGCTGAGGCGCTCCTGGCCGCTGCCGCTGCCGCTCCCCGACTCAACGCCCGGTTCATTGTCGAAGGCGCCAAAGCCGAGCTGCGCGCGCGCCGCTACGATCGGGTCCGCGGCCTCCTCGCGGGCCAGCCCTGGCTGGAGGACTATCGCGACGGGGAGGCGCTCGCCGTGCTGGCCGAGGCGGAGGCCCGCCTAGGCGAGTACGCGCGGGCGGCGGCCCGGTTCGCGGCGGCCCGGTCGTTGGCGCGCGCGGGTCCCCGCGCCGCCCTCTTCGCGGTCCGGGAGGGGCTGGCGCGCGAGGCGGCTGGTGAGACCGAGGCGGCGGCTCGGGCCTACGCTGCCGCCCGCCAGCACGACGCGCTGGCCTCGATCGACTCGTGGCTCCGGCTGCGGCAGGCGCGGGTGACGCGCGACACCGCTCTCGTCGCGCGGTTGCTCGCGGACCTGGCCGGACCCGCGGCGCGGGAGGCGCCAGCGACCCGCGCCCGCGCGCTGCTCGTCGCGGGGGACTCGGG
>JBOHSA010000190.1:0-1791 GCA_050732995.1 Gemmatimonadales bacterium | reverse complement strand
TCCCGAGGGCCCGGGCCGTCCTTCGGAGGCGCGCGCGGGTCGCTGCCGGCGTGTTCGCGGCGAGCGCGCGGGCGAACAGCCGCGCGGCGAGCTCGTACCCGCGCGGCGGCAGGGATACGTCGACCTGGAGGCCGGAGCGGCGGTACAGCTTGGCCGGGCGCCCGGCGCCCGGGCCGCGCCGCTTGCTGAGGCGCCGGTAGGAGACCGCGAGCAACCCGTGCTCGACCAGCTTGTCCAAGTGAAAGGCGGCCAGGGGGCGGGCAATGCGCACGTCCCGGGCGGCCTGATCCCGGCTCACCTCCTCGCGGTGCTCGGCGACGTAGAAGTACAGGGCCCGCCGCACGGGGTCGGCCAGGACGGCGATCCGCCCGATGGTGGTCTCCACGGCTCGACCCGGCATGCCCGTAATCTAATACATGCGGCCGCTAGCGAAACCCCCCGAGGGACATCCACCCGGAACAAAAGAAACGTATACTTGTTTTAGAAGTCACAGGGAGGGTCCTCCAATGGCCCTCTGGCCGGTTCACCCGACATCTCTCGAGGAGTCCAGCATGCTTTCCATTCTGCTCGCTGCGGCGCTCGCCGCCGCCCCGTCTTCCGCCGCCCGTCCGCCGGTTTCGCCGGCCACGCCAGCTTCCATCAGCCGCGCCGCGTTTCACGACGCGATGCGCCAGCTGTGGGAGGACCACATTACCTGGACGCGGCTCTATATCGTCAGCGCCGCCGCCGGTCTCCCTGACGAGGGAGCGGCCGCCCAGCGGCTGCTCCAAAACCAGGCCGACATCGGCGACGCGATCAAGACGTTCTACGGCGACGCCGCAGGCAATGGTCTCACGGCGCTGCTGCGCAGCCACATTCTCACGGCAGCCAAGTTGGTTGGTGCGGCGAAGAGTGGCGACACCGCGACTGTGCGTATCGCGTCGGCGCAGTGGTACGCCAACGCTGACAGCATTGCGACGTTGCTGAGCTCGGCCAACCCCCGTAACTGGCCGGTTGCGGCCCTGCAGGCGGCGATGCGGATGCACCTCGACCTGACACTCAAGGAAGCCACCGCCCGACTGCCCGGCGACTGGGCGGGCGACATCGCCGCCTACGACGCGGTGCACCAGCACATCCTCCAGATGGCGGACGTGCTGAGTGACGGGATCATCAAGCAGTTCCCCAGCCGGTTCAACTAGAGGATCGGCCCATGTCGAGCCTCCCGCTGTCGAATTTGGTCGGTGATACCATCGCCGACGCAAAGCTGCGCCGAGTCGCCCGGAAGTTCCGGGCAGTCATGGAAGAGCTGGAGCTCGATCTGGGGGATCCCCATCTTGCGGGGACGGAGCTCCGCGTCGCCCGGGCATACGGCGAGCTGTTCCGTGGCCTCGGGGCCGGCGCGGAGCCCGAGCTCCGCACGTTTCCCAACACCGAGCGCTACACCGAAATGGTGAGCGTGGTGGATATTCCGTTCTACTCCCTCTGCGCCCATCATTTTCTGCCGTTCTTCGGGTCGGTGCACGTGGCCTACCACCCCGGGCAGCGGATCGTGGGCCTGTCCAAGCTAGCCCGCGTGGTGGAGTTCTACGCGCGGCGGCCGCAGGTGCAGGAGCGCATGACCGAGCAGATTGCGGGGTTCCTGGACCGCCGGTTGTGCCCGGCGGGGGTGATGGTGGTGGTCCAGGCGCGCCATTTCTGCATCGAGATGCGTGGCATGAACCGGGCAGGCCTGGTCACCACGACGAGCGGCGTCCGCGGCGCGTTTGCCGAGGAGCAGCGGCGCCGCGAGTTCCTTGCGCTTCTGCCCCGATC
>JBOHSA010000189.1:0-16528 GCA_050732995.1 Gemmatimonadales bacterium | reverse complement strand
CCCTCGCAGTGCTCGGCCCCGCACCCTGCCCGATCGCGCGGCTGAAGGGGCGCTGGCGCTGGCACGTGCTGGTGAAGGCGGTGGAGCCGCGGGCGCTGGGGCGCGTGGTGCGCGCCTGGCGCGCGCGCGGCCGCGGTGTGATGGTGGATCGCGATCCGGTCAACCTGCTCTGACGGCGGAAGCGACTTCTGTGTGCCGCGGCATTGCGTAAAGCGTTACGTCGCAGGTATTTTGAGCGTCCTGTGAATCGCCCGCGCTTCCGCTACCGACCCCCCAACTTCGATGCGCCGCCGCTGTCGGGCGCCCCGGAGGCGCGTTTCGAGCCCGCACCCGCCGACGGGGTCCTCCCCGACGGCTTTTTTTCGACCACCAACCTCCCGACCTATTTGAAGGTGGGCGGCGCCTGGCGGCGCCCCCGGTTGCCGCGCATGGACTGCGTCGTGATCCACTACCCCGGCGGCAATCTCGTGGCCACCGAGCCGCGCAAAGTGGCGCGGGGGGCGAAGGTCGCCATCGGCGACACCGAGGACGGCAGCGAGGGCATCTACGTCCACGCCGAAGGGTTCCTCGGCGGCCGGCACAGTGCCAACGAGTTCCGCTTCATGCAAACCGAGGTGTCGCGGGAAAAACCGGTGGACTACGCGGTGCTGGCGCAGCTCCTGGGGGAGGAAAAGCAGCGGGGCGCGGCGGCGAAGATCCTCTGGGTCGTGGGACCGGCGCTGGTGCACGCCCGCGCGCGCGAAGATCTCATCTGGTTCATCCACAACGGCTATGTCGGCGCGTTGCTGGGAGGGAATGCCGTTGCGGTTCACGACCTCGAGGCGGCGATCTTCGGCACGACCCTCGGGATGTCCAGCTCGGGCGAGGGGGTCGAGGGCGGGCACGCCCTGCACATGCGGGCGATCAACGCGATCCGGCGGGCCGGGTCCATCGCCGCGGCCGTCGCGGACGGGCTCGTGACGGGGGGCATCATGCACGCGCTCATCACACAGCGCCTCCCGTTCGTGCTGGCGGGCTCGATCCGCGACGACGGGCCGCTGCCCGAGGTGGTGACCGACACCTTGGCCGCGCAGGACGCGATGCGGGAGTTCACCGCGCAGGCCACCTTCGCCGTGTTCGTGGCCACGGCGTTGCACGCGATCGCCGTCGGCAACATGCTGCCCGCCTTCGTGGACGCCCCGATGCCCGACGAGGTGCGGCCCCTCACCACCGTGTGCGTGGACCAGACGGAGTTCGTGGTCAACAAGCTGCGCGACCGCGGGACGCATCAGGCGTACGGCGTCGTGACCAACGCACAGGACTTCATGCACGTCCTGCGATTCTACGTGGAGCGATGGGAACAGGCCCAGATCCCGGCCTCCCCGCCCCCCTCCCCCCTGGCGCGCTAGCGCCCGGCACGGGACCCGGGTGGGCCAAACTGGCCGCGACGCTCGCCGTCGAGGTCCCGCCGGCTGAGATCGAGACCATCTACCTCTTCCACCCGATCAAGCGCGAGGGGCGGGAGTGGGGAACGGCGGTCGTCACGCGGCGGAACCCGGAGGGCGGGCGCTTGCGGGTGTACACGGCGAAATACATGCTCGTGGTCCGCGGCAAGGAGCGGGGCCAGGCGAAGGTGGAGGTCGTGGAGGTGGGGCTGTCGCCCCCGGAAGTGTTGGAGCAGGTGATGCGCGCGACGGCCGATCGGTCGGGCGGTGAGGCGCCGCCGGTCGCGGTCGGGCCCGCGGTATGGTATGAAGGTTGACGGCGCGAAGCTCCTCGAGGGCTTCCGGCGCTACCTGCGCGACCGCAACTTGCCGGCGACGCACCAGCGGCTCGCCGTCGCGGAGGCCCTGTTTTTCGCGGGCGACCACCTGTCGGCGGAGGACATCGGCCGCCGGTTGGCGAAAGCGGGCGGACCAGTCGGGACGGCCACCGTGTACCGGACCCTCGACCTCCTGGTCCGGAGCGGGTTGGTGCGGGAGCATGACTTCGGCGAGGGCTTCAAGCGCTACGAGCCGATGGCGGCCGGCCAGGCGCACGAGCACTGCATCTGCTCGGCCTGCGGCCGGGTGCGCGAGTTCGCGAACGACCGCCTGGAGCGGATGATCGCGTTGCTGGCGGAGGAGGTGGAGTTCCGGCCCCACCACCATCGCCTGGAGGTCTACGGGCTCTGCCGGGAATGCCAGCAGTCCAATCCTTTAGCGCGGACGAGGTGACGGGTTGATCGACGCACGGATGTTCATCCCCACCAAGGCCTTTCTCACGAAGGGCGTCGGGCGGCACAAGGAGAAGCTCACCAGCTTCGAGATGGCGCTGCGCGATGCTCACCTCGCCAACTTCAACCTCGTGCGGGTCAGCTCGATTTTCCCGCCGCACTGCGAGCTGGTGGATCGCGAGGAAGGGCTCAGCCTGCTGAAACCGGGTCAGGTGCTGTTTACCGTGGTGGCGGAGTCGGCCACCAACGAGCCGAGCCGGCTAGTGGCGGCCTCGATCGGGCTCGCGATGCCGGCGGACCCGACGCACCACGGCTACATCTCGGAGCACCACAGCTACGGCCAGAACGAGCTCGCCGCGGGCGAATACGCCGAAGACCTCGCCGCCTCGATGCTCGCCACCGTGCTGGGCGTGCCGTTCGAGCCGGAGAAAGCCTGGGACGAGCGGCGGGAGCAATGGCTGCTCTCGGGCGAGATCGTCCGCACGCTGAACGTGACCTCCACCGCCGAATGCGGGGACGACGGGCGCTGGACGACCGTCGTGTCGGCGGTGGCCTTCTGTGGCTAGGGCGCTCGCCGAGCTCCCGTGGGGGGCGCCGGGCAACTTCCTGGGCCTCCCCGAGCCGACGACGGCGCTCGCGGCCGCGGGCGTGGTCATCCTCCCGGTGCCCTACGAGGCGACCGTGTCCTACATGGGTGGGACGCGCTTCGGGCCGCGGCGGATCCTCGAGGCCTCCCGCTACATCGAGCTGTACGATCACGAACTGGAAACCGAGCCCCACACCGTTGGCGTCCACACCCTGCCGGAGCTGCTGCTCTCGGGTGCCGGCCCCGAGACGGCGTTGGGCGAGCTGCGCGAGGCGTTCGACGCGCTGCTCCCGACCGACAAGTTCGTCATCATGCTCGGTGGCGAGCATGCGATCTCCGCACCGCCGATCGAGGCCCATCACCACCGGTTGGGGGCCCGCCCGCTCTCCGTGCTGCAGCTCGACGCGCACGGGGACCTCCGGCCGGAATATGAGGGGACCCCCTTCTCGCATGCCTGCGTGATGTACCGGGTGCACCGGGAAGTGAACCTCGTGCCGGTGGGGATCCGGGCGATCACGGCCGAGGAGCATCAGCTCATGCGGGCGCGCAAGATCCCCACGATCTTCGGCCACGAGCTCGACCCCGAGGGCCGCTGGATGGAGCGCGTCCTGGGGGCGCTCGGGTCCGACGTCTACGTCACGATCGACGTGGACTACTTCGACCCGAGCCTCGTCCCCTCCACGGGCACGCCGGAGCCCGGCGGCGGCACGTGGTTTCCCACGCTGCGGCTGCTCGAGCGCGTGTTCCGCGAGCGGAACGTGGTCGGCGCCGACGTCGTCGAGCTGGCGCCGATCCCTGGCCTGGTGGCGCCCGATTTCCTGGTTGCCAAACTGGTCTACAAACTGATCGCGTACTACCAGCATGGCCGGAGTGTCCGACAGCGCTAGCGGGGTGTCCGTCGCCGTCGCCCTGGCGGCCGGGCTCTTGAGCTTCCTCTCTCCCTGCGTCCTGCCCCTGATCCCGAGCTACGTGGGGTTCCTCACGGGGCTGTCGGTCGAGGAGGTGCAGGCCCGCCGGGGGACGGCGCTGCTCCATGCCCTGTGGTTCGTCGCCGGGTTCTCGCTCATTTTCGTCGCCCTGGGTGCCGCCGCCTCGGCGCTGGGCGGCCTGTTGCGCGAGTACCAGGTCTGGCTCGGCCGGGCCGGCGGGGTGTTGGTGATTCTGTTCGGCCTCTATCTCCTCGGCGTCCTGCGGCCGGCGTTCCTCGTGCGGGAGCGGCGGCTCCAGCTCGCGCGCAAGCCGATGGGGTACCTGGGCTCGGCCTTCGTCGGCGTCGCATTCGGGGCCGCCTGGACCCCCTGCATCGGTCCGATCCTCGGGGCCATCTTCACGCTCGCCGCGACCCAGACGAGCCTGGGTCAGGGCGTCGCCTTGCTGGGCGTCTACGCCCTGGGCCTCGCGATCCCTTTCCTGCTGACGGCGGTGCTGCTGGACCGGTTCCTCACGTGGTTTCAGCGGTTCCGGCCGTACATTGGATGGGTGGAGCGGGTCGCGGGAACTCTGCTGGTGCTGCTCGGTATTCTGCTCGTCACCGATCGGTTCACCCTGCTCGCCGGATACCTGCAGGGACTGACGCCTGGATTCCTGAAGAGTCGGTTGTGAAAGGTCGATCAACCACGAGGTGAGCTCATGACTATCTGGAATGGACGGACCGTTGTGGCGGCGGTCGGTGTCGTCGTCGGCATCGCCTGCAGCCCGGGCGACCAGGCGAACCTGGCGGCGGACTCGAGCGCGCGGAATCTGACGCTGGCGCCGGCCGAGTCGACCGCGCAGCTGCGCGATGTCCCGGCCGCGAAGGCCCCGCCGCCGGCGGCGGTCCCGCCCGCGTCCCGTCCCGCCGCCGAGCGGCCTCGGGCGCCGGCCGCGCCGACGAGCTATACGCTCGCTGCGGGGACGCGGCTCGATGCCGCAGTCGTCGATTCGATCAATTCGCGTCGCAACAAGGCGGGCGACCCCTTCACCGCTCGCGTGGTGGAGGACGTCAAGAACGCCGCCGGCCGCGTGGTGATCCCGGCGGGCTCGATCGTGCACGGGACGATCACCGAGGTCAAGCCGGCGCCGAACCCGAGCCAGACGGGGACGCTGACCCTCGCGGTGTCGAGCGTGACGGTGCGCGGGGCGACCTATCTCGTCGAGGCGTCGATCGACTCCCTCGAGACCGTTCACAAGGGGCGGGGCGTCGAGGGGGCGGACGCGGCTCGCGTGGGCGCGGGCGCCGCGGCCGGCGCGATCCTCGGGCGCGTGATCGGCGGCAACAAGAAGGGCACGATCATCGGCGGCGTGGTCGGCGCGGCCACCGGGGCCGCGGTGTCCTCCGCCGTGAAGGACGTGGACATCATCCTGCCCGCGGGGGCGCACCTCAACCTCACGCTGGGCAAGCCGCTGACCGTCAAGGCGGGCTGAGCAGCCCCCGCTCCCGCCGCGCCGCCCGCAACAGGTTCACGCTCGTGTACAGCACGACGACGATCACGAGGTAGCGCACGGCGGTGAGCGGCAGGGATTTCACGATGAACGCCGCGAGCAGCACCGCGGGGATGCCGCCGAGCAGGAGGCCGAGTGACGCGCCGGGGTGGTAGCGACCGGCGCGGATGAAGCGGGCGGTCGCGACGGGCATCAGGAACGCACACGACCCCATCATGATCGGGAACGCCGTCGTGGGGTTCATGCCGAGCAGGCTCACGAGGATCATGCACGGCGCATAGAGCCCGATGCCGAGGGTCATCAGCGCGCCGAGCATGAAGTTCCCGACCACGCCGATCCCCAGCCGGGCCCCGCCAAGCTTGAGCGTGGCGCCGCCAACCGGGAAGAGCCCTAGCTGAGACGCCAGCATCAGCCCCGCCGCGACGATGAGCGCGCCGCCCATCCCGCTTTGCACCTTCTGGCGCGGCCAGCGCGCCACGATTCCCGCCCCGAGCCACGCGCCTCCCACCGCCGCGACGATCATCAGTATGAGGGTCCGGCTGTCCACCGGTACGATGCGCGTGAAAATGAACGCCTGGGCGATCGTCGGGAGGGTGTGGCCGACGTTGAGGGTGCCGGGGATGATCTCGTCGCGCACCAGGCGCCACTGGCGGTAGATGCTGGTGGTCGTCGCGAACGAGCCGATGCCGAGCGTGTCGAAGAAGTTCGTGACGAACCCCGTCGCCACGCCGGCCGCCGAGGGGGTGGCCGTCTCGCCGCGCTCCGACGCCATCCGGCGCGCGCGCGCCAGCCCGGCGCCGAGCACGACGACGTACACCACCGTCGTGATCGCCAGCGCGAGCAAGAGGAAATCCTTCGCGGTCCAGTCTGAGAAGGTCATCGGGTCACCGTGGTGTGAGGGGAGCGGGGGCGCGGGTCACGAACGCGCTCTCGATGGGGGACGGTCGTGGATGGGCGGATCGACGGACGTCGGCAGCTCGTGCCAGATCTCGACCTCGTAGCCGTCGGGATCGGTGAAGAAGACGTAGGGCTCGCCCGGACAGAACTCGCCCCGGCTCGTGATCGTCCCGCCGGCCCGCACCACCGCCTCGGCGGCGGCGTCGATTTCGGCGGGATCGACGAGCCGGAAGCCGAAGTGCGCGATGCCACCGCTGCCTCTCGCGAGCCGGCGCCGCTCTTCGAAGACGAGCACGTCCCGGCTCCCCGGCGTCTGGGCCTGGAGGAAGCCCGGCTCGCGGTACACCGCGACCACGCCGAAGACGTCCGCATAGAACCGGAACGCCCGCTCGGCGTCGCGCACTGCCAGCGCGATGTGGGTCAGCCCGAAAGTCTTCACCATCTCAGGTCCCCGCCTCGTCCTCGGCTAGCGGTACCCGCGCTCCATCAGGCTGCGCGCCCCGCGCGCGAAGTCCTTCGGGCCCGGGATCGCGAAGCCGAGGGCGTCGGCGATCCGGTCGTAGATGTTGAACAGGGCGCACACCTGAATCGCGTCCTCGATGGCCTCGTCGCTTAGGCCCAGGGCCCGCAGCGGCCCGAGATCGGTGGGACTCACCACGCCGGGGGTGAGCGTCAGCTTTTCCAGGAACCCGAGCGTCGCCCGCAGCTTCGGCTCGATCGGGGCGGTGTGCCAATCCGCGAGCACGGCGGCGACCAGCCCTGCATCTCCCAGCGCCAGCGACGCGACCGCGCCGTGGGCGGCCGTTCAGAAGGGGCAACGGTTCTTGCCGGACGTGAACGCGGCGAACAGCTCGCGCTCCCCCACGCTCCACGGGGACGGGCCACGCATCACCGCCTGCGTCCACTCGCTCATGGCGCGGCCGAAGAGTTCGGGCCGGTACATGAGGGTCCGGACGATATCCGGCGCCCGCCGCCCCTGCGTCACGCGGAAGGCCGCCAGCAACAGCTTGTGCGGGAGGCGATGGCCCCGTTCGACGGTTCGCAGACGCATCAGCTCTCTCCTCGCAGGACGGCGAGCCCGCGCTCGAGCCGCGCGAGGCCCGCGCCGACCGCCGCGCTCAGGGTGATCTCGAAGATCGCGTCCTCCGAGTAGCCCGCCTCGCGTAGCGCGGCGATGTCGCCGTCCGTGACGGTGTAGGCGTGCCGGGCGACCTTTCTCGACGTAAGCCTCGACGGGCGCGAGGGTACCGGCCCCTCCGGGCGGCGCCTCGGGGCGGCCGTCGTGTCGCCCGGCGTGTTCAGCAGCACGTCGACGAGGCGCTGAGTGTGCGCTGCGTATCGCTCTGGCGACGGACTCACCGTTTCCCCCCGGCGGCCCGCGCCGCCCCCAGCTGGCTCATCAGCTCCCGCACCGCCCGCTCGAGCTGCGCGTCGCGGCCGAGCTGTTCCTGCTCGAACGGATTCTCCACGTAGAGGTCGGGCTCGATGCCCCAGTTCTCCAGGTTCCGGTCGCCCTGGAGGCTGTACACACCACCCCCCGGCAGGCGGAAGGTCGAGCCGTCGATCAGCTGGATATCACCGGTGCCGATGACACCGCCGCCGGTGGGCACCCCGATGACCTTGCCGAGACCGAGCGCCTTGAACCCGTAGGGGAAGATCTCGGCGTCCGAGAATGAGTTCTGGTTCTGGAGCGCGACCGTGGGCCGGGCCCATTGGGGCGGGGAGAACCGGCGCTGGCCCGCGCGATTCGTGAAATAGATCGGCGCGCGGCGTAGCAGCTCGGTCCACAGCTGCTCGTGGATGTTGCCCCCGCCGTTGTAGCGCTGGTCGATGATCAGCCCCTCCCCCGCCGCCTCGCGACCCCAGAGATCGCGCTTGAACCGCTCCAGCGACGGCGGGTTCATCGCCCGGATATGCAGGTAGCCGAGCCGACCATTCGAGAGCTGCCGGACGCGGTCGTGATTGCGCTTCACCCACTCCGCGTATTGCAGGTCGCCGAGCTCGCCCGCCGACACCGGCCGGACGGCGACGAGGCGGGCGTCGCGTCCCTCGGGCGTCGCGGCGACGCGCAGGGCGATGCGGTCGCCCACGGTGTTGGCGAGGAGCTGATAGGCGTTCGTGGTCTCGGTGATCTCGGCGTCGCCGACCGCCAGCAGGTACTCGCCCGGCCGCACGGTCGAGGCGACGCGGTCGGTCGGGCCGCCCGGCACCACGGCGGCGACCTTCAGGCCGCGGCCCCGATACGCGTCGTCGAACACCAGTCCCAGCTCGCCCGTGCGCACGGCGTCGTCGGTCGGGGGCAGGGTGAAGTTCAAGTGGGACGCGTTGAGCTCGCCGATCATCATCAGGATGACGTCGCCCAACGCTTCCTTGGTATACGCGGCCTCGGCGAGCGGCCGGTAGGCCGCCCGCACGGCATTCCAGTCGCGCCCGTGCATGCGCGGATCGTAGAACGCGGCGCCGAGCGCGCGCCACGCCTCCTCGAACATCTGGAGCGCTTCGGCGGCGGCGTCGATGGTCACCACGGCCTGAAACGCGACGCTTCCGGGGTGCTGGCCGTTGGTCTCGACGCTCGCGATGGTGCCGCGGCCCGTGAGGTAGTACACCTTCTTCCCGTCGGGATCGAACGCCACGTCGTCGGGGTTGGCACCGCCCCGCGTCAGCCGGGTCGGGTTGTCGCCGTCCCGCCCGATGATCCACAGGTCCGACTGGCCCATCACGCCGCCGATCACGGCGAACTGCTTGCCGTCCGGGCTGATCGCGAAGCTCCCGACCACCACGCCCTCGGTCACGCGGCGCGCCCGCTCCTCGATGCCGTCGACGTCGATCCGCACTTCCGGCGTCGCCGCGCTCGAGTCGCGCCGCGCCGCGCTACGCCGGTCCCCGGCGCCTCCGCTCGCGTCCTCCTCGAGCGCCCAATCTTCGCGCGTCTTCTCGTGGTCGGCCCGGCGCAGCCAGATCTGATACAGGTCCGAGATCGGCGCGCCGCCGGACTGGCCGGGATCGGCGCCGCGCGAAGAAATGAACACCAGGCGGCGGCCGTCGCGACTCCACTGCGGCGAGCGGTTGGTGGACGGGTAGCGCGTGACGTTGACGGGGGTGCCGCCCGCGGCGGGCACGACGAAGATGTCCGACGATCCCCGGCCGGTCTCCCCCTGCATCCCGCGCCCGTACGCGATCCACCTGCCGTCCGGGCTCCAGGCGAAGCCGCCCACGTAGCCCTCGACCACCCGGCGCGCGTTGCGCCCGTCGGCGTCCATCACCCACAGGGACGGCGGATCGCCTTGCCGGAAGAAGGCGAGCTGCCGCCTGTCCGGCGACCACGCCGGCTGAAGGTCGCGCGCGGCGTCACGCGTGACCTGGAGAAGCGTGGTGCGCAGCGTGCGGGACAGCCGCGGCTCGGCGCTGTCGGCCGAGCGCAGGACGTACACGTCCTCGTTACCCGAACGGTCGGACACGAACGCCAGCGCCTTGCCGTCCGGGCTCCAGGCCGCCTGGAAGTCGCGCGCGGGGTGATTGGTCAGGTTCTCGGTGCTGGCGCCGGCGCGCGTCCCGACCACGAAGACGTCGCCGCGGGCGACGAAAGCGGCCTCTCGGCCGTCGGCCGACAGCTCGACTCCGCTGGCGCGATCGGAGTACGTGCGCCGCGTGACGCGGTTGAACTGCTCATCCGACGCCGCGGTGATCCGGACCTCGCGCGGCAGGGCGTTGGCGCCGGTGAGCGGCACCGTCCAGAGCCCCACGTCGAGCTCGAACGCGGCGAGCTGGCCGTTCTTGGCTACCGACAGGAAGCGGGCCCCGTCCCGCCCCACGCGCGTGACGGGCTGCCGGCCGCTGCCGTCGGCGTTCATCCGCCAGAGCTCGGTGGCGCCCGTCGAATCGGCCAGGTAATAGACGGAGCGCCCATCCGCGCCGAACTGCGGCCAGCCGTTCCGGCCGCTGAAGGCGGTCAGCTTGGTAGCGGCGCCCGGCTCGTCCATCGGTCGCGACCAGACGGCCCAGTTGTTCGCCCCGCGGTACCCCTTGCGCCACCAGCCGCCCGGCGCGCCGGCCGTGAGCAACAGCGTCCGCCCGTCGGCGGAGACCGTGGCCGTGGCGGTCTGACCCCGCGTGACTTTGCGCTCCGTGCCGCCCGCGACCGGGACCGCCCACAGCACGCCGCGCTCGAAATCGCGGGCGGAGGTGAACAGCACCGCCCGACCGTCCGCGGTCCACCCCGCCACCAGGTCGTTCGCCGAGTGGGCGGTGAGCTGGCGGGTCGAGCCGCCGTCTGCGGACATCACGAACACGTCGTAGTTCCCGTCGCGCTTGCCCGAAAACGCGATCCATCGCCCGTCCGGCGACCACTGGGCAGCGCGGTCGTCGCCGGGATGGACGGTGAGGCGTTCGGCACGGCCGCCCGCGGCGGCGACCTTCCACAGATCGCCGCGCCAGGAGAAGGTCAGCCATTGGGCGTCGGGCGACAGGGCCGGATGGCGGGCGCCGCGCACGGGCTCCTGGGCGGCGACACCCATCGCCGTGGCCAGCGCGATCACGAGGCTGATTGGCGGAATACGCATAAACCCTCCGCACGGATGTGCGCTCCAAGTGTCGCCGCCGAGGTGATCGCGGCGAGGGTCATCTTGTTTCCTCACCGCCTGATGTACTTCCAGTTGCGGACCTTGCCTTCGGCCATCCACGCGACGGCTGTGCGCCCTTAAGCTGCCGCCCGCGAGCGCGTCGTCAATGAACCGGTTTCAGCCAGCGTGTGAACCACTCCAGGTTGCGCCGCATCGCCTCGCGTTGCTGCGCTGGCTCGGTGAGCACGTGCCCGCCGCGGGGATAGATGTCGAATTCCACGGTCGCCTGGTGCGCCTTGAGCGCGCGGTAGAATTTCTGGGACTGCGCCAACGGCACCCGCCGGTCGTTCTCGCCGTGCTGAATCAGGAGCGGCGTTTTCACATGCGCCGCGAAGGTCAGGGGTGAATGCGCCGCGTAGACCGCGCGCGGCTCCCACGGCAAGCCGAAGTACTCGATCATGAAATCGCCGCCTTCGCCCAGGTAGTAGGCGTCGGCGAGGTCGTTCACGCTCGCGCCGGTCGACGCGGCCTTGAAGCGATCGGTCTGCGTCACGATCCAGCTCGTCATGAAGCCGCCGTAGGAGGCGCCCATGACGCCGAGGCGGTCGGGGTCCGCGATGCCTTCCACAATGACGTGGTCGACACCGGCCATGATGTCCCGGTAGTCGCCCTCCCCCCACGCGTTGACGATGGAGCGGAAGCTCTGGACGCCGTAGCCCGAGCCGCCGCGCGGCATCGGGAACAGAATCGCCATCCCCGCGCTCGCCATCGCCTGCGCCGGATAGGGGTCCACCTGGCCGAGGGTGTGCATGAACTGCGGGAAGATGCCGTAGGTGAATCCGCCGATCGGCCCGCCATGGCAGTAGACGAGCAGCGGCAGGCGTGTGCCGGGCGCGGAGCGCGGCGGGGTGAGCAGCAGACCCCAGATCTCCAGGCCGTCGAACGAGCGCCACCGGATCGGCCGCAGCGGGCCCAGGTCGAGCTCGGCGAGCTCCGGATTGACCTCCGTCACACGCGTGGCGCGCCGACTGGCCGTCTCCATTACGAACACGTCCCCCATCGTCGCCGCGGTCACGGACCGGTACGCGAGCCGGGAGCCGTCGACGCTGAGACTGAGCGAGTACTGGACGGTCGGACCCTGGGTCAGCGCTTCCACGCGCCCGTCTGCCAGCCGCACCTGGACGATGTGCTGCTCGAACATGTGCTCGGCGTGGCTGTAGGTGCCTTCGTGCGGCTGGAGCAGGATCGACCGGCCGTCCGGCAGCCACACGAAATCCTCCACCCACGCCTCGAGCGCGCGCGTGAGGTAACGGCTCTCCCCACCCGTGGACGGGACGACGTGGAGACCCCGCGTCGCCATCACGCCCATCTGGCGATCGGTCGAGACGAACGCGATCCAGTGGCCGTCGGGCGAGACGCGCGGCGCAGTGTTCATTCCGGGGCGATCGACCACGGGCTGCGGCTCGCCCCCGGCCACGGGAACGCGATAGATCCGCGTGTAGTACGGCGCCAGGAACCCCGTGCGCGATGACGCCGAGTAGACGAGCTGCCCGCCATCCGGCGTCCAATCGATCGCGTGCACGAAGTGGGCCCGCGGCGTCAGGCTCCGGGCGCCAGCGCCGCCGGCGACGTCCTGCACCCACAGGCGGACGGGTCGTTCGTCGCGATCGACGCGAACGACGTAGGTCCGGTCTCTCCGCCGGCGCTCTTCGTCGGCGGAGGCCGGCTCGGGTGCCACAAACGCGAGCCGCCGGCCGTCGGGCGCCAAGGCGTAGCTGGCCACGCCCTCCTTGACAGCGGTCACCGGCCGCGCGTCGCCGCTGCCGGGATCGACCGTCACGACCTGGGGAACGTCGTCGATCAACGCGAGCAACGAGAGCGTGGCCCCGTCGGGCGACCAGCGCAGCATCGGTCGGGGCAGCGGCCGGTTGGCGATGCGCGTGGCAGGCGCCAGGCGGCGCGGCGTCCCGCCGTGCGCGTCCACCACGTACAGCGCGGGGACATAGGCGTTGTCCTCGAACGACACGCTCGAGACGACGTAGGCGACGCGGCGGCCGTCCGGGGAGATGCGCACGTCGGCGATCGAGCGGAGCTGCATCAGGTCGTCCACCGTGACGGGCCGGGGGGCGGGGGGGGGGGGCGGGGCGGCTGAGGTGGCGAGGCACACGAGCCCCGCGCAGGCGAGGAGGGCAGGCTTCATGGCGCCTAAGCTGCGGACCCGAACCGGGTGGCGCAACCGGAATCGCCCGGCGCGGGGCGGGTGGTCAGGCGTGGTCGCCTAAGGTCGGGAGCGGGCCTCCTAGGGCTTCCGTTCCGCGGGGGCCTGCCGCGCCCAGTCCTTCAAGAGGGCGAGCTCGCCCGGACTGAGCCGCGCGTCGGGATGCAGCGTCACGTAGTACCAGAGCGGCATGCGGTGACTGGCGGTAACCGCGCCGACGGTGGCGCGGAGCGCCACCCGGCGGTCGTCCCCGTAGGCCGCCCAGTCGGAGAAGTTCAGCGCCGCGCGCGCGCGGTTCACGTCCGCGACCACGCGCCACGACACAGGCGCCACATACGCCCAAATCGGCCACCGGGTCTCCGTGGAGTGACAGTCGTAGCATGCGCGCCGGAGGATCCATCCGACCTCCCGGGACGCCACGGGATCCCCGGCCCCCAGTCCGGTGGTGCGCTGGACCGGCACGAACTGGATGGCGACGAATGCCAGGGCGAGGCCGAGGATCGTCAGTTTCGTCAGCCGTTTGCTCGGTCGTACCACCGTAGCGCCTCTGTGGTCGTTGGCTAAGCTGCGGGCGACCCGCGCGCGAGCGCAAGATGGACGGCACCGGGCGCGCGTATTGTGGTCGGGGCGGCGACGCGACAGGATTGGGCACCATGCGCCACGCACCCCTGTCCTCGGTCGCCGCCATCGCGACGCTGTGCGCGACCGCCAACGTGTTCGTCCTCGCCGCCCAGGACTCGTCGGCCGCTCACCCGGCGGGCCGCGCGGGCACCGCCGTGGCCCGTGCCGCCCGGACGGACACCCCCCTCCGGCTCGACGGCGCGCCGAACGAGCCCGCCTGGTTCCTGGCCGACTCGATCACCGACTTCCGCCAGCTGGAGCCGGAGGAGGGGGCCCCCGCGAGCGAGCGCACGATGGTGCGCTTCCTGGCCGCCCCGGCCGGACTCTACGTGGGGGTCTGGGCCTACGACCGCGAGCCGCACAAGATCGTCCGCAGCCAGCTGCGGCGCGACGGCGACATCGACCACGACGATTTCTTCGCCATCCTGCTCGACCCCACCTTCGACCGCCGGTCGGGCTACGCGTTCGGGGTCAACGCGAACGGCGCCATCATCGACCTCGAGGTGAAGGGTCCGGAAGACGAGAACGAGAACTGGAACGCGGTGTGGGATGCGCGGGCGCGGGTCACCCCCGAGGGTTGGACGGCGGAGCTGTTCATCCCCTGGGCCGCATTGCGCTACCCCCGCGACGGCGCGCGCTGGGGCCTGAACCTGTATCGTCAGATCCGCCGCAGGAATGAGGAAGTGCTGTGGCAGGCCTGGCGCCGCCAGCAGGGCTTGTTTCACCAGGAGTTCGAGGGCGCGCTCGAGGGCCTGGGCCCGCTCCCCCCACGGCCTGTCCTTGAGCTCCGGCCTTTCGCGCTCGCCAGCGGGCTGGCGGCGACCCGGCAGTACCGCGCCGACGGCACGGACAGCGTGACCGCGGCGTCGCGCGGCGAGCTCAAACTCGGGCTCGACGGCAAGCTGGCCGTCGGGCCGACCCTGACGCTCGACCTCACCGCCAACACCGACTTCGCGCAGGTGGAGGCCGACCAGCAGGTCGTCAACCTCACGCGGTTCCCCGTGTTCTTCCCCGAGAAGCGCCAGTTCTTTCTGGAGGCGTCGAGCATCTTCGACTTCGGGCAGGCGGCGCGGACGCAGCTGTTCCACAGCCGTCGCATCGGGCTCGCGCCCGACGGCACGCCACTCCCGATCCTCGCGGGCGGGCGCCTCACGGGTCGCCTGGGGGCGGAGCGGCTCGGCCTGTTGGCCGTGCGCACCGGCGGCGCCGAGGACGCCGTGGACCTCGTAGCCCGTGTGAAGCATGACGCATGGTCGCGCGGCTACGTGGGCGGCATGGCCACGGCGCAGGGCGGACCCGGCGTCGCCGGCACGCGGCTCGCTGCCGGGGCGGACTTCAACTTCCCGTTCCTCGTGAACGGCCAGAACCTGATCCCGTTGGGCTTTGTCGCCTGGAGCCGGGACGCTGCGGGCGCGCGCGCGGCCGGCGCGTGGCGCGTCGTGCTCGACTACCCGAACAACTGGGCCGACCTGGTGGTCGGTGTGAGCCGCGTCGACTCCGGCTTCGCCCCGGCGCTCGGCTTCGTGCAGCAGGCAGCGATCTGGACCTACCGTGGGGCGTTCCGGTTCTTCCCCCGGCCGCACCGCTGGGGCGTGCGCCGGCTGCAGCTCATGCCGCTCTCCTTCGAGATCATCACCGACCTGGACGGCACGCCGAACCGCGCCCAGTACGCCGTGGGCTTCCTCGGCGCCGAGTTCCAGAGCGGCGACCAGTTCGAGCTGCGCGTCGGCCGGCGCGAAGACGCCCCGGCCGACACGTTCGAGATCTTCCCCGGCGCCGTGATCCCCCCCGGCCGCTACGGCTGGCAGCGCCTCGAGGCGGAGATCGAGACGTCGAGCGGACGGCCGGTGTCCGGGAGCCTCGAGGTGAGCGCGGGTGACTACTACACCGGGTGGTCGGAGGCGGTGGACCTCGGCCTGACGGTCCGAGTGGCACCCCACCTGATCACGGAGCTCGAGAGCGCGGTTCAACGGGTGCGCATGGCGACAGGCCGGTTCACCGCTTGGGAAACCGGGCTCCGGCTCGACTATGCCGCGACCCCGCGGCTGAACACGACGCTGTTCCTGCAATGGGACAACGAGTCCGAGCGGCTCGCGGTCAACGCGCGGCTGCACTGGATCCCGCGCCCCGGGAGCGACGCGTATCTCGTCTGGAACAGCGCCTGGCCGACGGAGCGCCCGGGCGGGATCCCCTGGGGGCGGCCGCTCCGGGGCGCCCTGGTCGGCAAGGTCGTCTCCTACTTCCGACGCTGAGCGCGCCGGGCCACGCTAGGGCGTCCGGCTGGTGAGCCGTACGTGGTCGTCCACGATCTGCCCGAAGTCGCGCGCGTAGACCTTGGTGGAGCTCGCCCCCGGCTCGAGCGGCGTGGTCTCGCGAAACCGGATGGTGTTGGTGAACGTGCCGTAGGGGACGGTGACCGACTCGCCCGCTGCCACGATCTGTACCCGGTCCTCGGCGACGCCCGGCGCGACCTCCTGGCGAAACGCCATGCCGACGGCGGGGGATGCGGGCATGAAGATACCGGGGACCGCTCCGTTGAGGCCGGCGCGCCACTGCCCCTCGTGGCTGACGACGACGCCGCCCTGGTAGATGTCGACGTCCTCGCCGAAGTAGCACACGCTCCCACCGGGCGCCTGCACGAAGAAGTTCCGCGACACCTCGATCAGCGCGCCGTTCACCGATTCGCGTTCCTCCAGGACCCGCGTCGTCACGCCGGCGACGACCTCGGTGGCGGCGAGAACGGTGATCACCAGCTGCACCGCGTCCCCGCCGTCCGTCCCCTGAAACACGAACTGCGTGCCGGAGACAAGCGGCATGTAGGGGTTGTCGATCGTGGTCGTGAACGGGCCGTTCGCCGGAGCACACAGGGTGATGTCCAGGTTCTCCACGAAGGGGGCGGGCCCCGTACCGTCCTGGCACGCCGGCAGAAACACAGCCGGGGTCAGGATCAGCAGGAGCGCAAGCGCGTGTCTGGTCATGGTCTCCTCCAGGTGGCGTGCGCACAATGCCGCTGCTTCGCAGAGAGGAGCCCG
>JBOHSA010000188.1:0-20756 GCA_050732995.1 Gemmatimonadales bacterium | reverse complement strand
GAGCCCCGGAGCCAGCCGCGCCCGGCCGCCGCACCCCCGCGCGACGCACCGCGGGCCGGAGGGGGGGGGAAGAGCGGCGACAAGCCGAAGCGCAGCGAACCCGAGCTGAGGCGACGCAAGCCCTGACCCGTCCCGGTATCCTGAGCGCCGCACCGTGCCCGGGCGTGGTTCCAGACGACCGGGCACGTTAGCTTTTTCGTCCCCTTTCATTCGGGAGTCGCCGTGCGCCGGAGTCTCGCCCCCTGCCTGCTGGTCCTGCCCGCCTTGCTCACCGCGCAGAGCTCCGGCTCGGTACAACGCGCCGTGAACTCCATCACCCCCGAGGACATCCGCCGCCGGATCGCGGTGCTCGCGGACGACTCGATGCGCGGGCGGGACACGCCGAGCCCCGAGCTGGAAAAGGTGGCTGCGTGGATCGCCGCGGAGTTCCGGCGCTTCGGCCTCAAGCCCGGCGGCGACAGCGGGACGTTCCTGCAACGCTACGGCATCGTCCGGAAGGCGGTGGACACCGCGGCGAGTGAATTGCGCATCATCGCTGCGACGACCGTGCCTCTCAAGCCCGGCGTCGCCGTCAACGTCCTGCGGCTCGGCCCGCTGCCGGTGCGTGAGGTGAGCGGCCCGGTCGTGCTCATCGCCGGGGCGGCCACGGAAGGCGCCGACCGCCTGGTGGGCGTCGATGTGCGGGGTGCGTGGATCGTGCAGGTGCGGACCGCGACGACGCAAGGCGTGCGCCTCGACGACACCACCGCCCAAGCCGCCCTCCGGGCGGGCGCGATCGGCATCCTGGTCGTCAGCAACCGCCCCGAGGAGCAGTGGCAAAACCGCATGAGTCGCGTGGCCCAACCGTCGATCGCGCTGGAGAGCCGGGTCGTTCCCGATACGGCCACGATCCCCGCCTTCGTGGAAATCCGGGATGCGGATGCCGGGGCCCTCGGGATCGATCCCGCCGCGGCCCGGGCGCAGACCACGCGCACCGCGCGCCAGCTCGACGGGGTGACACTCACCTGGCGTGCCCGGGAGCGCATCGTCTCGCGCGTGACGGCGCCGAACGTGATCGGCATTCTCGAGGGCTCGGACCCGCGGCTCAAGCGGGAGTACATCGTCTACAGCGCCCACATGGACCACGTGGGCGTGGGCACCCCCGTCGCCGGCGACAGCATCTACAACGGCGCGGACGATGACGCGTCGGGGACCAGCGCCGTGGTCGAGGCCGCCGAAGCGTTCGCGCAGCTGACGCCCCGCCCCAAGCGGTCGCTCGTGTTCATGACGGTGAGCGGCGAGGAGAAGGGACTGTGGGGCAGCGCCTACTTCGCCGACCACCCCACCGTGCCGGCGGCCGACATCGTTGCGAACCTCAACATCGACATGGTGGGACGCAACTGGAAGGATACGGTGGTCGTGATCGGCAAAGAGCACTCGGATCTGGGGGCGACGCTGAACCGGGTCGGCGCCGCGCACCCCGAGCTCCGTATGCGGCCGATCGACGACATCTGGCCCCAGGAGGACTTCTACTTCCGCTCGGACCATTACAACTTCGCACGTAAGGGCGTGCCCATCCTCTTCTTCTTCAGCGGCACCCATCCGGACTATCACCGGCCCGGCGACACGGTAGACAAGATCGACGCCGAAAAAGAGTCGCGCATTGTGAAACTGGTGTTCTACCTCGGCCTCGACATCGCGAACGCCACCGCCCGGCCCAAGTGGAATCCGGAGAGCTACAAGCGCATCGTGGAGGGAGCGAACTGAAGAAGCCCGCCTGGCAACCGGTGCGGCGGGCGTGACTCAGCGGGCGGCGGCGAGCAGCTCGGAGTTCGTCTTCGCCCGCCGGAGCTGTTGCAGCAGCGTTTCCATCGCCCGCTCCGGTGGCAGGCCCACCAGTCTCCGCCGCAACTCTTGTTTGGCCGCCACCGTCGCCGGATCCGCGAGCAGCTCTTCGCGCCGCGTCCCGCTCGCCGCGATGTCCACCGCCGGGTAGAGCCGCCGGTCGGCCAGCTCGCGCGTGAGCCGTAACTCGGCGTTGCCCGTCCCCTTGAACTCCTCGAAGATGACGTCGTCCATCCGACTCTCGGTCTCGACGAGGGCGGTGGCGATGACGGTCAGCGATCCCCCCCCATCGGCCGGCGGCACCGCGCGCGCCGCGCCGAACAGCCCCTTGGGCTTGGCGAGCGCCGTGGCGTCGAGGCCGCCGGACATCGTGCGGCCGCTCCCCCGCCCCGTCGTATTGTGCGAGCGCGCGAGCCGGGTGAGCGAGTCGAGCACGATCACCACGTCCCGTCCCATCTCGACCTGTCGCCGGGCATGCTCGAAGACCATGTCCGCGACGGCCACGTGTCGCGCGTGGGGTAGATCGAAGCTCGACGCGATCACCTCGCCCCGCCCCCAGTCCAACATCTCACTCACTTCCTCGGGGCGCTCGTCCACGAGCAGGAGCAGCAGCACCGCGGCGGGATGGTTCTCCGCCACCGCCTCCGCGACGGCCTGGAGCATCACCGTCTTCCCCGCCTTGGGCGGGGAGACGATCAGCGCCCGCTGGCCGAAGCCCAGCGGGCACACCAGGTCCACCACGCGCTGGATGTCGGCCGTGCGCGGGCCCGACGCCGCCGGCGTCTCGAGCGTGAGCGGGCGGCTCGGGTGCACGGCGCCGAGCTTGGCGAAGTCGGGCCGCGCGTCAAGCTGCTCAGGGGGACGCGCGTTGACGCTCGTCACGCAGCCGTGCTCGAGGACGACGCGGTCCCCGCGGCGCAGCCCGGGGAGTTGCACCGCGGGATCGCCCTTGGCGGAGAGGTAGCTGTTCGCCGCCAGGCGCAGGGCGCCGCCCTTGGGGGTGGGGTCGAACCAGCCGGTGATGGGTGGCATGAGGACAGTCGGATAAAGATACGGCGGTGTCAGGCGTCGGGTGTCAGGTGTCCGACCGGCGCAGTTCCGACACCCGACACCCGACACCTCTATATTTCCCTCCCAATGCGCCAGGATCACATCCGCAACTTCTGTATTGTGGCCCACATCGACCACGGAAAATCCACCCTGGCCGACCGTCTCATCGAGCTGACGGGCACCCTGGACAAGCGCTTGATGCGCGAGCAGGTGCTCGACACGATGGATCTCGAGCGTGAGCGCGGCATCACCATCAAGCTGAATGCCGTCCGGATGAACTATCGCGCGCGGGACGGGGGCATCTATGAGCTGAATCTGATCGACACACCGGGCCACGTGGACTTCACCTACGAAGTCTCGCGCTCGCTGGCCGCCTGCGAGGGGGCGATCCTCGTCGTGGACGCGTCCCAGGGGATCCAGGCGCAGACGCTGTCGAATCTGTTTCTCGCGCTCGACGCGGGGTTGGAGATCATCCCCGTGCTGAACAAGATCGACCTCCCGGGCGCCGAGCCCGACCGGCGCGCGGCGGAGCTTCACGACCTCATTGGGGCGCAGCCCGAAGAGATCCTCCGGATCTCCGCCAAGGAGGGCACCGGCGTCCCCGAGCTCCTCGAAGCCGTCGTGCGGCGGGTGCCGGCGCCGCGGGGCGACCACGAGGCGCCGCTCCGCGCCTTGATCTTCGATTCGTACTACGATCGGTACCGCGGCGCGATCCCGAGCATCCGCGCGGTAGATGGGGTGCTGCGCCCGGGGATGAAGATCGCCTTCGGCGCTCACAAGGAAGACCTGTACGACGTGGCGGAGGTCGGCTACCTCCAGCTGGGCCACAAGCCGGTCGAGCAGCTCGAGGCGGGCGAGGTCGGGTATGTCGTGGCCAACGTGCGGGGCGTCCGGGATACCCGCGCGGGCGACACGGTGCTCGACGCCGAGCACCGGGATGTCCCGCTGCTCCCCGGCTACCGCGACATCACCTCGATGGTGTTCGCGGGCCTCTACCCGACCGACGCCGGCCAGTTCGAGGAGCTGCGCGACGCGCTCGCCAAGCTGCAGTTGAACGACGCCTCGCTGCACTACGAGCCCGAATCGTCGGTGGCATTGGGGTTCGGGTTCCGCTGCGGGTTTCTCGGGCTGCTCCATATGGAGATCGTGCGCGAGCGGCTCGAGCGGGAGTACGATCTCGATCTCATCAGCACCGTGCCCAACGTGGAGTACCACGTCTACCGGACCGACGGCACGATGCAAGTGATCGAGAACCCGAGCCTCTTGCCGCACGGCTCGACGCTGGACCGGATCGAGGAGCCCTACGTGAAGGCGCGGATCCTCGCGCCGGCCGACTACATCGGGGCCATGATGAAGCTCGGCCAGGAACGGCGCGGCGTGTACGGCGGCATGCACTACGTGGACCCGACCCGCGTCGAGTTCCAATGGCAGTTCCCGCTGGCCGAGATCATCCTCGATTTCTACGACAAGCTGAAGACCATCTCGCGCGGCTACGCCTCGCTCGACTACGAGTTCCTGGAGTACCGCCCGTCGGAGCTCGTCCGGCTGGACCTGCTGCTCAACGGCGAGCCGGTGGACGCCTTCAGCGTGATCATCCACCGCGACAAGGCGTTCGAGTGGGGCAAGAAGATCGCCGAGAAACTGAAGGAGCTGATCCCGCGCCAGCTGTTCGAGGTGGTGATCCAGGCCGCGATCGGCACCAAGGTGATCGCGCGCGAGACGATCCGCCCCCTGCGCAAGAACGTGACCGCCAAATGCTACGGCGGCGACGTCACACGCAAGCGCAAGCTGCTCGAGAAGCAGAAAGCGGGTAAGAAACGGATGAAGCAGGTGGGGACGGTCGAAATCCCGCAGGAAGCCTTTCTCGCGGTCCTGCAGGTTGACTAGCCTCGTCATCCAGACCGCGTTCCTGGGCGACGTCGTGCTCACCACGCCCCTGCTCGAGGCGCTCGCCCGCCGCCACGGACCCGTGGACGTCGTGACCACGCCCGCCGCGGCGCCCTTGCTCGAGCCCCACCCGGCCGTGCGGCGGGTGATCCCCTACGACAAGAAGCGGGCGGACCGCGGACTCGGGAGGCTGATCGGTCTGTCGCGCCGGTTGCGCGGGGAGCGCTATGAGGCTGTCTACCTGCCGCACCGCTCCTTGCGCACGGCGGCGGTCGCGTGGCTCGCCCGCATCCCCCGGCGCGTCGGGTTCCACGACGGTTGGCCGCTCCTCTATACTGAGGTCCGCCGCCGCCCGGCGGATGGCCACGAGATCGACCGCCTGCTGGCGCTGGCGGGGGAGCCGGCGCGGCGTCAGACGCCGCCCTCGCTCACGGTCACCGTGGCCGACCGCGCGGCGGCCGAGCATCTGCTCGGCGAGGCCCGCGTCGAACGGCCGTTCGTGGCGCTCGCCCCCGGGTCGATCTGGGGCAGCAAGCGGTGGCCCTACTACGCAGAGCTCGCCGAGCGGCTCGCGGCCCGCGTGGCCGTCGCGGTGGTCGGGGGGCCGGAGGACGTGGAGCTGGGCGAGGTCATCGTGGCCGCCGTCAGGCGGTCGGGTGGCCAGGCGGTCAATGCCTGCGGGACCCTCACCTTGCGCGAGTCCGCGGCCTTGCTGGCCCTGGCTGCGGTTCTCGTCACGAACGACTCGGCGCCGCTGCACCTCGCCCAGGCGATGGGCACTCCGACCGTGGCCATCTTCGGACCCACCGTCCCGACGTTCGGCTTCGGCCCGCGGGGGCCGCGCGACCAGGCCGTCGGCGTGGACGGTTTGCCATGTCGGCCCTGCCACCACCACGGGCCGCCGGTGTGCCCCCTGAGCCATCACCTGTGCATGAAATCGCTGCGGGTGGAAGACATCCTGCTCGCCCTCGAGGAGACCGGTGCGTTACATCGTCGGGATTGATGTCGGCGGGACCAACATCGTCGCCGGCACCGTGGCCGACGACGGCTCGGAGCTGATCGGGCTCGTGTCCGAGCCCACGCTTCCCGAGCAGGGGGCGGACACGGTCGTCGCCCGCATCGTGAAGCTCGCCCGCGCGTCCATGGCCGAGGCGCGGAAGGACGGTAAGGAGGTGGCGGGGGTCGGCATCGGGTCTCCCGGGCCGCTGGACACCCGGCGCGGCGTGGTGCTGCTCACGCCAAACCTCGGCTGGACCAATATGCCGTTGCGCGACCGCATCGCCGACGCGCTCGGCCTGCCCGCGACCCTCGACAACGACGCCAACTGCGCCATTTTCGGCGAGTGGTGGCGCGGCGCGGCGCGCGGCGCCGAGTACGTCGTGGGCCTGACCATCGGGACGGGAATCGGCGGCGGGATCATCCTGGGCGGACGGATCTATCACGGCGCCTCCGACATCGCGGGCGAGGTGGGGCACATGAGCATCGACTCGACCGGCCGCCGCTGCAAGTGCGGCAATTACGGCTGTCTCGAGGCCTACGCCTCGGGGCCCGCGATCGCGGCACGCGCGATCGAAGGGGTGCTGGCGGGGGCCGAGACCGCCTTGCCCCAGTACGTCGCCGGGGACCTCGGCCGGCTCACCGCCCAGGTCGTGTACGAGGCGGCCCACGACGGCGACGGCTTCGCGCTGGAGGTCGTGCGCGATACGGCCAAGTTCCTGGGCGCGGGCGTCGCGAACCTCCTCAACATCTTCAACCCGCAGGTCGTGGTCATCTGCGGCGGCGTCACGCTGGCCGGCGATCGCCTGTTCCTGCCGCTCCAGAGCGAGGTGAAGCGCCGCGCCTTCAAGCCCGCCGTGGACGCCTGTCGCATCGTGCCCGGGGCTCTGCCCGGCACGGCCGGCGTCTACGGGGCGGCCGCCGTGTTCCTGCAGCAGACGAAGGGGACGGTGTGAAGCGTCTTGGCGTAATCGGGTCGATGGTGTGGGATACGATCTACGGCCGCGACCCCATGCAGGCGGCGATCGAGGAGTGGGGCGGCATTGCCTACGCGCTCGCCGCGCTCGACGCGACCCTGGCCGACGGCTGGGAGCTCGTGCCGCTGATCAAGGTCGGGCGGGACCTCGCGCCCAAGGCGAACGAGTTCCTGCACGACCTGCGACGGCCGGCGCGCGGCGCGCGCTTCATCGAGGTCCCCGAGCCCAACAACCGGGTCACGCTGCGCTACGTCTCGGCCGACCGGCGCTTTGAGCGCATGACGGGCGGCGTGCCGCCCTGGACCTGGCCCGAGCTGGGGCCGCTGGTGCGGGATCTCAACGCCGTGTACGTCAACTTCATTTCCGGCTTCGAGCTGAGCCTGGAGACCGCCCAGCTCCTGCGCCGCGGGTTTCCGCGCTTCATCTACGCCGACCTGCACAGCCTGTTTCTCGGCAAGGAGCCGGACGGGACGCGGCTGCTCCAGCCGCTGCCGGACGCCCCGTCCTGGTTCGGCTGTTTCGACGTCGTGCAGCTCAACGAGCAGGAGATGGAGCAGCTGGGCGACAACCCGCTCGCGATCGCGGCCGGCGCCCTGGGGCGCGGCTGCACGGGGTTGTGCGTCACGCTGGCAAGCCGGGGCGTCGCCTACTTCACCGGGAATCCGGTGCGCGCGGCCCGCATCGCCCCGGAGCCGGGCCCGATCGAGTCGGGCGACCCGACCGGCTGCGGCGACGTCTTCGGCGCGACGGCGGCCGCGGCGCTCGTCGCCGGCCGGGATCTCGAGGCGGCACTCGTGGCCGCCAACCGGATGGCGGCGCGGAACCTGGGTTACCGGGGCGCGACCGGCCTCGCGCACCACCTGCTCGGCCGGCTCACCACGGCATGACCCGCCTGGTCGAGGTCCCGGCCCAATTCGACGATCGCACGTTCGACCAGTTCGCCGGCGCCTTCGCCCAGGCCAGCGCGGACGGCGGGCGGCTGCTGTTCGACGCCCACACCGCCGAGTGGGCGTCGCCCTACGGTCTGGTCGGCCTACTGGCGGCCGGCGCGGCGGCCCGCCATCGCGCCGGCGGCGCCCAAAGCGGCCCCGGCGGCGAGAAGTCGCTCCTCACGGCCCCGACCAACGCCGAGGTCGCCAGCTACTGGGCCCGGATCGGGTTCTTCCGCGAGGCGACGGAGCTGTTCGAGATCCACGGGCGCTACCCCAAGGCCCGGGGGGGCGCACCTCCCGAGAGCGACGTGCTGCTGCCGGTGACACCGGTGCGCGCCGCGGAGGACGTGCATGGCGTGGTAAGTCGCATTCAAGAACGGGCGTCCGCGATCCTGGCGTCCGAGGTCGGACTCGATCCTAAGGCGACGATGGGCTTCGCTATGGCGCTTTCGGAAGCGTGTCAGAATATTGTAGAGCACGCCGGCACGGGCGGCTGGGTGGCGGTGCAGAGTTACCATTGGCGCCGCCGCCTGGCGCGCCGCGTGGTGGTGATCGCGGTCGCGGACGCCGGCGTGGGGTTCCGCCATTCCCTGGAGCCGACGGAAAGCAAGCGCTTCGGCGACCGCTGGGGCGACGCGGCGGCCCTGGAGGCGGCGCTGATCCAGGGCGTGAGCCGCTTCCGGGACCCGGGCCGCGGGCAGGGGTTGAAGGGCATCCGCAACTACCTGACGCGCTGGGCCGGCAAGATTTCCATCCGGAGCGGCACCGCCCGCATCGCCATCGTGCCCACGTGGGATGACGACGTCGCCCTGAAGGACGGCCTGCCCGCGTTTCCCGGCTCGCAGGTCCTCATCATCATTCCGGAGCAAGGCGCCGGAGGGGGATCGGCCAAAGTGTGATTCAGCACATCGACGTGCATGCCGTCCTGCAGCAGTCCGTCCCCGGGCTGTACCGCGACCTGGTGACCCGGCCGACGGGCCGGGCGGTGCGCGAGCGGATCGAGCGGGCGATCGTCGCCGCGGGCGCGACGATCGCGCTCATGGACTTCTCGCAGGTCGGCTGCCTGGACTATTCCTGCGCCGACGAGATCGTCGCCAAGCTGTCGCGCGAGCGGGTGAAGGTGCTGCTCCTGCGCGGCCTCAGCGACGGGCACCGGGAGGCGATCGAGCCGGTGCTGCGGGGCCATGGCCTCACGGTGGTCCTGGAGCGACCCGACCACACGCTCGACGTGCTGGGCGACGGGTCACCCGACAGCCAGCAGGCGCTGCTCGAGGAGCTCGTCGCGCAACGGGTCGCCTTCCGGACGCCCGGAGGCGCGATCGCGCTGACCGCCGCGTGAAGCCGCGCCGCCTGGGGCTCTCCACCCGCGCGGTGCACGGCAACCCCGAGACGCCCGCCGACTGGTCCCCCGTGGCGTCGCCGGTGTTCCAGAGCAGCACGTTCACCAATCCCGTCGGGTCCGCCGCCGAAGTCCTGTACACTCGCTACGGCAACAATCCGAACCAGGTCGCGATCGCGAAGCGCCTGGCGCTGCTCGAAGGCGCCGAGGCGGCGCTGTTCGTGGGCAGCGGCATGGGCGCGACGGCGCTGGCCCATCTCGCCGTGCTGCGCCCGGGAGATCATCTCCTGTCGAGCGACTGGATCTACGGCGGCGTGCACCGGCTGTTCGCGCAGGAGTTCGTCCGGCTGGGGATCGAGGTCTCCTTCGTGAATCCGACCCAGTCACGCGAGTGGAAGCGCGAGATCCGCAAGACCACCCGCGCGGTGTTCGTCGAGACACCGACGAACCCGCTCCTGCGGGTCATCGACCTGGAGCCGATCGCCACACTGTGCAAGGCCGAGGGGATCGCCTTGATCGTGGACTCGACGTTCGCGACGCCGATCAACTTTCGGCCGCTGGAGCACGGCGCGGACGTCGTGATCCACAGCGCGACGAAGTATCTCAATGGGCATTCCGACGTCATCGCCGGCGCGGTGGCGGGCACCGAGGCGGTCGTGGAAGAGGTCCGGAAGCTGATGCAGCTGTGGGGCCAGGCGCTCGATCCCCTGGCCGCCTGGTTGATCGACCGCGGGCTGAAGACGTTGGCGGTGCGGGTCGACCGTCAGAACGCGACCGGCTTGCGCGTGGCCCAGTGGTGCGCGGGCCAGGCGGCCTTTGCCGCGGTGCACTATCCCGGCCTGCCGACGCACCCCGACCACGCGCTCGCCCGGCGGCTGCTCGCCGGGTTCGGGGGCATGCTCGGGCTCGAGCTCAAGGGCGGGGCGCGGGCGGCCGAGCGGTTCCTGCGCGCGCTGACCATCGCGGCGCACGCGCCCAGCCTGGGGGGGGTGGAGACGCTGGTGTCGGAGCCGCGCCTGACCTCGCACGCCGCGCTCTCGGCCGCGGAGCGGGCGCGGGCTGGCATTCCCGACGGGTTCCTGAGATTTTCCCTCGGACTGGAGGACGCCGACGACCTGATTGCCGACTTCGCCCAGGCCCTGGCCCAGCTGTAAGTGATCAAGTTCACGAACGTCTTCAAGGCCTTCCCCAAAGGGGGGCTCGCGCTGAAGGACGTCACCTTCCGCATCGCGAAGGGCGAGTTCGCGTTCCTCACTGGCCACTCCGGCGCCGGCAAATCCACCGTCCTCAAGCTGATCTACGCCGACGAGCGGCCGACCTCGGGCGAGGTGCGCGTCTCGGGCTTCAACGTGGCGGACATGCCGCCACGTGAGGTGCCGCTGCTGCGCCGCCGCCTCGGCATCGTGTTCCAGGATTTCCGGCTGCTCGAAGACCGGACCGCCGAGGAAAACGTCGCCTTCGCCCTGGAGGTCACGGGCGCGCGGCGCGGCACCATTCCGGCGCGCGTGGTGCGGGTCCTGACCCAGGTGGGCCTGGCGGCGAAGGCCCAGGCGTACCCGCGCGAGCTGTCGGGGGGCGAGCAGCAGCGCGTGGCGATCGCGCGGGCGCTCGTCAACGAGCCCACCGTGCTGCTCGCCGATGAGCCCACCGGCAACCTGGACGAGCGGGCGACCCGCGGCGTCTTTCAGCTGCTGCGCGACATCAACGCCAGTGGGACGGCCGTGGTGATGGCGACGCACGACCTCGACCTGGTGCGCCAGGCCCCCTACCGCGCCATCGAGCTGCAGGAAGGGGCCCTCGTGTACGATTCCGCGGTGGACGAGCCGCGCGACGAGGCGGCCGGCCGGTGAACCTCGCCATGCGGGAAGCCCTGCTCGCCTTTCGGCGCGCCCCCCTGCTCTCGGCGCTGTCGGTCACGACCATCGCGTTCTCCCTGTTCGTCGTGGGCCTGTTCGGGCTCGTGGCGGTGAACCTGCAGCGGGCGCTGCGGGGAGTGGAGGAGCGCGTGGAAGTGGTGGCGTACGTGCTCCCCGGGACGCCGCTCGAGACCGTCACCCTCGCGCTGAAGGACATCGAAGCGTTTCCGGAAGTCGCGTCCGCCGTGCACGTCACCGAGGACTCGGCGCTCGCTCGGGCGCGCGCGGAGCTCGCCGAGTTTCGCGACGTGTTGCGCGAGCTGGAGCGCAATCCCCTGCCCGCCTCGATCGAAGTGCGGCTGAAGCCCGGGTTCCGCGACGCCGAGCACGTCGGCCAGGTCGCCGAGCGCCTGACCGGCTTCGGGTTCGTGGATGACGTGCGCTTCGGGCGCGACTGGGTGGAGAAGCTCGACCGCCTGCGCGGTATCGCGGCGGCGGTGGGGCTCGTGGTGGGCGCGGCGTTCGCGATCGTCGCCATCATCATCATCGGCACCACGATCCGGATGGCCGTCCTGCAGCGCGGCCGCGAGATCGCGATCATGCGCCTCGTCGGCGCCACCGACGGCTTCATCCGGCTGCCGTTCCTGTTGCAAGGGGCCATCAAGGGGCTGCTGGGTGGCCTCGTGGCCGTGGGCCTCGCCTACGCCGCCAGCGAGCTGATCAACCGGCTCCTGCTCGAGGTCGCGTTCTTCAGCCGGGAGCAGGCGCTCGCGATCGTGGGCTTCGGGACGCTGATCGGATTGCTGGGCAGCGCGACCAGCGTAGGCCGGCATCTGAGACGAGTGTGAGACATCAACGCCTGTGGTTGACGCTCCTGTTGGACGCTCTGCTGTTTGCTCCCGTCGTCGCCCAACGCCGTCCGACGTTCGACCAGCAAATGCAGGAGAACCAGCGCCGGCTCGAGTCCATCCGCCGCGAGCGCTCGGCGGTGGAGGAAGAGCTGGCGCGGCTCCGCTCCGAGGCGCACTCGATCTCCGACGAGCTGTCCAACATCGAGCGCCAGAAGCAGAGCACCAATCGCATCGTCAACGAGCTCGATCGCCAGATCAACGGCCTCACGCGGCAGATCGGCGACATCACCGTGGACTTGCTGCTGACGGAAGACGCGCTCCAGGAGAAGCGTGCCGTGCTCGAGCGCCGCCTGGTGGACATCTACAAGCGCGGCCCCCTCTATGTCTACCAGGTGCTGCTGGCGGCCGAGAGCTTCGGGGACCTGCTCTCGCGCTACAAGTACCTCTATCTGGTGAGCCGTCAGGATCGGTTGTTGGCGAACGACATGCAGAAGCTGCGGAACCGCGTGGCGCGCGAGCGCCGAGCGCTGCTCGAGGCGCGGGACGCCTTGGGCCGGCGCCGCGGCGAGCGCACCGCCGAGCTCGACCGGTTCGTGAGCCTGGAGCGGCAGCAGGCCACGAGCCTGCGCGAGACCCGGCGCAGCGAGCGGCAAGCGCAGCAGCGGCTGACCCAGCTCGAGCGGGACGAGCGCTCGCTCAACGACCGGATCGCCGCGCTCGAGCGCGCCCGCCGGGAGGCCGAGGCCCGCGGCGTTGCCGCCGGTGCCGGCACGATCACGACCGGCGACCTCGGGACGCTCGACTGGCCGGTGGAGGGGCGGGTGTTGTATCAGTTCGGCACGGGGGTCGGCCCGAACAACACACGGATTCCGTGGCACGGGATCGGGATCGGCGCGCCGGTGGGGACGCCGGTGCGGGCGGTGGCGGCCGGCACGATCAGCCTCGCCGGACCGCTGGGGACCTACCTCGTGTCCGTGCTGGTGGACCACGGCGCGGGCTACTACACGTTCTACGCCTACCTGAACGACGCCACGGTTGCCCGCGGGGACCGCGTGGCCAAGGGGCAGATCATCGGCCATGTCGGCGGCGCGGCCAGCGATCAGGGTGCGCATCTCCACTTCGAGATCCGGGGCCAGGGGGGCATCCCGCTGGACCCCGTCAACTGGCTGCGCAGTCGCCGCTAGCTACGCCGTGGGCCCCGCGATCCCGATGCGATCGGGCTCGCCCGTCTTGCCCCGGGCCAGCGCCGCCTCGCCCAGGGTGAACAGGTCCTCGGGTCGCAGGACCTCGGAGTGCGGATAGGCCACGACGCCAGCCGAGAGCGCGGGCATCTTCCCGGGGCCGAGGTCGGGAAAGGTGTGCCGGCCGAGCACGGTGCGTAGCCGCTCGACGAACTGTTTGCCCCCCGTGCCGTCCGTCTCAGGCAGGAGGAGCGCGAACTCGTCGCCACCGTAGCGCGCCACGAAGTCGGGCGCGCGGATCTCCCGCTGCATGATGGCGCCGAGCTCGGCGAGCACGCGATCCCCCGCCTCCTGCCCCACCCGTTCGTTGATGTCGCGCAGGCGCTCGATGTCGACCAGCACGAGGGCGAAGCGGAGCGCGTAGCGGCGGGCCCGCTCGAACTCGTCGCGCACCCGCCGGTCGAGCGCGTCGAGGCTGGCGCAGCCGGTGAGGGCGTCGGTGGTACCCGCGTTGATCTGCCGGCGGTAGATGGCCGAGCGCCGCTCTTCGTTTTCGAGCACGCGGGCGGCGGCCTGGGCGATCGTGTTGGCGAAGGCGACGTCCTGGGCGCGCAGCTGCGGGTCGCCGCGCTCGGTGCGCAGGAAGAACACCCCCGCGGCCCGCCCCTGGACGAACACCGGGAGCGCCACGGCCGCCTGCACGTTGATTTCGATCTGCTGCTGCACCCAGCGCTTTCGGATCGCGTCGAACAAGGGATGCTCATGCACGTCGTGGATGACGACGGGCCGCTCGGTCCGGAGCGCCTCTTGGATTTCCGGATAGCGTTCCAACTCCACGCGCAGGTCCCGGATGGCGGGGTTCTCGTACACCGCGACCACGCGCCCCTTGTCTTCGCCCGGGGCCGTGAGCACGAACGAGCAGTGGGTGAGCCCGAAGGCGCGGCCCACGCGCCGCACCAGCGTCTGGAAGATTTCGTCGGCCCGGAGGGCGGAGGAGACCTCCTGGAAGATGTCGAACAGGAGGTCGCGGGCGCGCAGGGCGTCGCGCGCCTCGTCGAGCTCGGCGCGCAGCCGCAGGTGGGCGTCGAGGCGCGCGCGCAGCTCCCCCAGGTGCACCGGGTTGGTCAGGGCGTCGCGCGCCCCGGCGGCGAGGGCGTCCGCCACGGCCTCGGCGCCCCCGTCCCCCACCAGCACGACGACCGGCGCGCCGCCGAGCTGAGGCGCCCCGGCGAGCTCCCGCACGCGGTCGGCGACCGGCGCGCCCCGGGCGACCGCGCAGATCACCAGGTCGGGCGGCTTCTGGTCCGGGGCGGCCACTTGCGCCAGGTGCTGCGCCTCCGTCACCTGGAATCCGCCCCGGACCAGCACCCGCTCCAAGCCGTCGGGCCGGGCCGCCGGGTCGCCGACGAGCAGGATGCGGTTACGGGGAGGTTCCGGCAGACGGCCTCGCGGGCGCAAGTTGGGGTGGCAAGCTATCGTTCCCCCAATGCCTCGGCAAGCACGGTGCGACGAGTGAGCCGGCTCGCCCCCGAAACGCGACGAGAGCGGTGCCGCATGGTCGCGACCCAACTCGCGAACCGCGGCATTCGGGCGCGCCGCGTGCTCGCCACGATGGCGGCCACGCCGCGCGAGTGGTTCCTGCCGCCCCACCTCGCGAGCGACGCGTACCGCGACGCCCCGCTGCCGATCGGTAACGGTCAGACGATCTCGCAGCCGTACATCGTGGCGCTGATGACGGCGTCGCTCGCCCCGGGGCGCCGCGACCGGGTGCTCGAAATCGGCACGGGTTCGGGCTACCAGACGGCGATCCTGTCCCGGCTCGCGCGCATGGTGTTCACGGTCGAGCGGCTGCCCGATCTGCTGGTCGAAGCCGAGGAGCGATTCCGCCGGCTGGGGCTCAGCAACATTCGCACGCGCCTGGGCGATGGGGCGCGGGGCTGGCCGGAGGAGGCGCCGTTTCAGGGAATCCTGGTGACGGCCGCGGCCCCGCACGTGCCCCCGCCGCTCGCGGAGCAGCTCGCGCCGGGCGGGCGGCTGGTGATCCCGATCGGCGATCTCGCCTCGCAGGACCTCATCATTCTCCGACGCACGGCGACCGGGTTCGAGGAGCGGCGGGCCGGCGGCGTGCGCTTCGTGCCCCTGATCTCGCGCTTTGCCTTCGCCGAAGGCACGCGCGATTGGGAGTGACGCGCCGGGCGGAGCTGCTGCTGGGGGCACACGTGTCGACGCGGGGCGGCGTGGACCGGGCCCCGGCGCGCGGCGCGGCGATCGGCGCCACGGCGATCCAGCTCTTCACGAAGACGCCGAGCCAGTGGCGCGAGCCCGCGCTCGGGCGGGCGACCGTCGCGGCGTTCCGCGCCGCCCTCGCCCGGACCGACATCCGCGTGGCCGTGGCCCACGACAGCTACCTGATCAACCTCGCCTCGCCGGACGAAGCGCTGCGCCACCGGAGCATTCAGAGCTTCACCGCGGAGCTGACGCGCTGCCGGGCCCTCGGCCTTCCGTGGATCGTCTCCCACCCCGGCAACTATCTCGACGACCGGGGGGCGGGCCTCGAGCGCAACGCGCGCGGGTACGCCGAGTGCCTGGCGCGAGTGCCGGGCGACGTCGGCGTGCTGATCGAAGGTACGGCGGGGGCGGGCACGGCGCTGGGTGCCACCTTCGAGGAGCTACGGGCGCTGCGCGACGCTCTCCCCGCCTCGGCGCGGGCCCGCGTCGGGGTCTGCCTCGACACGGCGCACCTGCACGCGGCGGGCTACGACGTCGCCGGCGATGTCGCGGCCGTGTGGGAGGAGTTCGACCGGATCGTCGGGCTCGACTGGCTCCGGTGCCTGCACCTCAACGATTCCAAAGCTGCGCGGGGCTCGCGTCTCGATCGCCACCAATGGATCGGCGACGGGATGATCGGCCCGGAGGCGTTCCGGCGGATCATGCGGGATCCCCGCCTGGGCGGGAATGCCGTCATCAAGATCATCGAGACGCCGAAGGCCGACGATCCGATCCGGCACGATCGCCGGATGCTGCGGCGGCTCCGCGCCTACGCGCGGCCCCCTTCCGCCCGCCCCGTCAGGGCCCGCCCCGCGGTGTAATCGTCAGCGGCTCGCGCGCCGGCAGCAGGCCGACCCCCGCGTCCGCCACCTGCTTTCCGTATGCCGCGACCTCGGTCGTGAAGTAGCGATTCAGCTCGGTGAGCAACGCGTCGAGCTTCGCGCGCGCCTGCCGCAGGAATTCGAGCTGCGTCGGGCTGGGCGGATCCCACGACGACTCGACGAAGTACTGCGCGTAGAAGATCTGGCTCATCACGTCGGTCTCGGGTGGAATCCCCTTCGTCTCGGGTGACTGCCAGAGGCGCTTCTCGAGCGCCGTAAGCCCTTCCTTGACCTTGTCCCCGGGTTGGACCAACGGGTGCACGCCGATCTTCTTCGGATCCGTCTCGCCGCGGGCCGCGGCGTCCTGTCGCACCTTTTGCTGGACGGTGTTGATGTCGTCCCGCGTGTTCCGGAGCAGCCAGACGGCGTCGGTGGCGGCCTCGTACACCGCACCGGCCTGGAGGATCGCCGCGTAGCGGCGCGCCCAGTCGTCGGCCGTGTTCTTGGAGCGCGGATCGGGGAGGACCTTCGCCGTCTGCTTGGCCTCGCGGCCCGCGAACCGGACCGTCACGGTGTAGGTGCCCGGAGCCACCTCGGGACCGGACGGCGGCTCGTCGGGGGGGGGCTGGTCTTCGGGCCGCGGGAGCTGGCGGAACCCGTCGCGACGCAGGTTCCACACCGCGCGGTTCACGCCGAGCTTCGCCGGCCCTTTGAACGTGCGGATCACCTTCCCCGCGGCATCCGCGATCTGGATTTCGACCTGGTCGGGCCGCGCTGTGTCGGGCTTCACGCCCTTGCGCCGGTCCTCCTCCTTCCGCGCCCGCTCCGCCTCCTCGTCCTGCCGCGGGAGGCCGGGCAGGTTGAGCGAGTACGTGATGATGGCGCCGTAGGCCCGCGCCTGGCCGCGGAACTCGCCGGAGCCCGTCGCGAACCCGCCTTCCTCCGGCGCTGACCAGTATTGCCGGGCGTCCGCCACCTCGAACAGCCGCAGCGGCTCCGCGAGCGCCTGCTCCGACAGCGCCCGCAGCGGCCGGATGTCGTCCAGCACCCAGACGGCGCGCCCGTGCGTGCCGATCACGAGGTCGTGGTCACGTGGGTGCACCACCAGGTCCATGACCGAGGCCGTCGGGATCGTCTTCTTGAGCGGCGTCCAGCGCCGCCCGCCGTCCCACGAGACGTACAGCCCGAACTCGGTGCCGAGGAAGAGCAGGTCCTTGTTCACGGGATCCTGCTCGATCGACAGGCAATACCCGCGCAGGTCGGGAGTGGCGAGGCTCTGCCAGGTCCGGCCGTAGTCGTCCGTGCGGACGACGTAGGGCGTCCAATCGGAGCGCCGGTGGTTGTCGAACACCACGAAGGCGGTCCCGCCCGCCAAGGGCGACGCCTTGACGTGGGGGATCCACGTGTTCGGCGGCACGCCCTTCACGTTGGCCTCGACCGACGTCCACGTCTTGCCGCTGTCCCGCGAGACGCTCAGGCGCCCGTCGTCGGTCCCCACCCAGAGGACGCCGCGCTCGGCCGGGCTCGGCGCGACGCTGATGATGGTGGTGAAGTTCTCGGCGTTCGTGACGTCCGGCGTGAGGCCGCCGCTCTGGTCCTGGCGCTGCCACTCGGCCCGGTTCGTCGTCAGGTCGCCGCTGATGACCTGCCAGGTCTCGCCGCGGTCGGTGGAGCGATGCAGGAGCTGGCTGCCGAGGTAGACCGTGTTGGGGGCGAACGGGTCGGTCGCGAGCCCGGCGTTCCAATTGAACCGGAGACGGACGCCCTCGGCCGGCGCGGGCTTCACGATCCGCTCCTCCCCCGTGACGATGTTCCACCGCATCAGGTTCCCGCCCTGCCACAGCGAGTAGCCTTGGGTCGCGTCGGCCGGGTTGGGGCGGGTGTCGAACCCGTCGCCGCCGCCGACGAGCTTCCAGTCGTAGTTGCGCACGCCGCCGCCCCGCCACACGGTGTTCGGGCCGCGCCACGACCCGTTGTCCTGCAGCCCGCCGTACACGTTGTAGGGCGTCTCGTTGTCCACCGCGACGTGATAGAACTGGGCCAGCGGCAGGTTGCCGACGAAGCGGAACGTGCGGCCGCGGTCGCGGCTCTCGCCGATCCCGCCGTCGTCGCCCGTGAAGAGGTGGTTCGGGTCGGTCGGGTCGATCCACATCGCATGGAAGTCGCCATGCAGGCTCTGCGTCCCGGACAGCGGCCCGAAGGTCTTGCCGCCGTCGTCCGAGACGCGGATGCCGTAGTCGAGACTGTAGACGCGGTTCGGCCAGACAGGATCGACGCGGATGTCGGCGAAGTAGAACGGCCGGGGCGCGACGTTGGTGCGTTCGTTCACGGTGCGCCACGTGCGCCCGCCGTCGTCCGAGCGGAGCAGCGCGCTCTTCTCCGCCTCGACCAGGGCGTACACGACCTGCGGGTTCGAGCGGGAGATCGCGATCCCCGAGCGACCCAGTTCGCCCTTGGGCAGGCCGTCCTCCTCCTGGAGCCGGCGCCAGGTCGCGCCCCCGTCGTGCGTCACGTACAGCCCCGAGCCCGGGCCACCGGACTTGAACAGCCACGGCCAGCGGCGGAACTGCCACATGGCGGCGATCAGTTTCTGCGGGTTGGCCGGGTCGGCGACCAGGTCGCCGCAGCCGGTTTTCTCGTTCACGTACAGCGCCTTGGTCCAGGTGCGCCCGCCGTCGGTCGTCTTGAACACGCCGCGGTCCGGATTCTCGCCCCACTCCTGGCCCAGCGCGCACACCCACGCGACCTCGGGGTCGCTCGGGTGCAGGATCACGCGATGGATGCGCTCGGTTTTTTCCAGGCCGAGGTGGCGCCACGTCTTGCCGCCGTCGGCGGTGCGGTACACCCCGTTCCCCACCGAGGCGCTGTTGCGCGGGTTCCCCTCCCCGCTGCCCACCCAGACGATGTCGGGGCTCGGCTGAAACACCGCGAGCGCCCCGACGGAGTGCACCGGCTGGTCGTCGAACAGCGACTGCCAGGTGAGGCCCCCGTTGGTCGATTTCCAGACGCCGCCGGTCGCCGCGGAGACGAACACGACGCCGGGGTTGACGGCGACCGCCTCGATCCCGGTGATCCGGCCGCTCATGCCGGCGGGCCCAATCGAGCGGGCCCGCAGGCCACTGAGTCGGTCCGCGCGGTCGGGCCCCGCGGGGTGCGGCGTGGTTTGGGCGGCAAGCGCCCCGGCCGTCAGCAGCACCATCACGAACGTCGCGAAGCACCAGGGGGGGGGGGATCGGCGGGACATGCTCGGCTCTCCTTACTCCAGGGGACCGGGGATGCGAGGCCAGGGGGCAAGCTTAGACTTCCTGGAGCCCCCCGGCAACTCCGGAACACGTTTCGTGGTATAATGGAAGCTGCCATGGCATCGACCATCACACGCACGCGTCCTTCGAAGGCGGTCCTCGCGGGCCTGCTCTTGGTGCTGCAGAGCCTCGCGGGCGGTGCCGTGGCGCTGGCCCATGCGGCGGAGCGCACCACAGCGCCCGCAGCGATTGAAGCCCAGCACAGCGCTCGCTGCCCCGTGCTGCACGACGTGGCGAAGTGCCCGCAGTGCCAGTATGCCGGGGCCCACGCCGTCGTGCGGCAGCTGCGCGGCCTGCTGCCGGCCGGCCCGGTCGCCGAGCCGCGCCCCTGGGCGGCTGGCGTCGCGATCGCGGTCGCGCCCGACCACCCCGCCTCCCGACCCCGCCCACCTCCCTCGCTTCCGTCCTGACACTCCGGAGCCGACCTGGGCTCCGGACTTTTATCGGCCGTTCCGCTCCTGGCGGAACGGGTGCGCATGTCCGAACCCGGACGGGGGGAGAGTTCGATCCTATGACTCGATTGGCGCGAATTGGAGTGGTGGTGGGCTTCGCGGCCGCGTGGCCCGTGGGGGGGAAAGGGGGGGGGGGCCTCGCCGCCCAGCAACCGACCCAGCGACAGGTGGACTCGCTCGCCGCGCAGATCCGCGTGCTGAAGGCGCGGCTCGACAGTCTCTCGGCGGCGCTGGCGCGACGCGGCGGCGCCGAGGCGCTGCGCGACACCAGCGAGCTCACGGCGTTACGCGCCGCCGCGGCGGCGGTCGCGGGCCGACCCGATACGGCCGTTCGGGCCGACACGACCCCCGTGCAATTCGTCGGCCGGGAACGGAACCTCAGCCAGCTCAATCCAGAAATCAGCGTGACCGGCGATTTCCGGGCGTACGGCCAGACCGATGGGCCGCAACAGAACAATTTCGACGCCCGGGAGGTCGAGATCGGATTTCAGTCGGCGCTCGATCCCTATTCGCACACCAAGATCTTCATCGCCCTCGAGGGCGGTGCAGTGGACGTGGAGGAGGCCTACGCGTATTGGATCGGCCTGCCCGGTCGCATCCGCCTCGACGTCGGCAAGACGCGCCAGCAACTCGGCGAGTTGAACCGGTGGCATCTCCACGGGCTCCCCGAGACGGAGTACCCGCTCGCGCTGACCACGTACACGGGGGAGGAAGGGCTGGCGGGCACGGGCGTGTCGCTCTACTGGGCGGCCCCCACTTCCGGGACGGTGGGGGTGCACGAGCTCTGGGGACAGGTGACGCAAGGCTCGAATGAGGGGCTGTTCGACGACGGCAACCGCCTTGCGGTGCTCGGGCACGTCAACAATTTCTGGCAGGTGAACGGGTCGACCTATTTCCAGGTCGGCGCGACGGGCATCTACGGCACGAACCCCGACACCGCGCTCAAGACCACGCTGGGCGGCCTCGACGCCCGGATCACCTGGCGCCCGCCGGCGCGGGCGCTGTATCGCGAGTGGACCC
>JBOHSA010000187.1:0-9672 GCA_050732995.1 Gemmatimonadales bacterium | reverse complement strand
CCGTTGCCCCCCCCCTCCCCCCCCCCCCCCCCCGCGCTCTGCCGCTGCCGCCCGCCGCCCAAGCTCCCTGCGCCCATCCTCCCCCCGGAGCCGACGCGCCGTCGGAGCTCTTGCGGCGCGTGGCGCTCGTGCTGCTCGGGCTCACCGCGTTCGCGTCGCTGCTCGCGGAGATCGCCTGGACGCGCGTGCTCGTGATGATCGTCGGCGGCTCAACCTACGCGTTCACCCTCGTCTTGCTGGTGTTCCTGCTCGGGATCGGGTTGGGGAGCGCGAGCGTGGCGCGGCGCAGCACCACCGCCGCCGAGACCGCCGCCGCCGCCGCGCTGGCCCAGGGAGTAACGGCGGCGGGGGCGGCCCTGCTCTTTATTTTCTTCTCCGTCCTACCGGTGTACATCATCGCCGTGTTCCAGATCCAGTTCCTGGACGCGACCAGCCGACTTCTCCTGATGGGGTTGGCCGTCGGGTTCGTCGTGCTGATCCCGTCGATCGGGATGGGGATGACGTTCCCGCTGCTCGCCGACCTCGTGGCCCGGCGGGACGGCGCGCGCGGCGCCGACGTGGGGCGGGCCTACGCCCTGAACACCGTCGGGAGTATCGCGGGGGCGGTCCTGACGGGGTTCGTGTTCGTGGTCGTCCTCGGGACGGACATCACGCTGCGCCTCGGCCTGGTGATCACCGCGCTCGCGGCGCTCGCGCTGGCCGCGCTCGCCGCGCGCGGCGTCGCGGAAGCGAGTGCCGAGCACCGGCGTCTGCGGGTCCGGGTGCTCGGCGGGGGCGCGCTCGCGGTCGTGGGCCTCGTGACGGCTCTCGCGGCGCCGCGCTGGAGCACCCGGCTCATCGACCTCGGCCCCACGATTTACGCGCGTCACCCGATGAACCAGGCGGCGCTGCGCACGTTCCTGCAGCACCGCGGCGTGCGGCAACTGGACTATCGCGAGGGGTGGAACGCGACCGTCAGCGTGTGGGAGAGCGAAGGGAACAAGACGCTCAAGGTGAACGGCAAAGCCGATGCCTCCGACCAGGGCGACATGGATACGCAGATCATGGTCGGTCTCGGCCCCTTGGCCGCCCGGCCGGACGCCGCGTCGGCGCTGGTGATCGGATACGGGAGCGGCGTGACGGCACGCGTCGTGGCCGACGCGCCGGGGATGCGGCGCGTGCGCGTGGTTGAGCTCGAGCCGGCAGTGCTCGCGATGGACCGTCACTTCCGGCACGTCAACGACTCGGTCCTGTTCCGCCCCACCGTGACCGCCGTGGTGGACGACGCGCGCGGCGCGCTCCAGCTGACCGCCGAGCGCTTCGACGTCATCATGTCCGAGCCGTCGAATCCGTGGGTGGCCGGCATCGCGACGCTGTACACGCCCGAGTTCTATCGCATCGTGCGCTCGCGGCTCGCCCCGGACGGCGTCTTCGGGCAGTGGATCCAGCTGTATCAGCTGCCCATGCCCGTGCTCGCCGGCATCGTGCGCAACCTGCGGGCGGTGTTCCCGTACGTCGAGATCTGGTTCGGGGGGCCGCACGACCTGGTGGTGCTGGGCGCCGCCCGACCCTTTGCCTACGATCGGGTATGGCTCGAGCGGCTGCTCGGTCCCGGGACGGCGCTGGGTGCCCTGGGTCGCGAGTGGCTGGGGATGACCCAGTCGGACGACTATTTCGGGCGTTTGGTGATGCGCACGGCGGGCGTGATGCGGCTGGTAGAGCGGGCGACCCTGACCCACACCGACGATCGGCCGCAGCTCGAGTTCGTGGCGGCCCGCCGGTTTCTCGACGGCGATGCGCCGCTCGGCCTGCTCGATTCGTTGCTCCGGATGCGGCCGCCGGAAGATGCCGAGGGCATGACCACATCGTTTCAGCTGGCGCGGGCCTTCGGGGCCCGGCGCACCGATTCGCGCGGCTTGCCCTTGATCGAGGCAGCGCAACGCGCCCAGCCCGACGAGCCCGAGTGGGCGGTGCGGGCCGCGGTCATCCACTTGGCGCTGGGCGACACGGCGGCTGCCGAAGCGGCCCTCGCCGGCGTGCTCCGACGGCACCGGTATCCGGAAGCCTTGCTCGTAAGCGGGATGCTGGCGGCCCGCGGAGGTGATCCGTCACGAGCGCGCTCCCTCCTCGGGGCGGCGCTGGCTGCGGGCGCCGATACGGGGCAGGCGCGCGCCGCGCTCGCCGTCCTGGCGGTGCGCGGGGGGCGCTGGGACGTCGCGGCGCGCGAGATCCGGGGCGCCCTCGCCACGCCGCGCTGGACCTTCCGACACCCGTTCCCCCGCGACCTCCTGGGGGATGCGCTGGGCCGGTTCGCGTTCGAGGGGCCGGCCGCCACCGCCGACAGCCTGCTGGGGGAGACGATCGCCCGGAAGGCCGGCTGGGCGCGCTTGTACGAGCTTCGGGGTCTGGCGGCGCTGCGCGCCGGCGCGTGTGAGGTGGCGGCGGAGAGTTTCCTGCAACTGCTGGACTTCGCGGTGGAGCGGCTGGATGGACCGCGCCGCATGACCGCATGCTGGTCCCGACGGACGTCCTAGGCTCGGGGCGACTCCCCCAGTACCTCCCGGATTTCCCCCGCCGCGGCGATCGCGTGATCCACGTCGCGGGAGAGCGCGCGCGCCTGCTGAGTAGCGTTGGTCAAATCCCCCAGCACGGCCGCGACGCCGGCGGACTTGAGCCGCAGCAGGTCGAACCGCACGTTCTGCATCGCGATCACGCAGGACTCGATCTGCTCCTCGATGCCCCGGCGCCGCGTGAGCAGGTCGGTGAGAGCCTGCCGCTGCCGCTCGAGCAGGCTGAGCTGGCGGTCGCGCTCGGCTCCCTCGGGCTGGCGCTTGGTCATCGCGATCCTCTCCTCGATGCGCGCGAGCGCCCCTTGATCCACGCCGGCGCTCATAGCGTGCAGCATGCGCGCGAGGTCTTCCGCCCGCTTGGACAGCGCGTCCACCGTCGCGACGACGTCGGGTAACAGCTTGCGCTCCGACGACGGGAGCTTCTCCATGATCTTGAGGATGGCCTTCCGGTCGCTCCGCGCCTGCTGCACGGCGCTCACCTGCCGCCCGAACTCGTCGGTGGTGGGCTGCGGCAGGTCGAGCGCCCGGGCCGAGCCCTTTCCCAGCCGGACTTCGGCGGCGTCGGGCGCCGACGGGCGGTGCAGCACGTCGCGCCAGGAGTATCCCGAGTTCCAGAGCTTCAAGTACTGCGGCAACAGGCCGAACCCGCCCCACATCCCCGCCACCCAGATCGACCAGCCCAATCCGCCTCCCTGGATCAGGTCCAACAGCATCAAGCCGCCGCACACGGACGCCCAGGACACGAAGGCGCCGCGCATCCTGCGCACCACGCCCGGCTCGCCCCCCGGCTCGGCCGCCTTGGCCGCCCGCTCTCCACGACGGGCGGAGCGGCGCGGCACCTGCGGACTCCGTGGAGCGGGAAGGCCGAACTCCGGGGACTCCGCGCGGGCGGGGGACGGCCGGGCGCGCGGGGACGAGGGGCGGCGGGCGCGGTACGGCGCCGTGCTGCGGGACTCAAGCGCCCGCCGCAGCGCGTCCGCCGTAGGCCAGCGCGCCTCCGGCTCCTTCTCGAGACAGCGCATCACGCAGGCCGCCAGCTCCTCGGGACAGTCGGGACGCCGGTCCGTGACAAGGGGCGCCAGCTCCGTGATCTGTTTCATCAGGATTCCCGGGACGGTCGGCGCATGGAACGGCAGCTCGCCGACCAGCATCTGATACCCTACGACGCCCAGCGAGTAGAGGTCGGACCGGCCGTCGATCTCGCGGTCGCCGGCCGCCTGCTCGGGGCTCATGAAATGCGGCGTTCCGATCGCGACCCCGGTCGCGGTCAACGTGCCCCCCCCTCCCCCGGTCGAGGATGACAGGGCTTTGGCGATCCCGAAATCCGTCACCACCACGCGGCCCCGACTCCCCTCGAGCAGGATGTTGTCGGGCTTCACGTCCCGGTGGATGATGCCCACGGCGTGCGCGGCCCCCAGCGCGTCGGCCGTCTCGATCAGGATGCGCCGGGCCTCCTCTGGGGGCAGGCGACCGCGCCGCTTGAGCTTGGCCCCGAGCGGCTCGCCGTCCACGTACATCATGACGAAGTAGACCAGGCCATCCGGCCCTTCTCCGACCGAGTGGATGGGCACGATGTGGGGGTGCGACAGTCGCGCCGCGGTTTCCGCTTCCCGTAGGAAGCGGATCCGGATCTCTTCGCGAAACGCGAGCTCCGGCGGCAGCACCTTGATGGCGACCTTGCGCTTCAGCCGCTCATCGCGGGCGTGGTACACCACGCCCATCCCGCCGCGGCCGATCTCCCCCTCCACGGTGTAGGAGCTGCCCAGCGCCTGACTCAGCCGGCCCGCGATCGGGTCGTTCATTCGGGGGTTGTGGACATGTCCGCGCATAGATTTAGCGGTCTTCGGACGGGTGGGCAACGTCTTACACGATGGGCCGTTAGCATTTGGCCCATTGGCCGCTGGTCCGCAGCCTTCGAAATCCGCTTCCGACTCGTGCCGCCGCCTGATGGCTGAAATGGCAGTTCCCGCCTGTTTGACGGGCTTTCCGGGAACGAGCCTGCCGCTCCGCGCGTTTCTCTGGGCACGAGCGATGCAGAAGGACTAGGCCATGACCACCACACAGAAGTCTTCGCTGACCGAGCGGCGCACCTTGCCGGTGTTGCCGTTGCGGGAAGTCGTGTTGTTCCCCGGCGTGTCGGCGCCGATCGGCGCCGGCCGCCCCGCCACGCTGCGCGCGATTGAGGCGGCGCTCAAGAGCGAGCCCCGCCTGATCTTCGCGGTGTCCCAACGTGAAAACGTCGACCAGGTGACGCCGAGCGTGCTCCACACGATCGGCACGATCGCCCGGATCACGCAGATCCAGCGCGGCTTGGCCGGCGTGCAGCTCGTCGTGCACGGCGAGACGCGCGGGGTCGCGCTGCAGTACAGCGCGACGGGCGGGCACCTCGAAGCAGTGGTACGGGAGGCGGAGGAGCTTCCGCCGCTGCGACCGGAGGACCCGGTGTTCGTCGCGCTGTATCGCGAGGCGCGCGAGCGGGCCGCCGAGCTGGGCCAGAAGTCCGGGCTGCCCGAGGACGTGGTCAAGCAGGTCCTGGAGGGAGTGACCGAGCCGGGGCGGTTCGCCGATCTCGTGGCGGCCTACATCGACATCACGCCGGTCGAGCGCCAGGGGCTGCTGGAGATGCTGTCGGTCGAGGATCGGGTGCGTCGGGTGCTGGTCCACGTCCAGCGTCAGATCGGCCTGTTGGACGCCCAGGAAGACATCAAGTCGCAGGTGCAGGAAGAGCTGGGCGAGCGGCAGCGCGAGATGTTCCTGCGCGAGCAGATGAAGGCGATCCGCAAGGAGCTGGGGGAGGAAAACGAGGCGGGAGAGGTCGAGGAGCTGCGCAAGCGGTTCGCCGCCCTGGAGCTTCCGGAGGCGGCGAAGAAGGAGGTCGAGCGCGAGCTGAGCCGATTGGAGCGGGCGAGCCGCGACTCGATGGAAGCGCAGGTGATCCGCACCTACCTCGAGACGATGGCCGAGCTGCCCTGGGGCAAGCGGGCCGAGGAATCGCTCGACCTGAAGCGCGCCGCGGAGATCCTCGAGGAAGATCATTACGGCCTCAAGGACGTGAAGGACCAGGTGCTCGAGTTTCTGGCGGTGCGGCAGCTCCGGCAGCGGGCCCCCGAGGCGGTGGCCCCGCCGGCGGCGGGGCAGGGCGGGGGGGGCAACGAAGACGACAAGCAGGCCAAGGGACCGATTCTCCTGTTCGTCGGCCCGCCGGGAGTCGGGAAGACCTCGATCGCCAAGTCCATCGCCCGCGCCATGGGGCGGCCCTACGTCCGGATCTCGCTCGGCGGCGCGCGGGACGAGGCCGACATCCGCGGCCACCGGCGGACCTACGTCGGGGCGATGCCCGGCCGCATCATTCAGGGCATGAAGCAGGCCGGCGCCAAGAACCCGGTCTTCCTGCTGGACGAGGTGGACAAGCTCGGCGTGTCGTTCCAGGGGGATCCCGCGGCGGCGCTGCTGGAAGTGCTCGACCCGGCCCAGAACGACTCGTTCACCGATCACTACCTCGGCGTGCCGTTCGACCTGTCGGAGGTGCTGTTCATCGCCACGGCCAACTTCCCGCAAGCGATCCCCGCGCCCCTGCTCGATCGCCTCGAGACCGTGAGCTTCGCGGGCTACACCGAGCGCGAAAAGCTGGAGATCGCCAAGCGCTATCTCGTGCCGCGGCAACTGCGCGCGAAGGGACTGTCCCCCGAGCAGCTGGCGCTGACCGATGAGGCGCTCTCGGAGATCATCGCGAGCTACACGCGCGAGGCGGGCGTCCGGCAGCTGGAGCGCGAAATCGGCAAACTGGCCCGCAAGGTGGCGCGTCGCATCGCGACCGGCGACGCCGAGCGCCTCACCGTCCAGGCCAAAGACGTGGACGACCTGCTCGGTCGACCTAAGGTCCACCCCGAGCGCAAGGCGCGCGAGGACCAGGTGGGCGTCGCCACCGGCATGTACTACACCCCGGTAGGCGGCGACATCATGTTCGTCGAGGCGAGCCTGATGCGCGGGAAGGGCGAGCTGCTGCTGACCGGCCAGCTGGGCGACGTCATGAAAGAGTCTGCCCGGGCGGCGCTCACCTACGCCAAATCGCACGCCGACCAGCTCGGAATCCCCGAGCGGGCGCTCGAGAATACCGACGTGCACATCCACGTCCCCGCGGGCGCGATCCCGAAGGACGGACCGTCGGCCGGCGTCACCATGGCCACCGCCCTCGTCTCGGCCCTCTCGAAGCGGCCCGCGCGACACGACATCGCCATGACCGGCGAGGTCACCCTGCGTGGCCGGGTGCTGCCGATCGGCGGGGTGAAGGAAAAGGTGCTCGGCGCGGCGCGCGCGGGGATCAAGACGATCGTGCTGCCCAAGGAGAACGCCCCGGACCTCGAGGACCTGCCCGACGAGGTGCGGCAGTCGCTCCAGGTGCATCTGGTCGAAGAGCTGGGCGAGGTCCTCACCCTGGCGCTCCGCGGGGCCCGATTCGAGGCCGGGCACCTGGTGTTCGAGGGCGAGGTGCCGGTCGAGCCGAGGATGGTGTCCAAGAACTAGTCGGCTTGACCCGCGTTGGGACGGGACGTATTTCCCTTTCATGACGCCCCGTTTCCGTGGGCCCCGGACCGCGGCGGCCGTCCTCCTCCTTGCCGCCGTCCGGCTGGCACCGGCGCAGACCGACACGGCGGCCGGGCCGGCCCGATCGAGCGGCGACGCCGTGTACACCGCCGCCCAGGCCGAGCGCGGGGCGGCGCAGTTCCGCGCCAGCTGCGCCAATTGTCACGTGCCGAGCCAGTTCAGGGGCGCCACCTTCCTGCGCTCCTGGGCGGGGCACACGGTGTACGATCTGTTCGCCCAAATCCGCTCCACCATGCCGTTCGACAACCCCGGCCAGCTGTCCCGGGAAGCGTACGCCGACGTACTGGCCTATGTCTTCCGGCTCAACGGGCTGCCTGCAGGCGCCCGCGAGCTGCCGAGCGACGATGCGCGACTCAAGCAGCTCCGCATTCCGGCCCCTCCGGACACCGCCGGCCCACCCCCGCGGAAACAGGAGTAGCGCGATGCTCCGCCACGCCGTCGTGATCCTGCTGGCGCTGTTCCCGCCAGCCGTACTGACCGCCCAGCGCGGCGCCACGGACGGCGAGTGGCGCTACTGGGGCGGCGACCTGGGCAGCACCCGGTATGCGTCGCTCGACCAGATCACGCGCGACAACGCCGGGACGCTGCGCGTCGCCTGGCGCTGGAAGGCGGCGAACTTCGGCCCGGAGCCCGAGACCTACTACCGCGCCACCCCGCTCTATGCGAACGGCGTGCTCTATACGGTCGCCGGCGAGCGGCGCGCCGTCGTCGCGATCGACCCGGCGACCGGGGAAACGATCTGGGCGTGGCGCATGGACGAAGGGCTGCGCTGGGAAAAAGCGCCGCGGCGGTTCTCGGGGCGCGGTCTCGCCTACTGGACCGACGGCCGGACGGAGCGCGTCATCGTGGTCACGCCCGGCTATTACATGGTCGCCCTCGACGCGCGCACCGGACAACCCGCGGCGGGCTTCGGCGCAACAGGCGCCGTGGACCTGATGCAGGGCCTGGGCTACGAGCTCGTGCCGTGGACGGGGCCGAGCGGCCCGATGGCGACCAACGGGGACAACGGCCCCGTGCGGGCGGCGGGCGCCGACGGCGCCGGCGCCGTGTACGGCATCGACCCGGCCGAGGGTGCGATCGGCGCGAGCTCGCCCCCGATCGTCGTACAGGATGTCATCGTCGTCGGGAGCTCGGCGCTGCAGGGCTATTATCCGCGCCGCCTGAAGAACATCCCCGGCACGATCCGAGGGTTCGACGTCCGCACCGGCCGGCAGCTGTGGGTGTTCAATCTGGTGCCCAAGCCCGGTGAGGTGGGCCACGACAGCTGGCTCATGGACTCCTGGAAGGTCGCGGGCAAGAACGACGCCTGGGCGCCGTTCTCCGCCGACCCGGAGCTGGGCCTCGTCTACGTCCCCGTCGGCCACCCGCATAACGACTGGTACGGCGGGCACCGGCCGGGCAACAACCTGTTCAGCGAGAGCGTGCTCGCGCTCGACGCGAAGACCGGTCGGCGCGCTTGGCATTTCCAGATGATCCATCACGATATCTGGGACTACGACACGCCCACCGCGCCGAACCTCCTGGACGTCTCCGTCAACGGGCAGCGGCGCAAGATCGTCGTTCAGACGACGAAGCAAGGCTTCGCCTACGTGTTCGACCGCGCGAACGGGCGGCCGATCTGGCCGATCGAGGAGAAGCGCGTTCCCGGCTCGGACACCCCCGGCGAGTGGACCTCGCCGACGCAGCCGTACCCGACCAGGCCGAAGGCGTACGAGCGGCAGGGCATGACCGTGGACGAGCTGATCGCCTTCACCCCCGAGCTGCGCCGCCAGGCCGTCGAGATCGCCAAGGAATGCCGCATGGGGCCGCTGTACACGCCGGTGTCGGTGGTGAACGCCGCGGACGGCACGAAATGCACGTTCCAGGCGCCCGGCGCCAACGGCGGCGTGAACATCATGGGAGGGGCCGCGGTCGATCCCGAGACGGGCATCCTGTACGTGGCGTCGCAGGGGGGCGTGAGCCGGATCGCGGTGGAGTCCAACGCCGAGCGCTCGGACATGCGCTACGTCTCGCTCGGGCCTGGGGGCGGCGGGCGCAGCCTGGGGGGGGGACTGCCGCTCTTCAAACCGCCCTACGGGCGCATCACGGCCATCGACCTGAATACGGGCGAGCATCTCTGGATGATCCCGAACGGCGACACCCCCGAGGCCGTCAAGAACCACCCGGCGCTGCAGGGCGTGACCGTGCCGCGGACCGGCAAGAGCGCGCACGCGAATGTCCTCGTCACGCGCACGCTGCTGTTCTATGGGGAGGGACGGGGCGGGGGGCCGATGTTCCATGCCGTCGACAAGCGCACCGGCCAGGAGATCGCCCAGGTCCAGCTGCCCGCGGCCACGAACGCTTCGCCGATCACCTTCCGGCACCACGGCAAGCAGTACATCGTCGTCGCGATCGCCGGCCCTGATGTGCCGGCGGAGCTCGTGGCGCTGGCGCTGCCGGAGGCCAGGCGGGGAGGTCAGAATGAGAACCCATAAGGCGGTCGGGCGGTCGGGCGGTCAGGCAGTCTGGCTCACTGTCC
>JBOHSA010000186.1:0-19718 GCA_050732995.1 Gemmatimonadales bacterium | reverse complement strand
GGGCTGGTATATCGAGTCGGGGCAGGGCATGGGTGAGACCCTGCAGATGGCCGACGAGAAGCGCGCCTATACCCTCACCGACCGCGCCACGTACCTCGTGTGGCGCGACCGCGTGCAGCTCGTCCCGGTGGTCGAAGGAGATCCGATCCTCTACAACGTCTACCACGTCATGGAGGTCAACGCGCGGAACGCTCCTCGCGTGAACACCGCCGGCGCCCGGGCCCTGGCCGACTTTCTCGTGGACACCGAGACCCAGCGGCTGATCGGCGAGTTCGGCAAGGTGAAGTACGGCCAGAGCCTGTTCGTGCCCGACGCGGGGAAGCCGGACCGGTGGTGAAGAACGCTGGTCGTGATTCCGGCGCGGGTGTGACGCCCGAGAGTCACGGGGGCCACGGAGGCCACGGGGGCCACGAGGGGCACGGGGGCCGCGCCGAGCATGTGGCCGTCTTCCGCCGCCGCTTCTGGGTTTCCCTCGCGCTGACCGTTCCGGTCCTCACGACGTCCGAGATGGTCCAGCACTTCCTCGGACTGCGCGGGGTGCTCGCGTTCCGCGGAGACCGGTTCGTCGAGCTCCTCTTCGCTACGGCCGTCTACTTCTATGGCGGCTGGCCGTTCCTGACCGGTCTGGCGGGCGAGCTGCGGCAAAAGCTGCCCGGCATGATGACGCTCGTCGCCCTGGCGATCAGCGTCGCTTACGTCTACAGCGCGGCCGTCGTCGTCGGATTGCCGGGCAACGTGTTCTTCTGGGAGACGGCGACGCTCATCGACATCATGCTGTTGGGCCATTGGATCGAGCTGCGCTCGGTGCTTGGCGCCTCGCGGGCGGTGGAGCAGCTCGTCCGGCTGCTCCCGGCCGAGGCGCAGCGTGAGCGTCCCGACGGCACGACTGAGGACGTGCCCGTGACCGAGCTCGTGCACGGAGACCGCGTCCTCGTCAAGCCAGGCGAGAAGGTGCCCACCGACGGCGCGATCGTCACGGGACGCACGAGCGTGAACCAAGCGCTCCTCACGGGTGAGTCGCAACCCGTGGAGCGGGGGGAGGGCGACGACGTCATTGGGGGCTCGGTGAACGGCGAGGCCGCGATCACGATCCGGGTGACCAAGACCGGTGCCGAGACCTACCTGTCGCAGGTGATCGACATGGTGCGCCGCGCGCAGGAGACCCGCTCCCGCACCCAGGACCTGGCGAACCGGGCGGCGCTCTGGCTGACTCTGATCGCGATCGGCGGGGGCGCCGCGACCCTCGGGGCGTGGCTCGTGGCGGGCCGCGATTTCGGCTTCGCGCTCGAGCGGATGGTGACGGTCATGGTCATCACCTGTCCCCACGCGCTGGGCCTCGCGGTGCCGCTCGTGGTGGCCGTTTCGACCACTCTCTCCGCCCGTAGCGGGCTCCTGATCCGAGATCGCTCCGCGTTCGAGCGGGCGCGGGAGCTTGACGCCATCGTGTTCGACAAGACGGGAACGCTGACCGAGGGACGGTTCGGCGTGACCGACGTCGTCGCGCTGGACGGCCGGCAGGAGAGCGAGCTTCTGCGGCTCGCGGCGGCGCTCGAGAGCCGCTCCGAGCACCCCATCGCGGCGGGCATCGTCCGCGCGGCCGAAGAGCGAGGCGTCCGCCACCCGGCGCCGGCCGAGTTCACGGCCATCCCGGGGAAGGGCGCGCGCGCCGTGGTGGACGGCGTCGAGGTGAAGGTCGTCAGCCCCGGGTTCTTACGCGACCAGGGGCTCGCGGTGAGCGACCCGCGCGTCGCGCGCCTGGCGGAGCAGGGGAAGACCGTGGTCCACGTGCTCGTCGCCGGCAAGGTCGCCGGCGCCATTGCGCTGGCCGACATCATTCGCCAGGAGTCGCGCGAGGCGCTCCGGCGGCTCAGGAAGACGGGCATCAAGGCGATGATGCTCACGGGCGACTCGCCCGCCGTGGCGCGTTGGGTGGCGGAGGAGCTCGGGCTCGACGACTACTTCGCGGAAGTGCTGCCGGACCAGAAGGCGGCGAAGATTCGAGCGGTAAAGGCCAGGGGGCTCACGGTCGCCATGGTGGGCGACGGCGTGAACGACGCGCCGGCGCTGGTCGAGGCGGACGTCGGGATCGCCATCGGGGCGGGGACTGACGTCGCGATCGAGTCCGCGGACATCGTCCTCGTCCGGTCCGACCCGCGCGACGTGGCGCGCATCGTGGAGCTCGCGCGCGCCACCTACCGCAAGATGGTGCAGAACCTCTGGTGGGCGACGGGCTACAACGCCGTGGCGCTGCCGCTTGCGGCGGGCGCGCTCTACGGGGCGCTGGGGATTCTCCTGTCGCCCGCGCTCGGCGCGGTGCTCATGTCGGCCTCGACCGTGATCGTGGCGATCAATGCCCAGCTCTTGCGCGGTCCCGTGGACCTCCGGGCTCATGCTCGGGGTTAGGTTAGCCCCGCCGCGACGACCAGTGGATGTGCGCGATACGCCACCCCTCCGGGGTTCGCCGCAGGATCATCGTCTCAACGCCGCGGCTGTCCACGGGCCGGCCGCGGAAAGTCCCAGTCGCCCGCGACTCGGTGAGCACCCAGGCCACGTCGCCCGCGGTCCCCGTACGCTCGCTCAACACCTCCCGCCGCGTGGCCTGGGCGAACGCCATGTCGGCCGAGAGGTGGCTCGCGCGGTATTCGTCGCGCGATGCCTCGACAGCCCCCGCCTCGAACACCACGAGGTCGGGGAGGAGCAGAGCGAGCGCCCTGACGCTATCCCCCGCCGTGACCGCCTGGTGAAAGGCGTGCACCACCGCCACCGGGCTGACATCGCCCGCTTGGGCGAGAGCGTGGGTGGGGAGCAGAGGGGCGAGGAGCAGAGGGGCGACCACCGCGCATACGTGGCTGCGCATGAGCTCTCTGGGGTCCGGGGCGTTTCAAAGGTAGCGATTGTGCATGATTCGCCGCTCCCCCCCCCTCCCTCGCCCCCCCGGGAGGCCGTCCCCGACTTATGATTAGGCTGTGACTCCGCTGCGTCGCGTCTCCGCGCTCGCGTTGCTCGTCGTGTTCGCCACGGCGGGGACCGGGCTCCCGATGTGTCTCTCTCTGCTACTCCAGGCCACGCAGCCGTGCGCCATGCATGACGAGCATCAGGGTGGGCCAGGGAACCACGGCTCTCACACCGGGAATCAGGTCGCTGCCGCCTCTACCGACCAACCCTGCCACCCCGATGACGGCGGCGCAGGTTGCAACACGGGCGGCGTGTGCCCGTCCGGCGGTGTGGCCCCGCCGTCCGGCGGTGTCGTCGCGCCGGCGCTCGTCGCGCAAGTGGCGGCGGATCCCCTGACACCCGACACCTGGCACCTGTCCTTCTCCGCACCACCGCTTTCCCCGCCTCCTCAAGCCTGACGAACCGCAGGGCGTAGTGCGCTCGCGCCGGCCTTCCGGCGCGCGGTTTCGTTTTCGGCCTCGAGGAGCGTAACAGATGGGCAAACGACAGTTCGCTCGGGTCCTGTTGGGAGCGGCGGTGCTACTGACCGCCCGACCGCCCGACCGCCTGACCGCCCAGCATGAAGGGCACGCCACCGCCCCGGCCCCCGTCGGTCCGCTCGGGATTCCCGACACGCGCATGGGCTCCGGCACCGCCTGGGTGCCCGACGCCTCGCCGATGCACGCGGCCCATTACCGCCCGGGGCGCTGGGCGCTGATGCTGCACGGTGTCGCCTACCTCCAGTACGACCGGCAGGGCGGCCCGCGCGGCGACGACGAGCTGAGCCTGATCAACTGGGTGATGCTCACCGGGGCGCGCCCGCTCGCCGGCGGCCGGCTCCAGCTGCGCGGCATGCTGTCGGCCGATCCCTGGACGGTCGGTGCCGACGGCTATCCCTTGCTGCTCCAGTCGGGGGAAGCCTACCGCGGCGCGCCGCTCGTCGACCGCCAGCACCCGCACGACCTCTTTGTGGAGCTCGCCGCCGTGTACGAGCGGCCGGTCTCGGGAGGGCTCGCGTGGTCGCTCTATCTCGCGCCGGTCGGCGAGCCGGCGCTCGGACCGCCGGCGTTCCTCCATCGGCCGTCGGCGGCGGGGGACCCGTTCGCGCCGCTGGGCCACCACTGGCAGGACGCTACCCACATCGTGTTCGGCGTCGCGACCGCCGGCCTGTTCACCCGCGCCGTCCGGCTCGAGGCATCGGCATTCAACGGCCGCGAACCCGACGAGCGCCGGTCCAACTTCGACTACGCGGGCCGCCGGCTCGACTCCTTTGGCGTCCGCCTCAGCGTCAATCCGACGCCGAGCTGGAGCCTCGCCGCCTGGTACGGCTACCTCGAGACGCCGGAGGAGCTGCATCCGGATGAATCGTTGCACCGCTACGGCGTCTCGGCCCTGCTGGTGCTCCCCTTGGGATCAGCAGGGCGGTGGTCGAGCGCGCTGATCTACGCGGCCAACTCCCCGGTGGGCACCGGTGAAACGACGGGCAGCGCGCTGTTCGAAACGAACGTCGAGCCGGGCGGCCGCAACTCGTTCTTTGCGCGGGTCGAGTACGTCCAGAAGACCGCGGAAGACCTAGTCGTGCCGGGAGCTCCGCCGGACCGGGCCTACGACGTCGGCGCCCTGACGCTGGGCTACCTGCGAGAGCTCGGTGCCGTGGGGCGGCTCGGGACTGCCTTGGGCCTCCGCGGCACGGTCAACTTCGTGCCCCCGAGCCTCGAGGCGGCCTACGGCTCGCGCCGGCCGGTCGGGATAGCTGCCTATCTGAGGGTTCGACCAAAATGAAACACTTGAACAGAGGTCCCTGGGTGGGGTAGACTATGCTAGAAGCGCCCATGCTCCTCGCCTTGGTCGTCTCCCTCGCCGCACTGCCCGCCGCTCAGACGGACGATCCACCGGTACACGTGTCGCTCAACTCGGACGGCGAATTTCGGCTGGGCGAGAAGCCGCGCGTGTACGTGCGAGTCGAGCAGGACGGCCACCTGGTCGTGCTCCATACCGACCGAGACGGCCGCGTGCGGGTGCTGTTCCCGCTCGAGCCGACGGACGACGACTTCGTGCGGGGCGACCGGGAGCTCGAGGTCCGCGGCCGCAGCGGCCGCCAGCCCTTCTTCCTCGACTACGAGGGCGGCGGCACCGTGCTGGCCGCGCGCTCGGCCGACCCGTTCACCTTCGAGAAGTTCGTCCGCGGCGACCATTGGGACTACCGCGCGCTCGGCGCGTCGCGCCAGGCGGTGCGCGACGATCCCGAAGCGGCCCTGCTCGACATCGCGCGGCAGATGGCCGGCGACGCCCGGTTCGACTACGACGTGGTGCCCTACACCGTGTCGGCCCGTTTCGCCTATCGGCCCTACGGCCATCATCCGTACGGATCCCGGTTCTCTTTCGGGCTGTCCTTCGGGTACCCGTACCGCTACGGCTACGGGTTCTATCGCCCGTTCTACTATCGGTCGTATTTCGACGACCCGTTCTGCTACGACCCGTTCTGGGGTTACGATCCGTTTTGCCACCGTAGTGGCTTGTTCTTTTCGACCGGCTTGTATTCGACCGGTTTCTATCCGCGCCGGTATTACGGGGGGGGCTTCGGCTACCCGGTGCGCATCGGCGGGCGCTCGTCCCGCTATTTCGTTCCCAAGAACCGGGCGCTCGTGCCGACGGTCGAGCCGCGCCGCCGCCTGTCGGGTGGGCAGTCGTTCGGGAACGGGTCGTCGGCGCCGTCCCGCGAGCGCCCCAGCCGCGCGGTCGAGCCGCGGCGCCGGGACGAAGCCGGGTCGCGACCCTCGGCCAGCGGTGGTGGCCGGCGGGTGGCGCGGGAGGGCGGAGCCGTCCGTCCCTCCTCCCGATCCGGCGGCTCGGCGCGCCAGCCGTCGCGCGGCAGTAGCGGCGGGTCTCGTCCGGCGCCGCGGCCCTCGGGCACCCGCCGCAGACACTAAGGGGCCCTAGCGCAATCGTCGGTCGGGAGCCACCCTTTCGCTCCCGTGATCACCCTCAAGCGCACGTTCCGCACCGCCGACGGCCTCGCGATGGTCGTGGGCATCATGGTCGGCGCGGGCATCTTCCGCACTCCCGGGCTCATCGCGCAGCCGCTTGGCCGCCCCGGTCTCATGTTCGTGGCTTGGGCGCTGGGTGGCGCGCTCGCGCTGCTCGGTGCCCTGGTGTTCGCCGAGCTCGCCACGCGCCATCCCCAGGCCGGCGGCAAATACGTGTACGCGCGCGAGGCGTTCGGCCCGCGCGCGGGGTTCGTCGTCGGGTGGGTCGAGGGGCTCGCCATCTATCCCGTCGCGATCGCGGGGATCGGCGTCGTGTGCGGCGAGTACGCCGCGCGGCTCGGCGGCCAGTCGCCCGAGGTCGCCCGCTGGCTCGGCGTCGGGTTCGTGGCGCTGTTCACCGGGATCAATCTCGCGGGCGTGACCTCGGGACGCTGGGTGCAGAACGTCGTCACGGCCGCGAAGCTCGTCGCGCTCGCCGGGATCGTGGTCGTGGCCTTCGCGGCGGGGACGGGAGCGGGGTGGCGCTCGACGCTCCCGGATGCGCCGCACGGCGCCGCCGTGTGGGCCGCGCTCGCGGTCGCGTTCCAGGCGGTGATCTGGACCTACTACGGCTATCCCGAAGCGGCGAAGATCGCCGAAGAGGTCATCGAGCCCGACCGCACCCTGCCGCGCGTGTTCCTGTGGGCCATCGCGATCGCGACCGCGCTGTATCTCCTGCTCAACGCCGCGTTCCTGCACGTGCTGCCGCTCGAGCGCATCGCGGCGTCGAACCTCGTGGCGGGGGACGTCGCCGAGGTCGTGTTCGGCGCCCGCGGCGGCAGCGTGATGGCCGCGCTCGCGCTGCTCGTGGTCGTCGCCTCGCTCAACGGCAACGTGTTCGTCACGCCGCGCGTGATCTTCGGCCTGGCGCGCGAGGGGCTTGGGCCGGCGGCGCTCGCGCGGGTGAACTGCGGAGGCACGCCCTGGGCCGCGATGCTCGTCGTCGCGTTCGTCGCCATCGCGCTCGCGGCCACGGGGACGTTCGAGAAGCTCCTGGGCCTCGCCATCACGCAGGTCCTCGTGATCGACGGCTGCGCGGTGGTCGCGCTGTTCCGGCTGCGCGCGCGCAGCCCCGGCGCTCCCTTCCGGGTGCCGCTCTATCCGTATGCCCCCGCGCTGTTCCTCGCGGTCTATGCGGCGCTGTTCGTGGGGATCGCGATCCGACAACCCGGCCTGGCAACGGTCACGGTGGGCGTGCTGGGGGTCGTCTACGGCGCGAGTCTGGTGATGAAAGGACGGGGGCAGACGGAGGGAGACGGGGGCTGAATGCGCTCGCTCGCGGGAGCCGAGCGGTGCGCTGGATCAGCCGCGGCGTGGCGCTCGCGATGATCCTCGAGATCATCCCCATCCCGGTCCAGGCCGGGCGCGGCACGACCTTCGTCCACGCAATGCAGGGTATGCCGCTCGTGGGGCTCTGATCGGGGCGACTTTCCCGTCTCCCCCCGTCCTGGCTTATCTTCCCCCCATCTCCATGCCCATCCGCCTCGCCCTCGCCCAGATCCGCCCCACCAAGGGCGAGTACGCCACCAACCTCGCCAAGATCGGGAGCGTGCTCGGGTCTGTCGCCAGGCTGGACCCGCCCGCCGACCTCGTCCTCTTTCCCGAAGCGATCACCTCCGGCTATTTCGTCGAGGGCGGGGTGAAAGAGGTCGCGGTCACGGCGGGCACCCTGGCGCGCGACCTGCACCAGGCGCACGCCGCGGCCCAGGCGCGCCCCGTGGACGTCGCCCTCGGCTTCTACGAGGTCTTTCAGCACCGGCTGTACAACTCGTGCCTGTATGTCTCCCTGGGCGGAAAGACGCCCCTGGTGCGCCACGTGCACCGCAAGGTGTTCCTCCCCACCTACGGCGTGTTCGACGAGGAGCGCTTCGTCGAGCGGGGACACGAAGTCCAGGCGTTCGATACCGGGCTCGCGGGCGGCCTGCGCGCGGCGATCCTGATCTGCGAGGACGCCTGGCACTCGCTCGCGGGCACGCTCGCGGCGCTCGGCGGCGCCCAGATCTTCATCGTGCCCAGCGCCTCGCCCGCGCGCGGCACTTCCGCGGCAGCGGACGGCGCGGCATTGCCCGACTCGGTGGTGCGCTGGGAGCGGATCCTCCAGACGATGGCCGGCGAGCACGGCGTGTACGTCGCCTACGCGAGCCTCGTGGGATTCGAGGGAGGGAAGGGCTTTCCCGGCGGCTCGCTGCTCGTCACGCCCGCGGGCGAGATCGCGGTGCGCGGGCCGCTGTTCGAGGAGGCGGTGGTCACGGCCGAGCTGGACCCGAGCGCCATCACCCAGGCCCGCGCCGACTCGCCCCTGCTCGCCGATCTCGAGAACCAGCTGCCGCACCTGCTCAAACAGGTCGGGAAAGGGGGAAGGGGCAAGGGGAAACGGAAGGCGGCGCGTGTGGAGTTCGATCCCGCGGACAACGGCGCTCAGCCCGCCCATTCCGCCGTCCGCAATCCGCAATCGGCAATCCACGTCGTCGGGCGCGGAGTCGAAGAAGGGGACCCCCTGCACATCGATCCCGAGCTCGCGCGCCGCTGGCTCGTGAGCTTCTTGAAGGACGAGGTCGTGACGCGCCGCGGGTTCACCAAAGGGATCGTGGGACTGTCGGGCGGGGTCGATTCCGCGCTCACCGCCTTTCTCGCCGCCGAGGCGCTGGGGCGCGAGAACGTGATCGGCGCGCGCTTGCCGTATCGCACCTCGAGCCCCGACAGCCTGGCGCACGCCCAGCTCGTGATCGACAAGCTCGGGATCCCGTCGGTCACGGTGGACATCTCGCCCTCGGTGGACGCGTATTTCGCCCAGGTGGGCGACGACGATCCGCGCCGCAAGGGCAACGCGATGGCGCGGATGCGCATGATCGCGCTGTTCGACCTCTCCGCCAAGCACCACGCGCTGCCGCTCGGCACCGGCAACAAGTCCGAGCGCCTGCTCGGCTACTTCACCTGGCACGCCGACGACTCGCCGCCCGTGAACCCGCTGGGCGATCTCTTCAAGACGCAGGTGTGGGCGCTGGCGCGCCACGTGGGCGTGCCCGAGGTGATCGCGTCCAAACCCGCGACGGCGGACCTCGTGCAGGGCCAGACCGACGAGGGCGATTTCGGCATCACGTACCCGCGCGCCGACCGGATTCTGTATTATCTCATCCGCGGGATGCGGCCCGAAGAGGTCGTGGCGCGGGGCTTCACGGCCGTGGAGGTGGAGCTGGTGCGGCGGCGGCTCGAGTCGACCCACTGGAAACGCAAGCTGCCCACCGTGGCCGTGATGAGCCAGACGGCCATCGGCGAGTTCTACCTCAGACCGGTGGACTACTGATGAAAGGACGCCATCCGCGCGAATCGGAAACGGTGATGTCCGAGCTCATGATGCCGCAGCACGCGAACATCATGGGCAACGTCTTCGGGGGCGTGATCCTCTCGCTCGTGGACCGCGTGGCTGCGGTGTCCGCGATCCGGCATGCGGGTAAACAGTGTGTCACGGTGTCGGTCGACAAGGTCGACTTCCGCGAGCCGATCCACGTGGGGGAGCTCGTCACCGCGTTCGCGCGCGTGAACTTCGCCGGCCGCACCTCGATGGAGGTGGGCGTGAAGGTCATCGCCGAGAACGTCATGAGCGGCGACAAGCGGCACACCAACTCGTGCTACGTGACCTACGTGGCCCTGGACGAGAAGGGCGAGCCCACCCCCGTGCCGCCGATCGTGCCCGAGACGCCGGATGAGAAGCGGCGCTACGAGCGGGCGGCGCAGCGGCGCGCGAGCCGGGTGATGGATCGGAGGTACGATCAAGGGCGAGGGGAGTGAACGCGGAACGCGCGTTCTGACTTCCACGTTTGAATGAACCTCGTCCTCGTCCTGTCCGGCGGCGGCGCCAAGGCTCTCGCCCACCTCGGCGCCTTCCGCGCCCTGGAAGAGCGGGGCCTCGCGCCGGCTCACATCGTCGGCACCTCGATGGGCGCGGTGGTGGGGGCGGCGCTCGCCACGGGGCTCACAGTGCAGGGCGTGCGCGGCGCGGCCCTCGGGATCACGCGCGCCGACGTCGCCCCGCTCGACTATCTGTCGCTCGTCACCGGGATGTTCGCCCGGAGCCTGCTTCGGTTCCGGGGCTTGGAGTGCCTCATCGCACGGCTCGTGCCGCCGCGGCGGTTCGCCGAGCTGAAGACGCCCCTCACTGTCGTCGCCACGGACCTGGACACCGGCACGGTCACGCTGGTCGGCGCGGGGGGGGGAGGGGGCGGGGGGGGGGGCCGCGACGACGTGCCGTTGTACGAGGCGCTGTACGCGACCTGCGCCATGCCGCTGTACTATCCGCCGATCACGATCGCCGGCCGGCGCTACGGCGAAGGCGGGCTGCGGGCCGTGCTGCCGTTGACGGTGGCGCGGCAGATCCCCGCGGATCGCTACGTCGCGATCCATGTCGGCCCCGGCTTCGACGAGCAGCTCCCTTCCCCGTCGCTGCCCGTCTCTCTCCGTCTCCCCCCGCTGATACGGGCACACGGCGAGGCGCTGCGCATCATGATGGCGGCGCAGGTGGAGCGCGAGATAAGTGAATGGCCGGCGACCGGGCCGAAGCTGACGCTCGTGCGGCCAGTGCGAGAGCGAGAGGCGACGTTTAGAGTCGAAGAGGCGGACAGGTATATCGAGGCGGGTTACAGGGCAACGAAGGCTGCACTAGCATAGGGCTAGCCCAGGAGGGTTGTTGAAAGCCTCTCAAGTCATGATCCCCGACCCCGTCGTCGCTGCGGCCGGCGCCACCGCTTCCGAGGTCGCTCATCTCATGCGGGACAAGAACATCTCCGTCGTGCCCGTCGTCGACAACCCCAAAGACCGCCATTACATGGGCACCATCTCGGACCGCGACATCGTCACGCGCTGCGTCGCGCAGGGCCACGACCCGTCCGAATGCTCTGTGGCCCAACACGCGCGCGCCGACACGGCGGTCGTCACGCCCGACACGGAGCTCAAGGGTTACCGGGTGCCCAAGCAGCCGGACGCGGCGGATCATCATGTGAGAGCGACGATTGTAGTGGTCGACAGGGAGAAGAAGGTAGTGGGGTTCATTCCGCACCCGGAGGAAATCGAAGGGATAGTCATTGGCTAAGGGGCTAAGGGGCTAAGAGGGCTAAGCACTACTCTTGGGGAGCGAACGATGAGGGGCTTCTGGCTGCTCGTGCATTTCCTGGGCTTCACACTCTGGCTGGGCGGGGGTATCGCCACCATGGTCGCGGGCATCTCCGCCAAGGGCTTCGCGCCCGCCGAGCGGCTCGCGGTGTACAGGGTGATCGGCCGGATCCAGCGGCTGCTCGTCGGGCCCGGCGCGATCGGCGTAGTTGTCGGTGGAATCGCGCTGAGCATGCCCTACATGCGCTCGGGTGCCATGCCGGAGTGGCTGGTGCTCATGACGGTCGCGGGACTCCTCGCGGCGCTCTTGGCCGTGGGGCTCAGCGTCCCAACCGCGGCGCGGCTCGCGCGGCTCGAGCTCGACCCGCGCGGCGACCTGCCGGAGAGCTTCGCGGGACTCAGGAAGCGGCAGGTCGTTGTGGCGTCTATCGCGGGAGGACTCGGCTTGGTGGCGATGTTCGCGGCGACAATCCTGCGATGGTAGGGGCTCTCTTAGCCCCTCAGCCCCTTAGCCCCTTACCACCTCCGGAATCGCCTGCCGTCCCGCGTATCCCGCTTCGAGGTCATGCCAATGCCGGATCTCGCCTTCGCCCTGCTTCCAGCACCAGAAGATCTCGCGTCCCTCGAGCTTCCCGTAGAAATCCACCAACCCCTCCTCGAACCCCTTGAACACGCAGCCCACGTGCTCGAGCTCCTGCATGAAGCCGTTGATCCTGCGGGCGACGTCGTCGATTTTGGCCCGCAGGTCCAGCTGCTCGGGTGACTCGCCCCACTCGGGCCGCGCCTGCGCGGCGACGAGCTCGTAGCGAGCGACGAGATCGCGCCACTCCGGATGGAGGGCCGTGATGTCCTGGACGATCCGCCGTACGAGGGGAAGGGTGCGGTTGGCTTCGGCGAGGGTGAAGTACTTGTGGGGCACAGAGGCAATTTAGGGGCTGAGAGGCTAGGGGGCTAAGGGCTAAGGGGCTAAGAGGCTAGGGGCTAAGGGGCTAAGAGGCTAAGAGGCTAAGTGGTACGGCGTGCGGTGGAATGGTTGGCGAAGCACGCCCCGTCGTTGTTAGTGATGGTGCGTGCCTAACTTTCGCAGCTTACTTGCCTGGCAATACGCCCAGCGGCTCGCGGTCGAATGCACCCGCGCGGCGCTTCGGTTTCCGGGTGCCCAGCACAACCCGTTGGCGAATCAGCTGCTCCGAGTGTGCTACAGCGTGCCGCTGAACATCGCGGAGGGAAGCGCAAGGCAGGGACCCCGGGAGTTCCGCCGCTTTCTGGATGTGGCTCGCGGCTCCCTCGCCGAGGTCCAGAGCGCCCTCGAGCTCGCCCAGCAGCTCGGCTACGTGGAACCGAACCAGTACGATCAGCTTCATGGCTTGGCCGACGACACCGCGCGAACGCTTTGGGGATTGCTTCGGAAGGTCAGCAGCCAGGCGAAGCACACTTAGCCCCTTAGCCCCTTAGCCCCAAGCCACTTACATTCAGTCCTCACCGGACACTCGCCGCACCTCGGCTTCCTCGCCAAGCAGACGAGTGCCCCGAGCTCCATCAACGCCTGATTGAACTTCCACGCCCTTTTCCCCTCCCTGGGTACGATACTCTCGGCAAGCTCCCAGATCTCCCCCCCCCTGTTCCGCATTCCGCGTTCCGCGTTCCGACTTCCCAGAAACACCCGCCCAATCACCCGCGCCACATTCGTATCCACCGCCGCCACGGGCTTCTCGTACGCGAAACACGCCACCGCCCCCGCCGTATAGCGCCCCACGCCCGGGAGCTTGATCAACTCCTCGGGCTCACTGGGCACCTTAGCCCCTTCGTCTCTTAGCCCCTTAGCTGCTTTGTCCGTTAGCCCCTTGGCCAGCTTGTGGAGGTTCCTGGCCCGCGCATAGTAGCCCAGCCCTTCCCACTCCTCCCGCACGGCCTGCGGGCGCGCGCGGGCCAGCTGCTGGATCGTCGGGAAGCGTCCCAGGAACCGCGGGTAGAACTGCGCCACCCGGCTCACCTGCGTCTGCTGCAGCATGAATTCCGACACGAGCACGCGGTAGGGATCGCGCGTGCGGCGCCACGGCAGGTCGCGCGCGTGGCGCGCGTACCAGGCGAGGAGCTTCCTCGTAAACTGTTGAACGAGCGCCGGTTTGGGCGCTGGGGGGGTTGTCTCGCGGCGCATGGTATCACAAGATACAGCGCAATGGCACCCCCCGAGAATTCCGCAATCCGCATTCCGCAATCACTCGACCGTGGCGCGTAGCTCCATTGAGCTGACGCTCGACCTGCGACGCTACGTCGGGCGGTGGAGTTTCCGCGCGGCGGGCCACGCCGGGCGCTTCAGCTTTCTCGTCCTCGACCTGATCCGGGGCCTCGCCGAGTGGCGCATCTATCTCCCTCGCACCTTCGAGCAGGCGACCGCCGTCGGCTACGGCAGCCTGTTCATCGTCCTGCTCGTCGCCGGGTTCGCCGGCGCCGTGACGAGCCTCCAGGCCGGCTATCAGTTCGAGGGCAACGTCCCGATCTACATCATGGGGGCCGTCATCACCGAGTCGATCGTGCTCGAGCTCGGGCCCGTGCTCACGGGGTTGATCCTCGCGGGCCGGATCGGCGCCCGCTACGCCGCGGAGCTCGGGACCATGCGCGTCACCGAGCAGATCGACGCCCTGGAAAGCCTCGGCCGCTCGCCCGTGACGCACCTGCTCCTGCCCCGGGTGCTCGCCGGCTTCCTCGTGATCCCGGCGCTCGTGATGTTCGCGAACCTCACGGGGTTCCTCACCGGGTGGGTCGCCGCCAAGTCGTCGCTCGGCATCAGTGACGCCGACTTTATCTACGGCGCGCGCTACTACTTCCGCCCCTTCGACCTGTGGTATTCGGTCATCAAGGCCGTGTTCTTCGCCGGCGCGGTCACGCTCATCCCCTGCTACATCGGCTATCACACCAAGCACGGGGCGGAGGGCGTGGGGCAGTCGACTACGGCGGCGGTGGTGGCGGCCTCGGTGACCATCCTCCTGCTCGACACCGTGCTCGCCAAGGTGCTGCTCGGCGGCCGATGATCCAGCTCAAGCGCATCTCCAAGCGGTTCCTGGACAACGTGGTCCTGGACGGCGTCGACTTCGAGGTGCGGCGGGGCGAGACCGTCGCCCTGCTCGGCCCCTCGGGCGTGGGCAAGAGCGTCCTCCTGAAGCACATCATCGGCCTCATCAAGCCCGATTCGGGCGAGGTCATCGTGGACGGGCTCGCCGTGCCGCTGCTCAAGCGGCGCGAGCTGTCGGAGCTGCGCAGCCGCATCGGGTACGTGTTCCAGAACGGCGCCCTGTTCGACTCGATGGACGTGTACGAGAACATCCGGCTCGGGATCACGAACGACGCGCTGTACCGCGACGAGGAATACTGCGCCGAGCGCGTCAAGGAGTGCCTGCGTCTCGTGAACCTCGCCCCGGACGTGGCGCCCAAGCTCCCCGCCGAACTCTCGGGGGGGATGCGCAAGCGGGTGGGGATCGCGCGGGCGATCGCCGGCAAGCCGACCTATTTGCTGTACGACGAGCCCACCTCGGGGCTCGACCCGGTCAACGCCGACGTGATCGACTCCCTGATCGAGCGCCTGCAGCAGGAGATCGGGGTGACGAGCGTCGTGGTGTCGCACGACGTGCGCGGCTCGTTCCGCGTGGCGGACCGCGTGGCGCTGCTCTGGCAGGCGAAGATCCGGGCGGTGGGGACCCCGGAGCAGATCCTCGCCTCCAAGGACCCCGCGGTGCAGCAGTTCCTCGAGCGCGATTTCGAGATGGCCATCATCCAGGCCGAGGGCGACGAGGCCGGAGGGGGAGCGGGGGGAGGGGGGAAAGAGCGTGGATCTCGCGTATAAGCAGGAGGTCGGTGTCGGCGCGATGGTGATCGCGGGGCTCGTGCTCTTCACCATCGGGATGTTCTGGCTCACCGGGCGGTCGATCACCTCGACCGGCGCCGAGGCCCGTGCCGTGTTCACCAACGTCAGCGGGCTGAAGCAGGGCGACCCCGTGCTCGTCTCGGGGGTGAAAAAGGGCCGGGTGGCGCGGGTGAGCCTCGACCGGGTGGGGCACGTGACCGTCACCCTCGAGCTCACCCCCGACGTGCGGCCGCGCACCGACGCGACGGCCGTCGTCGCCTCGCTCGATTTCTTCGGCGCCAAGTTCGTCGACTACTCGCCGGGGTCGAAGGAGGAGCTCCTGCCCGCGACCAGCTCGATCGTCGGGACCAACCCGCCGGGCCTGACCGACATCGCCTCCGGCCTGGCCACGCGGGCCAACGAGCTGTTGGGCAATGCGACTGCGCTCGTGTCGGACCAGCTCGCGGTCGACATCCACAACACGCTGGTCGCGACGCAGCGGGGCATGAACGTGCTCGCCGAGGCGGGCAGCGGGCCGATCATCAGGCAGACGACGTCGACCCTGGCGGCGGTCGAGCGGCTGATGGTGCGGCTCGACTCGATCCTCGCCTCCGGCACCGGCCGCCGGGTCGATAGTCTGGGCGCCAACCTCGCGACCCTGACCAGCCACCTCGGCCCCGCCACCGCGTCGCTCGATACCCTGCTGCGCCGGATGAATAGAGGAGAGGGCACACTAGGCAAGGTGGCGAGCGACTCGCTGTTGTACGTCAATCTGAATGCGACGCTGGAGGCGCTGACGAAGCTGCTCACGGACCTCAGGGAGAGGCCGGGGCGCTACCTGACAGTCAAAGTCTTCTAGGCCCCTTATTATTTCCCCATGCTTTCTGTCACTTTCCTCGGCACCTCTGCCGCACGGCCCACCGTGGAACGCAATGTTTCAGGGTTGGCAGTTGTGCGGGAGGGTGAGACTCTCCTGTTCGAATGCGGCGAGGGCTCCCAGCGCCAGATGATGCGCTTCGGGGTCTCCTTCGCCTTCTCCGAGATCTTCTTCACCCATTTCCACGCCGACCATTTTCTCGGGGTGATCGGGCTGATCCGCACGCTGGGGCTTCAGGGGCGGGAGGAGCCGCTGTTGCTCTACGGTCCGCGCGGGGCGAAGAAGGTCCTGAGCCAGGCGATCCAGCTGGGCGTGGAGCGGGTGCCGTTCAAGGTCGACATCGAGGAAGTCAAACCGGGCATGGTCTTGGGGGAATCGGGAAGCGTGAAGCGGGACGGGTACGACATTCACGTCTTCGCCACGGAGCACGGGGGTGGGTCGGTCGGGTTTGCCCTCAAGGAGCACGAGCGGCGCGGGCGGTTCGACGTGGAGCAAGCGCGGGCGGCGGGGATTCCCGAGGGACCGCTGTGGGGCAAGCTGGCGAAGGGGGAGACGATCGAGCTGCCGGACGGCAGAAAAGTCGTACCGGCGGGATTCGTAGGGGAGCAACGGATGGGGAGAACCGTCGTGTTCACCGGCGACACCCGTCCCTGTGCGTCCGTCGTGGACGCGGCGCAGGGGGCCGACTTGTTGATTCACGAAGCGACGTTCGGCGAGGAGGAGAAGGACCGGGCGCAGGAGACGGGCCATTCGACGGCGCGCGAGGCGGCCCAGGTCGCGCTCGCGGCCGGCGTCCAGCGCCTCGTGCTCTGCCACGTGTCGGCGCGCTACTCGATCAGCGCCGACGAGCTCGTGAAAGAGGCGAAAGAGATCTTTCCTGCGGTGAGTGTGGCCAGGGATGGGATGGAAGTGGAGGTGTTGTACAGAGACTAGGGGGCTAAGGGGCTAAGGGGCTGAGGAGCTGACTTAGCCTCTTAGCCGCTTAGCCCCTTAGTTCTTTCTCAGCACCAACATCCTCAAATTATTGACCGTCCCATCCATCACTCGTTTCACGTTTCTCTTCGGGAACAGCTTCCCCCGCACCCAGGCGCCGAGGCTTTGCGGCTGCCAGACGTTCTTGATCGTGATCGCGGTGGCGCCGGCGGTGTTCTGGAGCAGGAAGAACGTCTTCGCGCCCTGGCGCTGGCCCCGTTCCACCCAGCCGAACGTCGAGTAGGGACTGAAGTCCACGACTTCGAAGTCGGTGGTGCGTTGGCCGAAGCGGACTTTGAGATGGGCGCCTTTGCGCATCGGCCCGCCGCCCGTCGTCTCGGCCCAGGCGCAGCCCGGGAGCCAGGAGGGAATCGTGGCGGGGTCGGTGAGCAGGGAGAAGACGCGGTCGGCCGAGGCGGCGACGTGGCCGATGAGGGTCGAGTTGATTGGGCGCATGGGACAAAACTACACCGGAATGCGAGGAGCGGCGAGCAGGGAGCGGGGTGTCCCGCTCCCCGCTCCTGTTGCATTCCCGCTATGTCGCGTCAGCGCTGCAGGAGCTTGCGGAGATTATTGATCGTGCCGTCGAACGTGCGGCGCGCGTCGCGCCGGCGGTACCATTGGCCGTTGATCCAGGCGCGGATGGTGGAGGCGTTCGAGATGTAGCGGATGGTGACCTCGGTGGCGCCGGCCATGGCGGGTTGCAGCTTGAAGAACGTTTTCGAGCCCGAGCGGCGGCGCAGCTCCACCCAGCCGAAGGTGAAGGGCGGGTTGAGGTCGATGATCTCGATCTCGATGCGGTAGGGCGCGTCGCCGATGGCGATGTGGACCAGGTCGCCTTTGCGCAGCGGGGTTTCTTTGGGGGTGACGGCGCGGCAGCCCGGGAGCCAATCCGGCATGCGGGTCGGGTTCGTGATCAGGGCGAAGACTTTGTCGATCGGGGCGCCGACCGTGGCGGTGTGGGTGATGGAGATGGGGGAAGGCATCGCGCTATAAGCTACAAACTGCGTGGGGCGTGGGGAGTGGGGTGTGACGGCGCTCACGGGACGAGGGCGCGAAGTGCCCCTTAGCGTCTTAGCCTCTTAGCCCCTTAGCCTCTTAGCCCTCAGGGGTTGAGGTAGCGGAGCGCCGGGTCTAGTTTGTAAGCCCCGGGGCTGTAGCTCAGCTGGGAGAGCGCCTGGATCGCACCCAGGAGGTCAGGGGTTCGAGCCCCCTCAGCTCCATGAGGCTAGATGAGAGTGGCTAAGGGGCGAAGGGGCTAAGTAGGACCGCTCTGGCGCCGCGACTGACTTAGCCGCTTAGCCCCGTAGCCACTTTTCGAGAGCCCGCTCGACTTTGCGGCGAGGCGTCTCGGTGACGGTGCCCCTTGGTGTAATTGGCAACACGCCTGACTCTGGATCAGGAGAGTCCTGGTTCGAGCCCAGGAGGGGCAACTCGAAGCGCGATGCGATGATGAGTCGTGTCGCGCTTCTTGTCTTTTCAGGGGCTACAAGCGTTTTACAAGCGTTTCTCACCGTCATGCCACGGCCTTCGCCAGAAAGAGCCTACGGAGAGGCGCGGGCAAGGCGACGAGCCGGAAGTACTTCCTCGGGTAGAGGTAGTCCTCGCCCGACTCGTCGATGACCCAGATCTGATGTTGCCGCTCGGCATCCCGGTCGGGGATCACCTGGTAGATCTTCCAGCGCTCGAGCGAGGCGGGATAGCCCTCGTTCTTGACGCAGACCGCGAACCGGCCTCTGACCGTCGATCGTCTCATCATGCCCCTGGCGTGGTTCGCCGAGCACCGGCAATCTTCGAGCCCATGTCGGAGCCGACGGGTATCATCAAATGGGTGCTGACGCCCTATGTGTCCCGCAAGATGGAATATCGGGCCATCGGGCTGGACATCGTAAGGCGGGTGGTCGAGGCGCCGGACCAGCGATTGCCCGTGCGCCCCGGCCGAGACGTGTTTCAGAGCAAGGTGTTGCTCGGCGACCCACCCCGCGAGTACCTTGTCCGAGTCTTCGTGGACGTCGATCGCCGGCCAGCGGAGGTCGTGACCGTCTACCGGACCAGTCGGATCGCCAAGTACTGGAGGACCTAACCGGTGAAGATCCAATACGACGAGCACACCGACACCCTCACCGTCGTGCTTCGGCAGGGGGCGAAGGTCGTCGAGAGCGACGAAGAGAAGCCCGGGGTGATCCTCGACTACGACGAGGCCGGCCAGCTCGTCTCCCTCGAGATCCTCGACGTCTCGAAGCGCGGTACCGAAGCCAAGAAGATTGAATTCTCCCTGGCCGAGTAGCGATTTTTGACCCTTCATGCGTCCTCGTTCACGAACCGTCTGACTCTTACTGACGACCGACCTTCCGTTCCCTAAGCTTCACCCGCGTGCTCATCACCTCGAGCATGCCGTCTGTCGTCGCCAACTGGTAGCAGCTGTGCAACGTCTGCGCGTCGCGCCACCCGCCGGCTGCCATCACGTCCACGAGCGACATGTTCTTCCGCTCGGTGGCCCACTTCCTTCTGAACGGATGGAAGCGACCGCCCTTCAGATGCGGCAGGCCCGCATGTCGCTCGACGCGGTCGTACAGCTCACCGAAGATCTCCCGGGGCCAGTGATCGTCCTTATCGGCGCACGGGAACAGCCACCCGTCGCCAACGGCCGCGAACTTCACCTTGAAACCGCGCAGCTCCTCAGCTAACGCCTCGGGAATTGGAACAACCCGGTCCCGGCCCCGCTTGTCGAACTCCGCCCTGAACTTGATCTCGGGCGGGTCGAGGCTGATGTCCGACCAACGAAGCCCACTGATGGCTCCGATACGCGCCCCGGTCGCCTCCGCCAACACGAGCGCCATTTCCCACCGCTTCCAGCGGTCTCGCCCGCGTTGCTGCGACGCCGTGGCCGCCATGTCCTGCGCGGCTTCCCTGAGCTTCAGGAACCGGTCATAGGTCGCGACCGGCCGGCGCGGGTCTTCTT
>JBOHSA010000185.1:0-11275 GCA_050732995.1 Gemmatimonadales bacterium | reverse complement strand
CTCCCTCACATCATCGTGCGATTCCACTCGGGCGTGTGCCGCTCCATCCTCGGGGCGTGGGTTGTGCCCGGTCCGCTGTCGGCGCGCGGGCCCCCTGTCCGATGGAGGTGTCGCATGAATCGTCGTGCTTTCCCATGGTTGCGCACCGTCGCGGCGGCGTCGCTGGTCGCGTGTCAGGGCGAGCGCGCCGTCGCTCCGGTCGATCCGCCCTCGTTCGCCGTGGGGCCGATGTTCCTGATGGTGCAGATCAGTGCTGTCCAGCAGAGCCCGCCGCTCGGCGACCTGGTGGCGGAGCTGAGCGTCAATCAAGGCATCTTCCGGGCGGACGCGGCCGGGCCCGTGCAGGCGCTCCTGACTCTCGATCTGTTCGCCACCAACCCCGCCACCGGACAGTCGCGCGACTTCCCCGAGGTCGGTCAGTTCCTCTGTATCACCAAGGACGCCCCGTGCCCCGTTGTGGTCGGCGGCGACCCGGGTGACGTCGTGATGCTGCCCGCCGTGCAGGTCCCGTGGGACGGGACCGACGACAACGGTGCCTACATGGGGGGCCTGCTGCAGGTGAGCTTCGTCGCGCGGCTCTTCCTCGAGGCGCCGATCCCCACGGGGGCGGTCGGCCCGATGTTTCGGCCGCTCGCCGTGGCGACGGGAATGGAGCAGGTATCCTGGGCCCCGCCCGTGAACCCGTAGGACCGTCGCCCGACGCCAGCTCGCCACGTCCGGAGTTCCCATGAACCGCGTCCCCCTGGCATTAGCGACCGCCTTGTTCGTCCCCATCCTTGCGAACTGCGACCTCGAGCGCCCCGCGGCGCCGCGCGTTATGCGGCCACCGCAGTTCTCCTTGGGACCAAGACGGTGAACGCGGTGGACGGGATCGCGACGTTCACCGGGTTGTGGGTGGATAAGGCAGATACCGTCACTGGCTAGACGCTCACGGCAGGGGCGGGGACGCTCACCGGAGTGACGAGCAACGCGTTCCTGGTGCGGCCGGGCGCGGCGAGGGGCTCGCGTTCACCACGCCGCCCGCCGCGATGGTCGAGGGGAACGTGGTGATGCCGGTGGTGCGGGTGGCGATTCTCGACGCGTTCGGGAACCGGCTGCCCACCGGGGTGGTGTCGATGGCGCTGGGTGCGTCACCGTGGCCGAATGCGACGCTGGCGGGGACGCTGAATCGGAGCGTGGTGAACGGCGTGGCGACCTTCAATAATCTCCGCGTCGACCGGCCCGGTGCGGGATACTCTCTCGAGGCCACTCTGGGGGTCCTGGCGGCTCGAAGCCGCCCTTTCACAGCAAAGCTGACGTTCACGTCCGTCAGCGCCGGCCGTTCGTTGAGCGCGAGCGGCGACCACACGTGCGGCGTTACGAGCGGCAACGCCCTGTACTGTTGGGGGGCCAACGGTCAAGGCCAGCTCGGCGCCGCTACAGGGCTTGCACGGCTGGACTCGGTCCCGTTGCTCGTCTCCGTCACGCTGTCTTTCGCCTCGGTGAGTGCGGGGGAAGAGTACACTTGCGGAGTCACAACTGCAGGTGCCGCGTACTGCTGGGGCGACAACCAGTACGGCCAGCTGGGGGACGGCACGACCACAGACCGGTCGACACCGGTTCTGGTGTCCGGGGGCCTCTCATTCACCTCGGTGAGCGCAGGCCTGAACCACACGTGCGCCGTCTCGACCGGAGGCGCGGCCTACTGCTGGGGCAAGAACGCTCTCGGCCAACTGGGCGACGGCTCGGCCACCGATCGGTTACTCCCCGTCTCGGTTTCGGGTGGGCTTGCCTTCGACAGCGTGAGCGCGGGGGGGGACCACACGTGCGGCGTGACCACCGGAGGCGTCGCCTACTGCTGGGGACTCAATGCTTCGGGTCAGCTCGGTGACGGGACCGTCCCCCCCGCGAATAGCGCGATTCCCACCCCGGTCTCGGGTGGGCTCTCCTTTGCTCTGGTGCATGCCGGTTTCGACCACACGTGCGGCGTGACCACCGGGCCTGGCGGCGATGCCTACTGCTGGGGTCAGAACACTTTTGGCCAACTCGGGGACGGCACCGCCCTCACCAAAACGAGCCCTGTGCCGGTGTCGGGCGCTCTGTCCTTCGTCTCGGTGAGCACCGGCGGCTGGCACACCTGCGGGGTCACGGCCGGAGCTGAGCTCTTCTGTTGGGGCCGGAACCTCGACGGCCAGTTCGGCACCGGGACAACTGACAATGGCCGGACGCCCACGAATGTCGCGGCGGGTTGGATTCCGCTCGCCACCGGTGGAGCCCATACGTGCGGTCTCAACACGTCGCTGGTTGGGGTCTACTGCTCCGGATCCAATGTCGGTGGCCAGCTGGGCATCGGACAACTCGTTATCCACCGCAGCGTCTTACCCCTCCGGGTGGTGCAGTAACCAGGTCGAGCGGAGCGGAGGCATCCCTAGTGCGCCAGGCGACCACTCACCGCACTCCGCGTTTCAGAACCCCGGCGTTCACCTCTCCAAAACCGGGGGTTGCAGGTTCGATTCCTGCCGGGCCTGTTGGAAAGCAATTAGTCGGTCTCAGGCGTTCGCGATGCGGCGCAGATAGCTCTCCGGCAGGTTCGGCTGCGGCAGCACCTCGACTTCGGCGGCCAGCCATTCCGACTGGAGCGCTCCGGCGACCCGAGTGGCCCGACCCAGCCGGAAGAATCGCAAGAACTCCTTGGTTCGACAGCTTGCTGGCAAACGGACGCCGAAGCAGTGGTACCAGTCCGCCGCGCGGACCCATTCACCGGCCGCCAGGTCGCGAGGGAACCGCCGCCGCTCTCTCTCGGGCGTGTCTGCAAAGGCCCGGAGGGCATGCCTCGTGGCCTTGCGCGGCGGCGAGATCTCGTCCGTGAATTGATCGTCGGTCAGGAAGGATTCGATCTCGATCCCGAGGCTCGACACCGCGATCTGCAGCCCCATCCCGGCTCGGAGTCCGAGCGCATCGGCGGCTTCCCGATCGAGGTTGAGGATCAGTTGGCTGTCAGCACCCTGGAACAGTGCCAAGCCCTTGAAGATGCGCCCCTCGATCGTGTATCGCCCGGGCCAGCTCAGATCGGCGTTTCCCTCGAAGGCCAGCAAGGGCGCGATCGCGCCCGGGCGCTCGGCTTGCGCCAGAGGAGTCAGGGTCACGATCTCGTTCGGGCCGTCGACCGCCAGATCGCGCCGCCGGGAGGCCGCATCGGTGTCCAGCCGATGGAGGGTGAGGACGTAATCGCCCGGAGGTACCTCGACGAGCCCCGGCTCGGGATCGGGTGCCTTGGGGTACGGAGGCAGCGCATACAGGGGCGCCGGCAGGGTGTTCATGCTGTCAACGCGCAGCCGGCCGGAGGGCAGGCGGAGCAGTGCCGGCTGCGGCTTGAGCCACGGCAGCGACGACATTTCGCGCTCGGTGAGGGGCGGGCCCACCACGACCTCGATAGAGATCGGGTCGTCCGCGGGAAGCTCGTAGACGACGACTACGCCCTCCTCAGCCAGGCGCCGCAGCCGCTCGCTCGCCGGCGCGGTCTCCAGGTTCGGTGCATCGCTCAGCGCGCCACTCCGCTGGAGGACAGCCGTCTGACTCTCGTCATAGATGAAGGCCAGGTGCGCCTCGTTGTACACGACGATGCGCTGTGCCCCCTTGCGCGTGCGCCCCCATGTTCGAATACGTTGCGCCATGACACTGCCGGAGGTGTAGCGGCGACCCGTCAGAACCCCGGCGTGAGGCTCAGCCGGATCATCCAGCCCGTGTCGGGCCGGTCGTAGGCGCGCACGTAGTCGAGCGCGCCGATGGCGTAGCCGAACAAGTTCATCCGCAGCGACACGCCCGCGCTCGTCACGAGGCGGCGCGACCCGGTCCCGAACAGCTTTGCCCCACCCCCAGCCCCGCCGGTCCACGCGACGCCCGCGTCGGAGAACAGCGCGGCCTCGACCGGCAGGAAGCCGTAGTAGCCATCGCCCAGCCCGAGCAGCCCGAACAACGGGAAGCGCAGCTCCACGTTGCCCACCAGGATCCGGCTGCCGAACAGCTGCTCGATCACGGGGCAGCCCACCCCCGTTCCGGTGGGGCACTCGGAGGCGTCAAAGGACCCGAAATCGTAGCCCCGCACGAGGCTGGGGTAGCCCAGATAGAACGGGTACATCCGACCGTCATCCCCATCGGGCCCGTAGCGACCCAGATGGAGCACCCGACCCGCCAGCGTGAACGGGCGGACCGGCAGAACATACCGGCGGTAGTCGGCCAAGAGCGTCGTGTACTGGAGCGACCCGAAGGTCGGTGAGGCCTCGAGCCGGTAGCGTTGCCCATAGATCGGACTCGTCGCGCCAAATACAGAATTGTCGTACACCACGGCCGTGCTCGCACTGCCGAGGGTCAGCGGGTCCGCCACCGGCAGCCGCTTGGTGGAATCGTAGATCTCTCGCTCGGTGGTGAGCGAGATCGCCCGCGTGCGGAGCGTACGGTCGAAGCTGATGTGTTGGACGGCGGCTTGGAACTCGACGCGCTGGGCCCGGTTGAGCGGATAGGCCACGTACCCGACCGCCTGGCGGTTGGTCTGCCGGAGGCGATCGATTTGCTCGATATAAGCCGGCTGGCCGCCCACCGTACCGGTACCGGCCGCGATCGCACCGGTGATGTAGGGGATCTGTTGCACGGCCATCCCCCAGTTCAACCGGCGCTTGCGGTTCTCGTACGCCACGAGCCCCGCGACATTCAGGTCGCCGAATTCCCCGCTGACCTGCGCCATGGTCACGAGGTTGTGGTCCCCTAACAGGTCGCTCCAGTAGAGGGTCGCGCCGCCGCCGATGTAGGTCCCGAACCGATCGGCCGCGATGCCGAGACTGGGTTGGGCGATGAAATCGAGGGCGACTCCGGCCCGGTACGGCGTCACAGGATACTCGGTGTTCGGTGGTAGGCCCGTGACGGGGTCGCGGAGCATCGCGGCGAGCGCGCTCGTGCGCACCTGGTCCGCCGGCGGCAGGACGGCGGCGCGCGGCGGCAGCGCCCGCGGCGGCCCGCCGGCCACGAGCCTCCGGTCGTCCAGGGCGTCGAGCACATACCCGTCGTCCTGGTAGGTGCCGAACACGAGACGGCCGCTCCGCTGCGCCACGGAGAGCGCGGGGCTCAAGGCCGTGATGCCGCTGACCCCGGTATACAGATTGGTGACCTGCGCGACCGCGCCGTCGGCGAGGGTCAACCGGTAGACGTTCGTGATGCCGCCGCGGTCCGCCAGGAAATACAGGCTCAGGGCGTCGGGGCTCCACTGGGGGTTGATGTGCTTCGCGTCGCCCAGCGTCGGCAGCGCCCGGATGCGGCCGGAGGCCGCGTCCACGACGGCCAGCCCGTAGTTCCCGGGGGCGAGCGTCCCGAGCGACGTGGTGAAGCGGTCGGTGACGAAGGCGATCGCGCCGCCGCTGGGTGCCCAGGCGGGTTGCAGGTCGGCGTACGGGTCCTCGGTGAGACGGCGCAACCGGCGGCGTTCGAGGTCGTAGACGAAGAGGTCGGTGAAGCCGCCCACTTGTGCGCTGAACGCGATCGCCTCGCCGTCCGGCGCCCAGGTCGGGTTGAAGATCTCCCCCAGCTCCGGGAATGGGACCTCGCGCTCGACGGCGCGCGTCTCGGCGTCGATGATCGTGAGCACGGGGTGCCCGCGCGCGATCGCGCCGAACGCGAAGCGCCGGCCCGCGAGCTCCCACGCCCCCGCCGAGTTGATGAACTGCAGGCTCTCGTAATGGGGGTCGCGCGTCATCGAGAACAGCTTGCGGCGCGATTGGCCCGTCTCCGCGTCGGCCACGTAGAGGTCGATCGAGAACAAGCTGGCCTCGGAGAAGTAGACGATGCGGCGCCCGTCGGGGCTGAGCGCCGGCGCCAGGTTCAGCCGCGTGTCGCGGCGCCCGCCCACGATGCGCCGCGCGCCCGGAACGGCGGGCTCGGGCCCCTGGGTCGCCCCCCGCCGTTTCGGCGCGCCGGGCGGCGGGAGCGGCCAGCCGGTGGCGAGCGCCACGGGCTCCGCCGCCGCCCGCAAGGCCAGGTGCCAGTCCGCCACGAGACTGTCCGGCGCCCGGCCGGTCAACTGCTGCAGCGCGCTCCGCACGTCGCCCGATTTCCCGGCGAGCCGGAGCGCGCGACCCACGATCGAGTCGCCGTAGGTGCCGCCCAGGTACGCCCAGAACGCCTGCCCATAGCGGTAGGGGAAGAATTTATAGCCCGCGAGATCCGAGAGACTCGGCAGGCGGTTCCGGTGCACCGCGTCGCGCATCCACATGGCCGTGTGCGGGTCGGCCGCGCCGAGCGACAGGTACTCGGCCATGCCTTCCACGAACCACAGGGGGAGCCGCGAGACACCGGGTACCCCGGCGCTGCCGCCGCCGCCCTTGCCGGTGATGTCATACTGGAAGGCGTGCACCAACTCGTGCCCGAGCACGTGGTCGGTCTCCGCGAGCGCGGCGCCGAGCGGCAGGATGATCCGGCGCTTCAGACTCTCGGTCACCCCGCCTGTCCCCTCGCTCGGTTGATCGGAGAAGACGTTCGTCTGCTCGAAATCCGGGTGGTCGGCGTACAGGATGAGCGGCTGCCGGCCGCTCAGCCGGTGCTGCAACACCGCCGCGAGCCGCGCGTACCACCGCTCGGCGAGGCGCGCCGCCTGCTCGGCGGCGTCCCGCTCGGCGGGGTAGAAGTAGACCGCGAAGTGCTCGGTCGAGAGCACCTTGAAGTCGAACGTCTCGTATTGGACCTTGTTACGGCCGAAGTACTGCGCGGGGGCCGTCGCCGCGGCGACGAGGCCGGCGGCGACCAGAGGAAGCACGCGACGGGCGCTGGTCATGGCTCTTGCTACCCCCGACCGGAAGGTACGATACTGGCGTGTATGATGCGACCGCTCCTGGTCACCTTCCTCGTCAGCGGGACGCTCCCGCCGCCGGGCGCGGCCCCCGCCCAGCGCCCGGTCCCGAACGGTGTCCTGCGCCACGGCAGCTTGAGCTTCGACGGCCGCGCCACCCTGGGGGATTTCGTCGGACGCACCGACTCCGTGACGGGCGCCATGACGGGAGGGGACGATCTCTCCGCCGTGCGCGGCTGGGTCGAAGCACCCGTGCGCACGCTGCTCACCGGCAACGGCAAACGGGACAAAGACCTCAACAAGTCCATGCAGTCGGATTCGTTTCCCACGATGCGCTTCGAGCTGGACGGGGTCACGCCCGACTCGACACGCGCGGGGACGAGTGGGGACACCGTGGCCGTCGCGCTCCGGGGCCGCCTGACGCTCCACGGTGTGGCTCGCGACGTTTCGCTCCCGGCAGTCGTCGTGCTCGGGCCGGAGGAGATCGGGGTGCGGAGCGACTTTCCGCTGAATCTCAAGGATTATCGGATCGGCGGGTTGAGCAAGATGCTCGGCCTGCTCAAGATGCATCCCGACATCGTGGTCCACGTCGATGTCGTCTTCGGCGTGGTCCCGCCCGCCGCCTCCGGGTCGCCATGAGCGACGAGCTCCGCCCGGCTGACGTGTTCCTGACCTGGGGGCGCGGGTTCATCAGCGCGGCGATCCGGTTCTTCTCGCGCCACCTCGGCGAATCCCGCACCGTGGTGAACCACGTCGGCATCGTGGTCGCAGGCGGTCCGGTCCAACAAGCCGTCGTGATCGAGGCCCTGAGCCGGGTGCGCCGCCACCGCCTGGCGGCGCGCTACGGCGGCAAGCGGGGTCATCTGGTCGCCGTCTATCGGCCCGTGACCCTCAGTGATGCCGAGCGGGCGAGGGTCGTGCGGAAGGCCGAGGACTACGAAGGGCGCGAGTACGGCTACCTTGTGATCGCGGCGCATTTTCTGGACTGGCTCCTGCTCGGCGCCTACGTCTTCCGCCGGCTGGTGAACCAGGAGCGCTACCCGATCTGCAGCTGGGTCGTGGCCTCGGCGTTCGCCAAGGTCGGGCGGCACTTCGGCGTGGCGCCGGGGGCCGCGACGCCGGACGACATCTGGGATTTCGTGACGAAGCATCCGGAGGAATACCTGCTGGTCCGCCCGCTTGCGCCGCTGCCCTAGGTCTCCACCCGGTTGCGCCCCGCTTCCTTGGCCCGATACAACGCCCGGTCGGCCGCCTGGACGACCACTTCGGGCCGGTCGGAGCGCTGGTTCGACGCCGCGGCCCCGAGACTCACGGTGATGGACACCTGTTTGCGCCGCTTGACGGCGCCGCTCAGCCGGGTCGGTTTCTGGCGGGGCCGCAAGCGACCGCGCAGCGTGAACGTCGACTCCTCCACGACCTGGCGTAGCCGCTCGAGCTCGGGCAGGCAGTCCTCCACCGTCTTGCCGGGGAAGAGCAGGGCGAACTCCTCCCCGCCGTAGCGGTACGCCTTCCCTCCCGAGACGGTCGCGAGCTTGGCGGCCACCATGCGCAGGACCTGGTCGCCGGCGTCGTGGCCGTAGGTGTCGTTGAAGCGCTTGAAGTGGTCCACGTCCACCATCGCCACGGTGTATTGGCCGCCCCCGCCCAGGCGCATCAGCGCCTCGTTCAGCGCCCGGCGGCCCGGCAGGCCGGTGAGGCCGTCCTGGTACGCCATGCGATAGGAGGCTTCGATGACGGTGACGACTAGGGCGAGCCCGGCGGTGGCCAGGTACACCGCGCGGTCCACCATCGGGCCTCGGGTCGTGAGGGCGAGAAAGGCCGCGAGCAGGGCCCAGGCGTAGCCGCGTCCCGTGGTGCTCGGAGCGAGGAACCATGCGCCGGCCACCAGGGCGAGCGCCACCCCGAACGCGACCAGGGCGGGCTGCGCCAGGGACGTCCAGCCGAAGAGCTTCGCGGGCAGGAGCGCGAACTGAAGGGCCGCCCCGACGCCCGGGCCGCCGGCGCGCGCCAGGATTACGACGAGCGCCACCTGGGCCGCGATAGCCGTCCAGCGCCGCACTCCCGCCGGCCCGAGGATGCCCCGCTCCGGGAGCAGCGCGATGGCGGCGAGGTTGAGCGGCAGGAGCAGGGCGGTCGCGTGGAACACGAGTTGGCCCGGGCCCGTCGTGGTGGCCCGGCCGGCGGCGAGCGCCAGCGCCTGGTGCGTCAGCGCCAGCACGATCACCGAGAACAGCAGCCGGCTGCGCTGGAACCGCCAGCCCACTACGAGCCCCGCGGCGAGCACTGCGTAGCTGTAGAACCCCGCCGCGCCGGCCACCGGCTGGCGCAAGTCGTCCCGGCTCAGCAGGACGACCGCCGCGATCACCAGGAGGCCCTCGAGGCCCAGGAGTGCGGTGACTTTCTTCAAGACGGCCGTTGGAGCTCCTTGGCGCGGAGGTGTCGGCGGCGGATAAGGCTAAAGCCGGGCGGCGGGGAGCGGAAGCGGGCGGCGGGTTGCGGGGTCCACGTGCCGCTGGTGATATTTGGCGCCCGGTGCGGCGGTATCGTCTAGGGGACTAGGACGGAGCCCTCTCAAGGCTCAAACACGGGTTCGAATCCCGTTACCGCTATTCCCAGGGGAGGAGCCCCCATCGTCTAACGGTCAGGACACCACTCTTTCAAGGTGGGAACAGGGGTTCGATTCCCCTTGGGGGCATGAGGCCGAGAGGCGTCGAAGGTCGCAGTCCGTAGTACGCGCCGATAGCTCAACTGGCAGAGCAACTGACTCTTAATCAGTAGGTTCTCGGTTCGATTCCGAGTCGGCGCATCGGGTTCAAGTCGGCTTCGCCCTCAAGGGGATGGGCACGACCGTCGTCCCCCAATGCAGCTGCACCACCGCTTCTCGCCCCTCGACCACCGGGAAATAGAACGCCAGGGTCTCCAGGCCGATGAGCAGCGCCCCCGGCCACCGTCCCACGCTGGTGTGCATGGCACCCTCCCACTCGAGTCAGGCACCAATCTAGAGACGTCCCGGCGGACCCGCCCTTTCGCCCCGGGCGGTTGGAGTCCATTCTCCCATCGTGCTGACTCGCTTTGTCGGCCGCCCGGCCGCGGCGGTACTGACCCTGCTGACCGTCACGGCTTGGAACAACGGCCCGAGCGGCAACACCGCCACCAGTACGACGGCCGAGTGCACCGCCCCGCCGTACGCGACGCACGACTGGATCGCGGACCACGCGCGCGCCCTGCTGCCCGCGGCGGAGCGGGCGTGGCTCGATCCGCACCGGGCGGTCTATCTCATCGGCACCGAGGCTCCCGACAACAACGAGATCGCGCCGGCGTGCGGCACGCCGCACCGCGGCTACGACGACCGCAGCCGGGGGCACAGCGTCGAATGGAACGCCGACTGGTCCGCGCTCATCAAGGATCGTGCGGCCGTCCGCGCGCGCGAGGAGTACGGCAAGGCGGTGGCGGCGTTCCAGGCGGGCCGCCCGCGGGACGCCGCGTTCTATTTGGGCGCCATGGCGCACTATATCGGCGACGTGAGCCAGTACGGCCATACGGTTCCCTGGGAGAGCTCGAGCCGCCATTCCGCGTATGAAGGCTGGGCGGCGAACCTCACCGGCTCGTTCCAGGCGGGCACATTCGAGGCGGCCCTCGTGCCGGACAATCTGGTGATCCGCACGCCCTATACGGCCGCGAAGCGCATTTCCCGCGCCACCGCCAATGGGCAAGGAACGATCCTCAGGGCGCACGACATGGAGGCACTGCAAGGCCACCGGACCGACCTCGGGTTCCGCGCGAGCGTGGGCGCCTCGCTCAGCTTCGGCGTGAACGAGCTCGCCGACGTGCTCCACACCTTTTACGTCAACGTCGTGGCGGAAGAGCCGTAACCCCCCCCCCGATGCCGATCAAGGCGGCGGTGATGGTCGCGCCCGGCCGGCCACTCGAGCTGTGGGACGTGCCGGACCCCGTGCTCGAGCCGGGCGGCGTGCTGCTCGAGACCCTGGCGAGTGAAGTATGCGGCACGGACGTGCACCTGCACCACGGTCGGCTCGCGGGCGTGCCGTACCCCATCATCCCCGGCCACGTGAGCGTCGGGCGCGTGCTCGAAGCGCGCGGCGTGGAACGCGATTTTCTCGGCGCCCCACTAAGCGCAGGCGACGTGGTCACCTTCTACGACGTGCACGGCGCCTGCGGCGCGTGCTACTGCCTCGTCGCACGGCAACCGGGCCGCTGCCGCGCGCGACGGGTGTACGGGATCACCTACTCCGCGCACGACGGTCCCTTGGGGGGCTGGGCGGAGCGGATCTACCTGAAACCGGGGGTCCGCGTCTTGAAGCTGTCCGAGCCGCTCGGCGTGGACGACGTGATCGGGGGCGGGTGCGGCATGTTCACGGGGTTCGCGGCCGTGGAGCGGAGCGGGCTCGCGATGGGGGACACCGTCCTGGTGCAGGGGACCGGGCCGGTCGGCCTGGCCGCGGT
>JBOHSA010000184.1:0-2912 GCA_050732995.1 Gemmatimonadales bacterium | reverse complement strand
GGGGGGGGGGAAAGGCGCCAAGTCCCGAGTACCATGTCCCTGTGCTCACCGCCGCGGTCGCCGCCTGGGCCACCGGCGGCCAGCGCGCCGTGGACGCGACGGCGGGTGGCGGGGGCCACACCGCGGTGCTCCGCGCCGCGGGCGCCCGTGTCCTGGCGATCGATCGGGACCCCGCGGCGATCGCCGCTACCCGGGCCCGGCTGCACGGCGCCGGCGCCATCGATGGTGTTTCTTACCTGACCGCCCCCTTCGGGTCCGGCCAGGCCCTCGCCGCCATCGCCGCCTTTCGTCCCGACCGCGTGCTCCTCGACCTCGGTCTCTCCTCCCACCAGGTCGATTCCGCCGACCGGGGGTTTACCTTTCGTCCCGGAGCGCCCCTCGATATGCGGATGACCCCGGACGCGCGGGCGTCCGCGGCCGACATCCTGAACGAGTGGCCGGAAGCGGCGCTGGCCGCTTGCTTCGCCGACTTCGCCGACGAGCCGCCGGGACGGTCGCGCCGGCTCGCGCGGGTGATCGCGAAGCGACGGGGGCGCGCGCCGTTCGCCACGAGCGACGATCTCGTGAACGCCATCCGCGAGACGCTCGGGGCCCGGGCGGGGCCGAGCGAGTTCGCGCGCCTGTTCCAGGCCGTGCGGATCGCGGTGAACGACGAGCGGGGCGAGCTGGAGCGGGCGTTGCCCGCGCTGCTCGCCGCCCTCGCGCCCGCCGGCCGACTGGCGGTGATCGCCTATCATTCTGGGGAAGACCGGATCGTGAAGCACACCTTCCGCGAATGGAGCCGGTCCTGCGTCTGCCCGCCGCGGCAGCCGATTTGCACCTGCCGAGGGCGCGCGCTGGGACGCCTGCTCACCCCCCGCGCCGTGACCCCGCCGCCCGCGGAGGTCGGGGCTAATCCACGGTCGCGCTCGGCCAAGTTTCGCAGCTTCGAGAAGGAGGACGCGGTCGCGGGTGACGCTTAAGGGCCGGCATTGGATCGCGTTCTGGCTCCTCGCCTTCCTGGCGTCGGCGGGGCTGGTGGTCGCGCGCCAGACGGCCGGGTACCGGGCGGCGCGCGCGCTCGCGGCGGCACGCGAGACCCGCGCGGCGCTCGAGGGCCGGCGGGCGGAGCTCGAGCGCCGAATCCGTACCGCGCAGAGCCGGGGCGTGCTCCTGCCGCGCGCCCGCGCGCGGCTCGGGCTGCGGCTGCCGGCCGACTCGGAGATCATTTTGTTCCCCGTGCCGGCCGATCCGCCGGCCTCGCCGCCACCGCGCTGAGTCGTGGCGAAGCCCGCCGTGCGCTTGCAGGTCGTCGAGGTCGCGGTGCTGGCCGCGCTCGCCGCGCTCGTCGTGCGCGCGGCGCAGGTGCAGCTGTTCCAGGGGCGCCGCTGGTCGGCGGAAGCCACGGCGCAGCGCACCGAGCCGATCGTCCTCGCCGCGCGCCGCGGCGCCTTGACCGACCGCCACGGCACTCCCATCGCGCTCACTCAGGAGACCTATCACGTCGGCGTCGCGCCCAATGAGCTGCGAAACGCGGCCAGCGACGCCGACCTCATCGCGCGCCAGCTGCGGCGCTCGTCCCGTCAGGTCCGGCAGGCGCTGACCAAGCGCTACGCCTGGTTCGCCGGTCCGTTCAGCAGCCGGGACGTCGCCCCGTTGCGCGCTCTTCGCGGCGTCCATCTGGAGCCGGTGCTGAACCGGTTTTACCCCGCGCTCGCCTTCGCTCGCACCGTCGTCGGCCGCGTGGGGGTAGACGGCGCCGGCGCCACGGGGCTCGAGAAAACGCTCGACAGTCTCCTGGCCGGCCGGCCGGGCTCGGCGGTCGTGGTGAAGGACCGCGCCGGCCGCGAGTACGCCTCTCCCGCCCGCGTGACCGCCGAGCCCGTCCCGGGCCACGACGTCATCCTGACGCTGGATGCGGAGCTGCAGGAAATCGCGCAGCGCGCCTTGGACGACGCCCTGCGGCGCATGGACGCCGACGGGGGCGACGTCGTCATGCTCGATCCGGCCACGGGGGAGGTGCTCGCCGTTGCCTCCACCCGGCGCGACGGCGCCGGCGCCGCCCGGCCCAGCGTCTTCATCGACACGTTCGAGCCCGGCTCCGTGGCGAAGATCTTCGCGGCGGCGGCGCTGCTGCAGCACGGGCGGGTGCGCCTGACCGAACGTGTCTCCGGCGAGGCGGGGAAGTATCGCCTCCCCGACCGCACGATCGAGGACGAGCACCCGCTCCCCACCCTCACGCTGGCCGACGCGATCCGCGTGTCCAGCAACATCGCGCTCGTCAAGTTCGCCGCGCGGCTCAAGCCCTCCGAGCAATACGTCATGCTGCGGGACTTCGGGTTCGGCGCCCCGACCGGCATCGAGTTCCCCGCCGAGTCTCCCGGCCGGCTGCGGCCGCCGGGCGAGTGGACCCGGCTGAGCGGAGCGAGCCTGGCGATGGGCTACGAGCTGGCCATCACGCCGTTGCAGCTCGCCGCCGCCTACGGGGCCTTGGCCAACGACGGCGTCCTGCTGCAACCCGCGCTCGTGCGCGAGGTGCGCGGGCCGGAGGGGGACGTGGTCTACCGGCACCGGCCCGAGCCGGTCCGGCGGGTGATCTCACCGGACATCGCCGCGCGGCTGCGGGAGCTGTTGCGCGGAGTGGTTGAGGGTGGCACCGGCTCCGAGGCGGCGCTCACCACTTTCCGCCTGGCGGCCAAGACCGGGACGTCGCGCCGGGTGGTCGGCGGCCGCTACGCCCCGGGCCAGTACACCGCCTTGTTCGCCGCGCTGTTCCCGGCGGATCGGCCGCAGCTGGTCCTGATCGTCAAGATCGACAACCCGCGGAAGGGGAGCTATTTCGCGGCGCAAACCGCCGCCCCGGTGACGCGCTCCATGCTCGAGCAGGCGCTCGCGGCGCGCGACGTGGCGCTGGACCGCGCGCGGCTTTCGAC
>JBOHSA010000183.1:0-4317 GCA_050732995.1 Gemmatimonadales bacterium | reverse complement strand
AGCCGAGTTCCTGCGCGTGCTTGATGAAGCGCAGGCGGTCCACCGCCTCTTCAGCGTACTGGCGATAGCCCGACGGCGTGCGGCGCGGCGCCGCGAACAAGCCCCGCCGCTCGTAATAGCGAATCGTTTGAACGTTCACATCCGCCGCCGAAGCGACCTGGCCTATGGTCAGTGGCATCGTCAATCCCGTCGTCGTGCTCGAGAGCGAAATATCAACCATGTACTTAGGTACAAGGTCAAGGGGCCCGTCGGCAGGCCTGGACATCTTGAGCCGGGAGGCACGCAGGTTCCTACGCGTGGAATCGTTCTTCGAGCTCCACGCCCAGCCCGTCGGCGATCCGGTTGACGAACGCGTAATACGCCGTGACCGCGCAGATGTCGTGGATTCCTCGATCGTCGAACCCAACACCCTGGAGTGCCGCCACGCTCTCGGCCGTCACGGTGTGCGGCGCCTGCGTGAGCGTGAGTGCGTAATCGAGCATCGCTCGGTCGGCGGGCACAACGTCCGCGGTGCGCGGGTCCGCCACCAGGGCCTCAACGAGCCGGTCGGCGGCCGCGGCCGAGCGACCGGCGAGACGCAGGAGCTGACGGAGACCCGCTCCGTGATGGGCGATTCAGTAGCGGCAGCGGTTGGCCGCCGAGACCGCGACCGCCAACATCTCGCGCTGCACGCGCGTCAACGGACTGGGGCCGCGCATCAACTCGAGGTAGAGCTCGTAGTGCAGCCGCATGGCGCGGGAATGAACACCGTGGACTCGCAGGATGTGATCCCGGTCGGGCACCTGGTCCGGTTCTGGGATCTGGTCGTCGGGCACGTAGGGGATGAAGGCCACGCCAGGGACCTACACTACTCGAGAGGGTCTCGAAAGATGCTTCGCTTCCAGCGATAAGGGAGGTCCAGGATAGCTCCCGGGGTCTGCATGTGCAGAAGGGCTGCGAGTACATCCGCGAGGATTGCCCGCTGCTGCACGTCGGCGCCGGGCTCGCCGAACACCTGGCCCAGGCGGAACGGCACGAAGACGTTCCTAGGCGCAGGTGACCGCACCGAAGCCTCCCGCACCACCGAGAGTGTGACCGTGGGGATCCCCGCCCGCTCGATCTCCCGCGCGATCAGTCCCACGGACCGATGACAGGTGGTTCACCCAGGGGTGGCGAGGACGTAGTCAACTTCATCCTGGACGAGCAGTCTGGCGATGGCCGGCGCCGTTTCTGCCACCAGGCGCCGCTCCTCCGCTCCGAGGATGTGGCCCATCGTGCCGATGTGGCGTGGGGCGACGCGTCCGATCCGTCCCGCCCGCGCCAGCTCGTGCAGCCGCTCGAGCGGGAACACGCAGTTCAGGTCCCGGTCGGCCGCCCGGTGGTCGTAGTAGTCGTGCGTTATAGTGAGGTCTCGAAGCGCCGCGTCGCCGGGGATCACGCGGAAGGTGGCGTCGCCTTCCGGATTCGCCATGTCGAAGGGTGAGTCACCGTTCAGATGCACACCGGCGCTCGTAACGAGGGCGACGCTCGCCTCGGGCAGGCGAACTTGCGCCGGCGACCACGGCACCTCGCCGCTGTCATCGCTCTTCCACTTTCGAGCGGCGAGCGCGGGCAGGAGCGGTAGGCGCCCGTAGAGGGCCGCGAGCACGCGTTGCCACGAGCGTCGCAGGCCCCCCCCCTCCCCGACCACGGGCGCCCCCCCTCCCCCTCCTTTCCTCAGGCCTTCCGTCGGATCGACGCGATCTGAATCGCCTCCGCCCCGCCGGCCGAGAAGACGGTCCCGGTTACCGTGACTTCCTGCTCGGCGAAGTCCTTGAGCCGCGCGTTCTGCCCGTCGCCCGGCATGGCGGCCGACGTCGGAATGTAGACCTTGCCGTCCGAGCCGAGGATGGCGAGCGGAATCCCCTTGTCCGCACAGACCTGCGCACACATGCGGTGGCTGTCGCCGGTGAGGCCCTGCCCGAACTTACATGAGACGTCGATGACGGTGCCCGTGATGGTCCGCTGCGTGCCCTTGGGGGCCTGCATCCCCTGGGCGGCGGCGGTCCCGGCGCCCGCGAGGCTGAGTCCGGCGGCGACGGCGGTGACGCTAAGCATGCGATTCAACATACGAACCTCCTCATGGGGTTACGTGGAGATGAGCAGGCGCACCCGTCCGACCAGCGCCTGCGGGGGACTGGGGAGCCGGTCGCGCTGTCGCGCGAGGGCTTCCAGGAAGGCAAACTCGAACCGGTACTGTGGATAACAGCGCGCGCACTCGGCCAGGTGCGCCGCGAGCTCCTCCATCCGCTCGGATGGCAGCTCGCCGTCCAAGTAATCCCACAGCTGCTCGATCACGTCCCGGCACGAGACCATCGGTTCGATCCTTTCGGCTCGCGGCAAATCCCGGGCGGGGGCGATTGGTTCCCGGGAACTTCAGGCGGGTGCTGCGGATTGGCTGAGAACTCCATCCGGGGGTGACAGATGCCCGTGCGGGATCCCGTGGTCACGGAGCGCTGGGCGTTGGCCGTGCTTCGCGTTTCGCTCGGAGTGTTTCTGCTGATTTGGGGGATCGAGAAGTTCGTGATCCCCGACGTGACGGTGCGGATCTGGAGCGGGTTCTATGGCGTGGGGTTGGCTGCCGCGCTCGTGCCGCTCGTGGGCGCCGTCGAAACTGTGCTCGCCCTGGCCATCACGGTCGGCATCTGGCGACGGGCGACGTACGGGTTGGGCCTGCTGCTCCACACCGTGTCGGTCCTTTCGACCTGGCGCCAGCTGCTCGATCCGTGGGGGCTGCGCTCCGGTGGGGCTCCGAACCACCTGTTCCTGGCCGGCGTGCCGGTGCTGGCCGCCTTCGTAGCGCTGTACCTGCTGCGGGACCGCGACGCGTGGACGCTGGACGAGCGGCTGCGGCGCTCGAGGCTCCCCGGATGACGGTGTTGCTGGCGCTGCTCGTCGCGGCGGTGCAGTCGCCCCTCGGCGGCGAGCTGCGGGACTGGCGGACGGACTTTTCGCGGCACACCGTCCCGCTCGCCGAGATCGTGTCCGGCGGCCCGCCCAAGGACGGCATTCCGGCGCTCGACCGCCCGCGGTTCGAAACCGTGCCTCAGGCCGGGAAATGGCTCGAGCATCGCGAGCCGGTGGTCGTGGTCGACATCGGCACGGACGCCCGCGCCTACCCGCTCCAGATCCTCATCTGGCACGAGATCGTGAACGACGAGGTCGGCGGGACGCCGGTGGCGGTCACCTTCTGCCCGCTGTGCAACACCGCCCTGGCCTTCGACCGGCGGCTGGACGCCCGCGTGCTCGACTTTGGCACCACGGGGCGGCTGCGCCACTCCGATCTCGTGATGTACGACCGCCAAACCGAGTCGTGGTGGCAGCAGGCGACGGGCGAGGGGATCGTCGGCGCGTTTGCGGGGAAGCGGCTGCGCTTCGTCCCCGCGCCGGTGACCAGCTGGCGCGACTTTCGGGAAGCATATCCCACGGGCCGCGTGCTATCGCGCGACACGGGGCACGACCGCCCCTACGGCCGGAACCCCTATGAGCGGTACGACACGCGCCCGGCGCCGATCGCCGGCTTCTTCCGCCCCGAGCCCGACGGCCGGCTGCCCGCGATGGAGCGCGTGGTGGCGCTCGATCGGGAAGGGTCCCCGGTGGCGTACGCGTTCTCGCTCCTGGCCAGGAGGCGGGTGATCAACGACGAGGTCGGCGCGCTGCACCTCGTGGTCTTCTGGACGCCCGGGACGGCCAGCGCGCTCGACGCCCGGGCGATCCGTGACGGCCGGGACATCGGCGCTACGGCGGTGTTCGACCGGCGGCTGGACGGCCGCGTCCTGAGCTTCGAGCCGGGAGGGGGCGGCCGGTTTCGCGATCGGGAGACCGGGAGCGTCTGGCTCCTCAGCGGGCGTGCGGTCGAAGGACCGCTCGCGGGGCGCCGTCTCGTACCGGTCCCCCATGGCAACCACTTCTGGTTCGCATGGGCGGTGTTTCGGGCCGACACCAGGCTCATGAAGTGACTCAACGTTCACTCGGAGGAAGACCATGAACGTGACGCGTGGTGTGGCACTGGTCGCTGCGCTCGTCCTCGGCTGCTCCAGCGACGACGGTACGGGGCCGTGCGGCAGCGGGGGGACCGCGACGGCGGTGAATGTGTGCGACCGCTTCTTTGCGCCGGCCTCGTCGCCGATCACCGCAGGTGCCGCGGTTGCGTGGACGTGGCGAGGCGCGGAGGGCCACAACGTCACGTTCGAGGACGGGCAGGGGTCCTCGAGCACCAAGACGTCGGGCACGCACAGCCGGAGCTTCTCCAGCGCCGGATCGTTCCGGTATCGCTGCACCATTCACTCGACCGGCTTC
>JBOHSA010000182.1:0-4705 GCA_050732995.1 Gemmatimonadales bacterium | reverse complement strand
ATCGGCGAGCCCCGGCACCTGGGGCGTTCCCCGTGCCAGCCGCACGGCGCGCTCGAGCGCCTCGCCCACGGCCTGGGCCGCGAGGGCCTCGACCTGGAGCGGCGTGGCGGGATCGACGGCGGCGGTGCTCGCCGCGAAGGCGACGTCGCCGTCGAACAGCGTACCGTAGGGCGTGAGCCGCCGGGCGAGCGCGTCGTGCGCCGCGTGGGCGAGCGCTTCCAGCTGGAGCCGATCCAGGCGGGCGTTGGTGGCGACGACCGCGAGGGTCGTGTTGGTCACGGCCCCCCCCGCCAGCCGGCCGAACACCGGCCCGCCTTCCGCGAGGTAGCGCAGGGAGTCGAGCGGTTTTCCGTCAGACCCGCGGGCGCCGGCGAGGATCTCCCCGCGCGCGTTGCGCACGTCTCCCACCGCGTTCACGACGACGAGTGCAGCCACGACGACGTCCCCGGCGCGAACGGCCCATGTGCCGAGGCCGCCCTTCATCGCGCTCCCGAAGCCGGCCGCTTTGCCGACGGTGGCACCGGTGCCGGCGCCGACGGAGCCCTCGGGGATCTCGGTGGCGGCGGCGTCGCAGGCCCGGACCGCCTCCTCAGGCCCGGGCCAGCGAGGCCCGCCGCTCCCGGTGTTGCCCAGATCGAAGACCACGGCGGTGGGCACGATCGGCACGACGCCCACGGGATGGACGGGGAGACCGCGGCCGCGCTCGCGCAGCCAGCGCATCACGCCGTCCGCCGCGCCCAAACCGTAGGCGGAGCCGCCGGTGAGCAAGATGGCGTCGATGTGGCCGACGAGATGGCGGGGATTCGTCGCGTCGAGCTCCCGCGTTCCCGTGGCGCGCCCGCGCACGGCGCTGGCCGCGCGCATCCCTCCCGGTGGGGCGAGGACCACGGTGCATCCCGTGCCGGCCTCGGCGTCCGTGTAATGCCCCACGGTGATGCCGTCGACGGCCGCGAGGTTGGATCGGGAGGGGGGGGGTGAGGGAGGGGGAGGCGTCATCGCCGCGCCGAACATAGCTCGCCTTGCCCGGCTTGTGGAGTGCGGGTAGCTTCGCGGCCATGCCCCACTCGCCCCCTCCGTCCCACGCCTCTCTCCCCATGGATGCCAGGCCCGAATCGCCCGTCGTGCTGGTGGTGGACGACGAAGACGGCATCCGTCAGGCGCTCGACCGGTTCCTCACGCGCCTGGGCTACCGCGTAGTCCAAGCGGAGGATGCCGAGGCCGCTCTGCGCCGGATCGCGCACGACCACCCGCTCGCGGTGCTGTGCGACATCCGGATGCCGGGCATGAGCGGCGTCGAGCTCGTTCCTAAGGCCCTGGCCCAGGACTCCGATCTGGCGATCATCATGCTGACGGCGATCGACGAGCCCCGCACGGCGATCGAGTGCCTCAAGCTGGGCGCCTACGACTATCTCATCAAGCCGGTGGACCTGGACGAGCTGGAGGTGGGGCTGCAGCACGGGCTGCGGCGGCGGCAGCTCGAGGTGGACCGGCGGGGGCTGGAGCAGTGGCTCGCCCGCGAGGTCGCCGAGCGCACCCGCGATCTGGAAGAGCACTGCGGGAGCATTCAGGAGATCGCGCTCGACGCGCTCGCGGCGGCGGCGGGGTGGGACGGCGCGGGTGAGGCGGTCGAGCGGCTGGCGCAGGAGTTGGGCGTCCCGACGGCGGAGTTGGAGCGGGAGATCCGGAAGCGGCGCAGCTAGGCCTTGTTCGCTTTGGCCTTTTCCTCGCACGCCTTGCAGCGCGTCACCCCGCGGAAGGTGCAGATCAGACATATGAAGGTCCCGCAGTCCGCGCAGGGGTAGCCCTCCGACGCCCGCTCTTCGTTGCCGCAGCTGCGGCAGACCATCCCGTCGTGCTCCTTCAGCTCCGGCTTGTCCATGGGCTCCTCGCAGGTCCAGCGCGTAGGCTTTAATCTTATGGCGCGAGCGTCGGAGCACAAAGGGGTGAGAAGAATCCCTCCTCGCTGAGGTGCTCCGCCTACCACACTACCATGGCGCGCAGTGCCCCGTAGGCGCCGCTGGCACCGAGGCTGCGCCGCGCGCTGGTGCCCATCTCCTTGACGCTGAGCGTGACCACCCCTTGGAACCCCGCCTCGATTCCGAGCGCGAAGTGAGGGTGCAGATAATGCTCCCCGCCCACCGCGACATGAAAGCCCATCAGGGTACCGGTCGTCTTCGACTCGCTGGTCGTGAGCGTCCCCCCGGCATCCCGAAACTCGTCGGTGTCGGTCGCCGAAAACCGGCCGATCGTGAGCCCGGCCGCGATCTGACCGCGCACCTGCCCGTCCGCCGACCGCCACACATCCAGAAACCCGGTGGGCCCGACCTGGAACGCGGTGCCGCTCAGCCGCCGCTCGCTCCGCTCGCCGGTAGGAAAGGACTCCTTGTCGGACGACCGAGCGACGGTGAGACCGATGCCAAGACCCAAAGCGAGTCGCTCACGACGAAACCCGAAAGCGAACTGGGGGGCCCCGGCCGCCGTGCTCGCGAGATCTTGGAGTGAGGTCCGCGGGGCGCGCACCCACACCGCAAACCCCACCGCGGGCGGGTCCGCTTGCGCCGTTGCCGCCGCAGGCATCGGCAGGAGCCATGCGCTCCACAGGCATCCGAGTACCGGCAATGAACGCGTCATGCTTCCCTCACTTTCTTTCCGGCTTAGGCGCCCGCCGTGTCCCTCTCCACCTTCCTGTTCGACCTCGACGGCACGCTGATCGACTTCGAGGTTTTTGCAAGGACCACTCTGTATCTCTTTATATATCGAGCTGGTATGCCTTGATCTTGTTGATCAGCGTGGCGCGCGATATCCCGAGCTCCTGGGCCGTGCGCGTACGATTGCCCTCGTGAAACCGCAGGGCCCGCTCGATTTGGACCCGCTCGAGTTCCGCCAAGGTCTGGGCTTGATAGCGGCTTCCCCCCCCGCCTCCTCCGCCTCCTCCGCCTCCTCCTTTCCGCAGGTCCGACGGCAGGTGCTCGACGGCGAGCGCGGGCGCGCCCCGCCCCAGGATCATCGCCCGCTCGAGCATGTTGCGCATCTCGCGCACGTTACCCGGCCACGGCGCCGACAGCAGACGATCGAGCGCCTCGCCCGTGCACTCCCCCGGACTGCCGGGGAGCTCGGCCTTCAAGTCGGCGAGCAGCCGCGTGAGCAGCGCCAGGCGGTCGTCGCGCGAGCGCTCGCGCACGGGGGGCATGTGGACCGGCATCACGCTCAGCCGGTAAAACAGGTCTTCGCGAAACCGCCCCGCCGTGACGTCCGCCGCGAGGTCGCGATTCGTCGCGCTGATCAGCCGCACGTCCACCGTCAGCTCCCGCGTCCCGCCGAGCCGGCGGAACGTCTTCGTCTCGAGCGCCTTGAGCAGCTTGGGCTGCAGCTCGAGCGCGAGATCGCCGATCTCGTCGAGGAAAATCGTCCCGCCGTCGGCCAGCTCGAACAGCCCTTGCTTGCGCTCCTTGGCGTCGGTGAAGGCGCCTTTCTCGTGCCCGAAGAGCTCGGAGTCCAGGAAGGTGGCCGAGAGGCCGCCGCAGTTGACGTCGACGAACGGTCCGGCGGCGCGCGGGCTCAGCCGGTGGAGCAGCCGCGCCACCCAGCCCTTGCCGGTCCCGCGCTCCCCCGTCAACAGCACCGTGGTGCGCTCGCTCGCCGCCAGCAGCTCGACCTGGCGCGCGAGCTCCCGCATGGGGGGGGAGACGCCGAGGGAGTCGAGTCCGGTCCCCGAGTGGTCGCGGGCGCGGAGCAGCGCGTTCTGACGGGCGAGCCGAACCTTTTCGGAGACCCGGGCCGCCGCGGCCCCGAGGTGGACCAGGTCCACCGGCTTGGTCAGGAAGTTCTCCGCGCCGAGCTGCATGGCCCGGACCGCCGTCTCGATGTCGCCGTTGCCGGCCAGGAGGATGACCGACGCGCCCTTGGGCTTGAGTTGCTCCAGCACTTCGAGTCCGGTCTGATCGGGGAGGTGCAGGTCGAGGATCACGACGTCGGGCCGCAGCCGATCGTAGGTCTCGATCGCCGTCGCCGCGGTCCCCGCCCGGTACACCTCCGCCCCGATCCCCTCGAAGTACGCGCTGAGGGACCGGAGCACGCTCTCGTCGTCGTCCGCCAGCAGCAGCGTATCGGTCATGGGCGTGGTCCCTCGACCAGCACGGTCAGCGCCCCCGGCACGAGCCGCGCCTCGAACGGTGTCGTGCCCGTCGGCTCGCCGTCGAGTTGGACGGGACGGGGAGCGGGGGCCGCCACCTCCACCCGGACGGTCCGGCCCCGCGCGAACCACACCCGTCCCTGTGCGCCGTCGTTGCCCGCGCCGCCGACGCCGCGGAGCAGATCCCAGAATGCCGCGACGCTCTCGACGGCGCCGGTGGCCCGGAGCGCGACCACGTCCAGCCAGCCGTCGTCCGGCGCGATTCCCTGGCGCAGGCGGAGGAATGGCGGGAACAGCTCGCCGCAATTCGCCACGAGCACCATGGCGGCGGACACGTCGTGCGCCTGCCCGTCCACGATCACGCGATGGGGCGCGGTCCTCACCCGGTGGAGGGTGGTGAGCGCGCGGGCCACGTACGCGCCCATCTTCCAGCGCCGTTTCGCCGCGGCGGCGGTCTCGGCCATCAGCTCCGCGTCGAACCCGGTGCCCGCCGCCACGGCGAAGTAGTGCGGGCCGTCCTCCCGCTCCACGACGCCCAGGTCCACCGTCAGCGGCCGGCCGCGCAGGATCGCG
>JBOHSA010000181.1:0-2356 GCA_050732995.1 Gemmatimonadales bacterium | reverse complement strand
GGCTGGGGCGCACTCGAGCGCGCCCAGCTCATCGTCGTCACCCGCCGCCGCGCGGGGCTGGCGGAAGCCGAGGGGCTCGCGCAGAGCCTCGCGGCGCGTCGCCCGGGCATCCCGGTGGCGGTGGCGCACCTCGCCCTCGCTCGCCTGGAGGGCATGCTCTCCGCCCAGCCCGTCGAGCCCGGCGCCCTGGCGGGTAAGCGCGTCGTGGCGGCGGCAGGCATCGCCGATCCGGCGAGCTTCGCCGTGCAGGTGCGCGCCTCCGGCGCCCACGTGCAACTCGTGGCGTACCAAGATCATCACTCCTACGACGCGACGGACGTCGCCCGGCTCGTGCGGGCGGCCGCCGAGGCGGATTATGTTGTAGTTACCGAAAAGGACGCCGTGAAACTGCGCGGCCGATGGCCGGCCGGCGCCCGGGAGCCGCTCGTGGCGGCCCTCGTCGTGCGCTGGGAACGGAACCGCGACGCCGTCGAGCGGGCGCTCGACGCGATGCTCGCTGGCGTCCCGGAACGCACCACCTGACGCGGATCCTATGAGCGAACCTGCAATCAAGGCCGAGCCGACTCCGAGCATCATCCGCCCGGACAAGGACACGTTCCTCTCCGAAGAGAATCCCTTCGAATCGATGATGGAGCGGTTCGATCTCGCGGCCAAGCTCCTCAACCTGGACCCGGGGCTCTACAAGGTCCTGCGCAATCCTGAAAAACAGATCATCGTCTCGGTGCCGATCCTGCGCGACAATGGCGAGGTCGAGGTCTACACGGGCTATCGCGTGCTGTACAACACGTCGCGCGGGCCGGCCAAGGGCGGGATCCGGTTCGACATGAACGTCACGCTGGAGGAAGTCACCGCGCTGGCGGCCTGGATGACCTGGAAGTGCGCCGTGGTGAACCTCCCCTTCGGCGGCGCGAAGGGCGCCGTGCGCTGCGACCCCGCCACCATGTCGATGGCCGAGCTCGAGCGGGTCACCCGACGCTACACATCGGGGATCATCGAGACGCTCGGCCCCGATTCCGACGTGCCGGCGCCCGACGTCAACACGAACGAGCGCGTGATGGCCTGGATCATGGACACCTACTCCATGCACAAGCGCCACACCGTCACGGCGGTCGTCACGGGCAAGCCCGTGGAAATGGGCGGCTCGCTCGGCCGGCGGGAAGCCACGGGCCGGGGGTGCATGTTCGTGACGCGGGAAGCGCTGGGCAAGCTCGGCCGCCCCATGAAAGGCGCCCGGGTCGCGGTCATGGGCTTCGGCAACGTGGGCTCCGTGGCGGCCGACCTGATGGCGCGGGAAGGAGCGGCCGTCGTCGCCGTATCCGACAAGTCGGGCGGCCTGTATCACGCCAAGGGGCTCGACATCTCCGATGTCCTGAAGTGGGTGCGCGAGCGGCGACAGCTGGCGGGGTATCCCAAGGCCGACCCGATCACCAACGATGCGCTGCTCGCGCTCGATTGCGACGTCCTCGTGCCCGCCGCCCTGGAAAACGTCATCACCCGCAAGAACGCCGGCCAGATCAAAGCCAAGATCATCTGCGAGGGGGCCAACGGCCCCACCACCGCTGCCGCGGACAAGATCCTCGAGGAAAAGGGCGTGTACGTCATTCCCGACATCTTGGCCAACGCGGGCGGCGTCACCGTCAGCTACTTCGAGTGGGTGCAGGACCGGGGCGGGTATTTCTGGGACGAAGATACCGTGAACCGCCGGCTGGAGACGATCATCGTACGCGCGTTCACGGACGTGGCGGCGCTGGCCGAAAAGCACCAGGTGAACCTGCGGATCGCCGCCTACATGCTCTCGGTGGAGCGCGTCGCCGCGATGCACCGGCTCCGCGGGATGTATGCCTGATGCGCTACCGCGTCGTGGCGGTAGGCCGCATGCGGGACGCGGCCCTGCGCGCCACGTGTGACGACTACCTCGCCCGGTTACGCCGCTACGCACGGGTCGAAGAGCAGGAAGTGAAGGACGCGACGCGGCTCCTCGGGGCGATCCCCGATGGGTCGCGCCTCGTGGCGCTGGCGCCGGCCGGGGAGCCCTGGACCTCGGAGGAGCTGGCGGACCGCACTGGGCGGTGGGAGCTGGAGGGGCGGGACGTGACGTTCGCCATCGGCGGCGCCGAGGCCCTGCCGGACCCCGTCCTGCGCCATGCCGAACGGCTGTGGAGCCTGTCCCGCCTCACCTTCCCGCACGAGCTCGCGCGCGTGATTCTGCTCGAGCAGCTGTACCGGGCTTACACGATCCGCCGGGGGGAACCCTATCACCGGGGTTCCTGAGCTGTCGGCCGAAGACCGGGCGGCGCTGCTCGGTCTGGCGCGCGCCACGCTCGCCGCCTCCGTCGGGGGACGCCCGCTTCCGGCG
>JBOHSA010000180.1:0-9702 GCA_050732995.1 Gemmatimonadales bacterium | reverse complement strand
GGGGGGGGTGAACGGGGTCAGAATTCTTGACGGTCAGGGGGGGGCCTAGTAGGTTGGCGCCACCTTCCAGACCGGAGCGGCGCGTTCGATGCCAGCCGAACTCGGCGGGTCGCAGATCTCTTCGCTGCTCGAGGCCCTACCCGGCATTGCCAGCGTGCTGCGCAGCCCCGTGGCCGACGCGCTCGTCAAGGCGATCCGGGCGGCCGCCGGGGTGGGGGACTTTGGCCCGGAGGACGCGGAAGAGCTGATTCGGTACGCGGTGCGGCGCGGCCTCATCGGCCCCGACGAGGGGGACCGCGTCCTGTCCGAGGTGCAGGGCCCGCTGACGTCCCGGTGCAAGCCGAGTGCGGCGAAGGCGAAGCCCCGGAAGCGGCCCGCCCGGAGCAAGAAGAAGTCGCGCCGCTAGACGCGGAACCCCTTTACCAGTCCCCGCAGTTTCTCCGCCGCCTGGAGCAGTCCGCCCGTGGCGGCCGCCATCTCCTGGGTGGAGGCGCCCTGTTGCTCGGCCGCGGCTGTGACCTGCTCGGCGCTCGACGCGTGGGCGGTGGCCCGGGCGGCGACCTGGAGCGAGCGCTCCCCCAGCTGTTCGGTGACCGAGCGGTTCTGCCGTGCCGCCTCCGTCACCCGCGCCGCCGCCAGCTCCACCTGCTCGACCGCGGCGACGATCTCCGCCAGCCCCCGCGCCGCCCCCTCGGCCACCGATTCGATCCCGCGGACCTTGGCCTGGCCGGCGGCCATCGTGGCCGTCACCGCTTCCACCTGGTCGCGGATGACCGCCGTGGTCTGCGCCACCTCGGCCGCCGCCCGGGCGGACTCGTCGGCCAGCTGCCGGACCTCCTCGGCCACCACCGCGAAGCCCCGTCCGTGCTCGCCCGCCCGGGCGGCCTCGATCGCCGCGTTGAGCGCGAGCAGGTTGGTCTGCGACGAGATCCGCTTGATGAGGTCGACGAAGTCGTCGATGGCGGCGCTCTGGCGGGCCAGCTGCGCGATCTGCGCCGACGTCGTTTGCACCACCTCGCGCACGTCGAGCAGCGCGGTACCGGCCGCGGCGACGTCGCCGCGGTGGCGGTCGGCCACGGTGCCGATCTCCTCCCCGAGCTGGGCCACCCGCGTCGCCGCCTCGGCCGTCTCCGCCGTCGCCGTGCGCAGCAGCTCCAGGCCCTGTCCCATCGCGGTGAGCTCGCTCCGCTGGTCTTCGGCGCCCTTGGAGATCTCCACCATGGCTGTGGACACCTCCGCGCTCGACGCGGCGAGCTCTTGACTCACCGCCGATAGGTCGCCCGCCGACCCGGCGATCCGGTCGGATTCGCCCATGACCTCGCTCACGATGCCGCGCAGCCGTTCGCCCATGGTCCGCATGGCGTCCGCCAGGATGCGGAATTCCGCCGGCATCCGGCCCGTCGTCACCGGCCGCATGTCGCCGGCGCCGAAGCGCTCCGCCGCCGTCACCAGCCGCCCCAGCGGGCCCTCCACGGCTTGCAGCGTGAACCAGGCAATGAGGATTCCCGCGACCAGCGCGATGGCGAACACGACCCAGAGGAACAGCTCGCGCCGCGCGGCCAGCGCGCTGAGCCGGTCCGCCGCCTGCCCCGCCTTGTCGCCCTGCCGGTTGGAGAGCTCCCGCACCAGACGCAGGAGCTCGCCCGCCGGCGCGCGCACCGAGGCGGTCCGCGCGACCGCCTGCTGATCGCGGCCCAGGTCCTTCAACGCGTGCGCCAGGGAGTACTCCACCTGGATCGCCGCCTGCAGCTGCTTGATCTGGACGACCGCTTGCCGGTCCTCGTCGGTCAGCGTCGGCAACTTCTCCAGCCGCCGCTGATAGTCGAACGCCGCGTCGGCCGCCCGGTGGAACCGCGTGCGCGCGTCGCGCGAGGGCGCGCCCAGGTACTGTTCCGCCGTGCGGATCTCGTCGAACACCGTCGTGACGAGCCCGTTGCCGATCTCGCTCGACACCCGGAGCGCCCGCAGCTCGGTTCCCACCGCGGTGCGCATGGTCCCCAACCCCGCCGACCCGATCAGCGCCGTGACCAGCAGGCCGCCGATCAGGAGCAGCAGCCCGAACAGGATCCGCCAGCGAATGGTTTCGAGCGACGGGCGCTTCATCGGGCGCCCTCGGTCACCAGCCGGCCGCCGCGCACGATGCCGATCACGACGGGCTTGGCCGGGACGTCGCCCCGGTCGTCGAACGCAATGGTGCCCGTCACGCCTTCGAACGCCGGCGTGGACCGGCCCACGCCGGCCAGATAGTTCCGCAGGGCGCGCCGTCCCGTGCCCACGTCGTGCGCCGCCCGGGCCAGCAGATACACGATGTCGTACGCGCCGGCGCCCCGGTGATCGGGCCGCTCGCCCGCGTACACCTCGCCGTACTTGGCCACGAACGCCGCGTTGCGGTCCCCAGACCGGTCGGGCAGGTAGGCCGACGAGACGCGCACGCCTTCAGCCAGGCCGCCCCCGGCCGCCTCGACGCCCGTCAGCGCATCCCCGCCGATCACGGGCCAGCGGGTGCCGAGGTTCGCCATCTCGCGCAACGCCAGCTCCGCGCCGCCGCGCTCCGTCGCCAACATGAGCACGTCCACCCCGCCGGACTGGCGCATGCGCGCGAGGTACGGCTCGAGCGAGGTGGTGGCCGGCACATAGGGATCCTCCTCGAGGACGGTGCCCCCGATGCGCGTGAACTCCGAGACGAAGGTTGCCCGCACCCCGCGACCGTAGTCGTTGTTGATGTAGATCACGCCGGCCCGACTCGCTCCCAGCGTCTGGCGCGCGAATCGCGCGAGCTGCGGTCCGTGGGTCAGGTCGCTGGGACAGACGCGGAAGACGTAGGGGTTGAGGCCGCTCAAGTCCGGGCTCGAGGCGGAGGGCGAGATCATCACGACGGGATCGTCGCCCTGCCCGTATAAGCGGCCCGCGGCAATCGAGGTACCGGAGCTGAGATGGCCGATGACGGCGACGACCGCGGGGTTGGCGACGAAGGCGTGCGCGATCCGCAGCGCCACGTCCTCCCGGCCGCTGTCGTCCGCGAACTGGAGGCGGATTTGGCGCCCCGCCCTCCCTCCTCCTCCCCCCCCTACGCCTCGCCGCGCGTTGATCTCGTCGGCGGCGAGTTGGGCGGCGCGCTGCATCGAGACGCCGCGCGGCTGCGAGAACGGCCCGGCGACGCCGATCACGATGGGACCACTCTCGCCCGCGCAGGCCGCCAGCGCGAGGGCGACCCCGAGCAGCGCTAGTCTCGGCAGAAGACCTCCTGAAAACGGCCCGCGGCTGCCTTGATGGTCAGGGGTGGAGCGCGCGGCAAGGTTAAGCTCCGCACCGGCGAGGCGCAATGTTGACCGCCCCGTTGCCCACAGGGTTTCCACGCGGTTTTCCAGACGCGTGTGGACAACTCGAGGGGCGCGGGTGGTCGGGCCACGCTCCGGCGCGTAAGTTGAGGTATGGAGGCGATCCGGCGGCTGTGCGGATTCACCGCGGGTCTGGAACGGCTGCTCGCGGCGCGCGATCCAGCCGAATTCGAGACCGCCTGGAGCGCGCTGGACCTGCAGCAGGCGGGGTGGGAGGCGCTGGCGCTCGCCTGGCGCAGCGACACCGCGGCACTCGAGCCGGCCCTCGCGGGGCTCGACCGCCGGCTGCTGGCCGTGCTCGAGCGGTGTCGCGGGCTGCTCGATCACCACCTCGCGACGTTCCGGGTGCCCGAACTGGAGCGCTGGCAGCACGCCGCCGCCGCAGCCCTGGTGGGCGCGCGGTGGGGCGTGGCGGGATTGCGCACCGTGATCGCCGACACGCGCGCCCCGCTCGGCCGCCGCTATTTCGCGTTCCTCGCCCTCGCGGAGCGCCACCCGAACGGGGCGTGGCCCGTGTTCGAGCGGTATCTGCTGACCCCGGGCGCCCACCACGCGTTCGTGGCGGTGGCCGTGGAGGCGGCCCGGTTCTATCCCGGCCGGGCCGCCGTCCTCGTGGGCCTCTTCGAGCGCATCCGGGACGACCAGATGCTGCGCCGCTTCCTCGGCCCGCGCATCCTCGAGTCCCTCTATGTCCTGGGAGATCCGGCGGCGCTGCCGCTGTTCGAGGACCTGCTCGTCGCGGGCCATACCGACCGCGACCCGGACCTGTGCGAGGTCACCCGCGCGCTCGTGGCGGTGCGCAACCTGACCGGGCGGGTCGCCCCGAGCTCCAAGTTCTCCGACGCCGACGACCCGGAGGTCCGCCGCGCGCTGGACGCGGCCGAAGCGCTGTTCCAGGAGGCGCGCGACCGCCTCGTGCCGGTCACGGTGATCTAGCCGTTCGCCGTGGGCCGTGCTCACGGCGCGCGACGCACGAAATCCCAGATCTTGTCCCGGTACGCCCGTCCCCCCACGGCGTACGTCTCATTGTGGCCGGCGCCCTCGATCAGGACCAGCTCGACCGGCCCGGGCGCCGCCGCGGCGACGCGGCGTCCCATCGCCGGCGGCACCACACCATCGGCCGTACCATGGAACACCAATACCGGGCAGCCCACCTCCTTGATGGCGGACAGGTTGTCGAGCCCCAGGCGGAGTATGAAGCGCGGGAAGATGCCGTAGTGCCGCCCGGACATCTCCCGCGCGCTCGTGAAGGGCGATTCCAGGATCAAGCCGGCGACCGGATGGCGCGCGGCGAGGTGAGTGGCGACGGCGCTGCCCAGGGAGCGGCCGTACACGTAGATCCGCCGGCCGTCCACCGCGGGGCGCCGGTGGAGCGCCTCGTAGGCCGCTTCGGCCGCCTCGTACAAGCCCGCCTCCGTGGCCCGGCCGCCACTCGCGCCATACCCCGGGTAATCCAGCACCATGAGGGCCGTGCCCGGCGGCTGAAAGTCCCGCAGAATCGGCCAGATCGACGCGATCGTCTCGCCGTTGCCGTAGAACCACAGAAGGGTGGGGAAGGACGGGGGATGACGGGGGAGGTCGGGGGAGGTGCGCGGGGGCAGGTACCACCCGGCAAGTCTGGTCCCGCTCGGGGTGACGAGCTCGACCAGCTCCCCCTGTGGCAGGCCAACGTCCCGGGGCTGGAGGAGGGGGCTGCGGGGGGCCGGGAAAGCGACGCGCTCCTGGAACGCCCACGCCAGGGCGAGCAGCGCGAGATAGGCGAGGCCCAGGCCGAGGCCGATCCGCAACCAGAGCATGCGTGAGAAGTTAACCGATGTCGGCGGGCCATGTTACCTTAGGGGCGATGCGACCGCCGGAACCGCGCTCCCCGAAGACGCCCGACCGCCCGACGCTCGACCCGGACCTGGTCACCCGGGCCCGCGGCGCGATGCTGGGACTCGTCGCCGGCAATCAGCTGGGAGTCCCGACCGAAGGGCTGGGGACGCCGCAGGCCATCCGGGCTTCCTTCCCCAGCGGCGTTTGGGACCTCGCCCCGCCTCCCAAGGGCTCTCCCTACGACGACGACGCGGCGATGATGCTGCTGCTCGCCGAGTCCCTGGTCTCCCGGGGGGGCTTCGACGCGCAGGACGTGGCGGAGCGCTGGGTCCGCTGGATGAAGGCCGACGGGCGCGGTTGGGGAACACCACCCGGCGCGCGCTGCGGCTCATCGAGCGGGGCACCGAGCCGTTCGAGGCGGGCCGGTTGGCGCGCGAAGCGGATCCGAAGGCGTCCGCCGGGAACGGCAGCGTGATGCGCTGCCTGCCGGTCGGCATCCGGTTCCACGACGACGTGGACCTGTTGATCCGCGTTTCCACTCAGCAGGCGGCGATCACCCATGCCGACGAGCGGTGCTTATGGGGCGCCGCGGCGGTGAACCTCGCCGTCGGGGAGCTCCTGCGCGGGAACATCTACTTCGTCGAGGAAGTGCTCTACCGATTGAAAGACCGCGCGCCCCGCGTCCTGCGTGACGCGTTACACCGCGTGCCGCGGGAGCCGCAGGCCGATCTGCCGATCACCGTGGCGGGTGAGACCGGGTATGTGGTCCACTGCGTGGAGATCGCCTTCTGGTTCGCGACGCATGACCGGTCGCTCGAAGACGCGCTGGTGTTCCTGGCCCAGGCGGGCGGCGACACCGATACCAACGCCGCGGTCACCGGCGCCCTGCTCGGCGCGCGCGACGGCGAGGCCGGGATTCCGCCGCGGTGGATCGGGCAGTTGGTCGGGGCGGATGGCATCCGTCGGCTGGCGACGCAGCTGCTCGAGCCGGCGGGATAACGACCCGACGACGAACGTCGTAGGATCACCTTCGTAGGGTCAACCGCGTAAGGGGAACGACGTATGGCTTACGGCGTGCGCTTCACGTAGCGGCGGATCTCGTCGATGACGTCCTGATCGGTGAGCGTGATCGACACCCAGCGCGCGCTCCCCCGTCCGCGCCAGCTGAACCGCACGACCTTGCGTCCCCCTCCCCCGGCCGGCTTCCACTCCCACATCCCGATCTCGGTGCGCTGGGCCTTGCCGAACCGGCGGATGAGATCCTGCTTGACGCGCTCGACGAGTGGCGCGCCGCCCGAATCGGTGAACGAGATCATCGAGACCCGGCCGCCGATCACGTGCGCGCTCAAGTAGAACGTGGCGCTGTCGGCCGGGTCGCGGATCAGCACGCCGCACTCCATGAGCTGCGCCGTGTGCTTGGAGGTGTTGCAGACCAGCGGGTCGCGCCGGGCCAGGGCCCGCGCGCGGGTCGCGAACTCGCGATAGCGCACGCCGGGTTCGAAGCCGCGGTATACCGCGGCCCGGGCGGGTGCGCGAGCGGGCGCCGGAGCCCCGCCCGCCGTCACCTGGGCGGCTGCGGACCCTCCCAGGGCGACCACGAGGCACAGCGGGTAGCGGATCATTGGTTCAATATAGGGAAAACAAAACGGGCCCGGGGAGCGCCCCCCCGAGCCCGTGGGTGCCACGATGGGTTGCCGCTCAGACCTTGCGCACGTTCTGCGCCTGCAGGCCTTTCGGACCCTGGGCGACCTCGAACTCCACATTGTCGCCCTCGGCGAGGCTGCGGAAGCCCTCGGCCTGGATCGCCGTGAAGTGGACGAACACGTCCGGACCCGACTCCTGCGCGATGAAGCCAAAGCCCTTCGCGTCGTTGAACCACTTCACCTTACCCTTGGCCATACTGTTCAAACCTCAGCACTGAGGGGCACGGCCCCGGACTGGATCGACCCAAGCCACCGCGGCCTGGGACGGGCTCAAACAAAAACCGCGAGACAAAATGGTCCTCGCGGAGCGCAGACAGCCGGTGACGGTGCCACGTATTGCTTGAACCGGGGCCAAAAGTACGGATGCCCTCAGGGTCTGTCAATCACTGTAACGTTTTCAGCATCATGACACCATAACGACATAACGCCTCCAAGCCCTGGCCTCTTCCGTTCTCCGCGGCGGCCCGGTAACCTCCCCGTGCCGCCGTCACCAATAATCCCCCTAGCCGCCGTCGGTGAGAGGATCCGTATGATCGTGCCCGCGCTGTTGTCCTTGTTCGTGGTGCAGGTGCAGCAACCCGCCGCCCCCGCCCCCCCTCCACCGTCCCCCATCGCCAAAGTCGAGGTGCAGCCCGGGGGCGGCGAAGTGCCGATCGGCGGGAAGCTCCAGTTCACCGCGCGCGCCCTCGATGCCGCGGGCCAGGTCGTGCGCCAAGCGGAGGTCAGCTGGTTCGTGGGCGGCGATGTGGGGGACGTCGACTCGACGGGCCTGTTCACCGGCGGCTATCAGGGCTACGCGCGCGTCACCGCGGTGGGGTTCATTCGCGGCCAGCGCGGCAGTCAGGTGTTCGGCGAGGCGCTGGTGCGAGTGCTCCCTGAGCCGCCCGCGCGCATCGTCCTCGAGCCCCGGCCCAGCCGATTGGTGGCGGGCTCGCGGCTGACCCTCGCCGCGACGCCGTTCTCCAAGCACGGCGACCGCCGCAGTGACCTCGTCACGTTCACGTCGAGCAACCCGCGCGTCGCGAGCGTGACGCCTGACGGACGGCTGCGCGCGGTCGCGGCGGGCCGCGCCACGGTCACGGCCAAGGCGGGCCCGGCGACCGAAGCGCTCGTCGTGCAGGTCCTCCCCAACACCGTGGCCCGGCTCGGCGTGGAGCCCGCCACCACCGGCGTGCGCACGGGCGACGTGGTCCAATTCGCGGCGACGGCGCGCAATGCCGCCGGTCGCTCGCTCGGCGACGTCGCGGTCGAGTGGTCGGTCGCGGCCGGGTCCGGCGTCGCGCAGATCGACCCGGCGGGGACGTTTGTAGCCGAGCTGCCCGGGACGTACATGGTGACCGCGTCGGTGGGCGGTCGTACGGCGGACGCCGTGGTGCAGGTCAGCGCCCGGCGCGTGGGGCGGGGAATCGAGGTCCGCGGGCGCCTGCCGATTTCCATGAGCGCCGCCGAAGTGTGGGTGCATCCGTCGGGGAAGTGCGTGTACCTCTCGACCATCGCCGATCGGGTGTACGCCGTGGACATCGCCGATGTCGCGCATCCGAAGATCGTCGACTCGATGATGACCGACGCGCGCATCGTCAACGACGTGATGACGACCGAAGACGGCAGGTACGGCGTCTTCTCGCGCGAAGGCGCGTCGAACCGCAAGAACGGCATCGTCGTCTTCGACGCGAGCAACCCGTGCCACCCCAAGCCCGTGTCCGAGTACACCGAGACGGTGTCGGGCGGCGTGCACAGCTCGTACGTCTATCAGGGGCACGCATACATCACCGACGACGCCACCGGCTCGATGCGCGTCATCGACTTCCGGGATCCCACGCATCCCAAGGAAGTCGCCCGCTGGCAGACCGAGCAGACCGAGGCGGGCCGCTACCTGCACGACGTGATGGTCGTGGACGGCCTGGCGTATCTCGCCTACTGGAACGACGGCCTCATCATCCTCGACGTCGGGAACGGCATGAAGGGCGGCAGCCCGTCGAACCCCCAGTTCATCTCCCAGCTCAAGTACGACCTCAACGCCGTGTATGCGCGGGTCGAGCAGCTGTGGGGGCCGGGCTTCGTGCGCGGCACCCACACCGCGTGGCGGCAGGGGAAGTACGTGTTCGTCGGCGACGAGGTGTACGCCGCCCGGCCGTACAAGGGCCTCGCCGACGGCAACAACCTCACCTTCGGCCGCCTGCACGTGGTGGACGTCTCCGACATCACGCATCCCAGGGAGGTCGCCTGGTACGAGCCGACCGACGGCGGCGTGCACAACGTGTGGGTCGTGGGTGACACCCTCTACCTGGGGAACTACCAGGGCGGAGCGCGCGTGCTCGACGTGGCGGGTGAGCTGCGCGGCGACCTGCTACGGCAGGGGCGAGAGATCAGCTGGATCCTCACGGCCGACTCCCTCGGCCACCGGCCGCGCGCGCCCTTCGCCTGGGGTGCGGTCGTGCGCGACGGCAACATCTTCGTGCCGGATATCAATACCGGCTTGTGGATCTTGAGGCTGGAGCCGAAACAGGAGACGGTGCCGTAGTCTTACGGCTGACTGGGCGTGCTGACACTGTCCACTCTATTCATCGCGGCCAGCCCCGCCCGAAACGCGAGGAGGGCGGTGTCGTAGGCCCGCAGCCTGTCTTGCAGACCGGCCGAGATGGGGACGGGCGTCTTGCCCGCCGTCGTTTCGCACGTCGGTAGGAACTTGAGGACCGAGTCGATCCGCACGACCAGCTGCCGCGCCACGATCCGCATCGAGTCGGCGTAGGCGTTCGGCTGCATGCGGGGCCGGCCCGTCGAGATGAAGCTGCGCGCACTGGCGCACAGCCCGCCGAGCCGGCGCCCCGCCCGGCGCTGCCCCACGC
>JBOHSA010000179.1:0-15062 GCA_050732995.1 Gemmatimonadales bacterium | reverse complement strand
GCGTGGGGCAGGGGCTGGTGGTGGTGGCGAGCCGCCACGCGCTCGCGGCCCTCGGGCCCGAGATCCGCCCCGCCACCGCGCCGCTCGCCTCGCCGGATGGGCTGGACCGCACGCGCGCCTTCCTCGTGACCCTCGCGCGCTGGACGTTGCGGCCCGCGGAATGGGCCTCCGTGCCGGCGGCCGGACGGCCGGGCCCGCTCGTGATCGAGGGAGGGCCGCTTCCGGTGTCGCCCCGACCGCCGCCGCTCCTCCCCCCACCTTCGGTGCTGGTCGAGCCGCTCCCGGCCACCCTCCCCCGTCCGCCGGCGGCGGAGCCTTCCTCCCGTCGCCCCGGTGCCCCGCCACCGGGATGGATCGCCCGCCAGGGGATCCGGCTGGAATGGGCTGACCTCCCCTCCCATCGGGGGTTTCAGCCGGCCCAAGCGCGGGCGCGCGAGCTCGACTCCCTGGTGGCCTTTCTCGAGATCGGCTCGTTCAACGCGCTCGCGCTCGCCGCACGCGCCCCGCAGGCGCTGGTCGACTCGGTGCGCTTTCCGGCGTGGGAACGCGACGCCGCGCGCCGCTTGACGCAGCAGATCGCGGATCGGCTGGCGGTCACCAGCATTCACTGGTTTCCGGTGGTCGCGTTCGCAGAGCTGCGCCTGCCCCCTGATACGACCGGCCCATCCCCACGCAGCGATCCGATCGCCGAGCGCTGCCTGCTCGACCCCCGCCTCTGGACTGGTGGGCTGGCCCCCGCCTTTCACGCCCTGGCACGGCTCAGCGCATCCGGCCCCGAGCTGGTGGCGGGGATCGCGCTCGATCTCGACGGGGTGAGCGGCCGCGGACGGGAGTCGGGCCCGCCTCCCGCGGGGGAGTTCTGCGATGCCAATTACCGGGCGGGACTCGCCGCCCTGCGATTGGACAGCGCCCGGGCGGAGCGGCTCGGCGACGTGCCGCTCGCGGCGCGTTTCGACTCCCTGCTCGGCGGCGGGCTGCTCGAAGCGTACTACGCAGCGCTCGAGCGCCTGACCGCCGAGCGGGCGGCCGCCGTCCGCGCCGACGCGCGGCGGCTCGCGCCCGGCATCCTCTTCGCCATCCACGCCTCGGCGTTTCCCGCCGAGTGGTTCTCGCTCGGCCTCATGCGCGGATTCTCCGGCGAGCAGGCGGGCGGCGGGCCACCCGTGCTCCTGTGGTCCCATGAAGTGCGGACGCGCGACGCGCTGCGCCGCTACCGCGAGCGGGGAATCGTCGCCCTCCATGCCACGGGCCTCTCCCCGCGCTACATCACCCCCCCGACCTGGCCCCGTTTGCGCCGCGCCGCGTTCGTCGAGAACGACGGGTTCTGGCTGGCCGCTGCGGAGCGGGTCGTGCAAGGACAAGCCGACAGCCTGGGGCGCCTGATCCGCCGCTTGGCCAAGGACTGATCAGGACTTGCCGGACCTGCCCGCCGCCCGGTAGCTTTGACCGCGGAGGGTGGTGGGGCGCGATGGTCGCGGTACGCCGGTTGGATGGGCGTACTGAGGAAAGTCCGAGCTCCGTAGGGCAGACTGCCAGGTAACGCCTGGGCGCCGCAAGGCGACGGAAAGGGCCACAGAAAACAGACCGCCCTTTATTCCAAGGGTAAGGGTGAAACGGTGGGGTAAGAGCCCACCGCGCGCCTGGTAACAGGCACGGCACGGTAACCCCCAGTCGGAGCAAGGCCAAATAAGCAGCGAGACCCGGCCCGGGTCGTTTGAGCTGCGGGTAGGCCGCGTGAGGTGGCTGGCGACAGCCATCCCAGAGAGATGACCATCTGCCCGCAACGCGGGTAAACAGAACTCGGCTTATGGCCCCACCCCTCTCCACCCCATGACGGCCAAGCCCTATCCACCACAGTGGGAGAACGTCGCCGACCTGCGCGTTTTCCGGACCACCAGTGCGGAATGGGAGAAGCTCATCGGCTGGCGCGCCGACATGCGTCGCCGCGGCTGGAAGCTCTTGCGGGTGTCGAGCGACGGTCCGGAGATGGTCGCCATCTTCGGCCGCACCAAGCCCGAGCGGGCGTCGCCATGAGAGGTCTCGTCCTCGGCGCGGTGCTGGTGGCGGCGGTCGCGTGCGCCGCCGGGTCCGGCGGCTCGACGGCCGATCCGGCGCCCGCCACCGCGCCGGTGGCCGCTCCCCCTCCCACTTCGACCCTCCCGCCCGCCGCCGCGCCGCCGGTGATCCGGCTCGGTCCGAGCGCGCTGCGCTACGCCGTCCAGCGCCAGCTCCACATCGAGCAGGACCTGCCCGGCCAGGTCCCGACCGACCTGAGCTACCGCGTCTACCTCGCCGCGACGATCCTGGGCCCGGCGGACACGGCGGGCTATCCCGTCACCTTCACGGTCGATTCGATGGTGGCCGACTCGGGAACGTACGTACCGCCGACCATCAACCTGGCGGCCGCCCGCAGCCTGCTGTTCACCGGTCGCCTGGCGCCGACCGGCGAGCTGCGCAACGTCGCGCCGTCCGATTCGGTCGTGGCCCGCTCTCTCGGGCAACTGCTGGGCAGCCCCCGCGAGTTCTTCCCCCGGCTGCCGGCGGGTGGCTTGCTGCTCGGCTCGGCCTGGGTTGATACCGTCGTGACGACCGAGCGCGGGTCCGGCGGCTCCGCCGAAGTCACGGTGCGTGCGGTCAACCACTCGAGCGCCGCCCGGTGGGAGGACCGAAACGGGGTGCGGTGCCTGCGGATCGACGTGACCTCGACCTTCACCCTCCAGGGCGCCGGCCAACAGGGCGGGCAGTCCTACGAGCTGACCGGCGAAGGAACCCGCGCCGCGATCGAGTTCGTCTCGATCGACGGCCGCTACCTGGGCGGCGAGTCGTTGGATTCGACGCGGTATACGGTCAAGCTGCCGGCGCAGGGCTTCTCGGTGCCGGTCCGCCAGGTCTTGCGCGCCATCGTGACGGTGCTGCCGTAGTGGGCGGACGGGCGGTCCAGGGGTCCGGCGGTCGGTTGGTTCTCGGGGCGATTCTTCTGACCACCGGACCGGCCGTCCGCCTGTCCGCCCAAGTCGCTCCCAACCGCACCGTCGAGTACCTCCATCCCAGCGACATCGACGACGCCCGGGCCCTCTGGGTCAATCCCGCGGGGCTCGGCGTCCGGCGAGAAGCCTCGGTGTATCTCGATCTCACGGTCGCGGACCCGGGGGCGGCGGGCCGTTTGCGGCAACTCGGCGCGGGGTTCAACTCCCGCGGGCTTTCAGGCGGGTATCAGCGGGACCGGCTCGAAGAGGCGGGCGCCGGCGTCCTGACCGGGCACACCTACCGGCTGGGGATCGCCGCGTCGTCGGACGGTCTCGCCCTCGGCCTCGCGGCCGCGTTCTACCGCGGCGGGACCAGCGCCACGGGGTTCGACCTGGGCGCTGCGTACAGCCCCCCGCGCTGGGCCGCCCTCTCGGCGGGCGCGACCCTCGCAAACGTGGGCCAGCCGGTGGTGCGCGGTGTTCGCCAGCGGGTGACGTTCGTCCCGGGCCTTACCGTGCGGCTGCTCGCCGCCGCCGCCGCGCTGTCGACCCACGCGCGGATCACGCCGGAGACCGTGGTCAGCTACTCGTTCGGCCTCCGCTGGCGCCGGGGCTCGCTCGGGCTCCTCGCGCGGCTCGACACCGACCGGGCGCTGCGGCGCGGAGCGTTCGCGTTCGGACTGATGGTGGGCGGCCAGGACCAGGTCGGCGCCGTTGTCTCGACGACCGGAGATGCGCGCACCGTGGACGCCGCGAGCGTCTATGGTCTGTCCACCCGACCGCTGGGGCGCTAGTCGAACTGCCGGCGGGTAGCTCCCGATCTGACCCCGACGCGACGGCGCGCCGCGTCCTCCGGCCGGAAGCGCTCCAGCTTGGGCGCCAACTCGAACATGTCGCGGAACGACAAGTGGCGGTACACCGTGTCGCGGGCCCCGCGGTGCGGCCGCAGCACCAGGCGGAACTGCAACCCGCCGCGCAGGTCCATGTTCAGACCCAGGAGGACGCTGTCGCGCGCGTAGGAGCGCACCCGGCCCGGCGTGACCACGGCGACGCGCCGGCGGCCGACCACCAGCAGGACGGAGTCCTCCGAGCCGCCCGGGACGAACACGTACTCCGCGGTGTCGTTGCGCCCGAGCGCGCCCTGGCGTCGGAGCGCCTGCGCGAGGCTGTCGGGGAGGGGCGCGAGGGCCGACACCTTGGCCGGCTTGCTGAAGACCGTAAAGGCGACCACGGCCGCGCCGGCGAGAAAGGCCACACCCGCCAGGCAGCCCAGGAGGCCCAGGCCGACGAGCGACTTGATGGCCATGGTGGCCAGGCGGCGCCGCAAGGGGACCTTGACCCGGTCCCGGGCCGCCGTGGGGAGCGCCCCGACGAGGGCGCGGCTCACTTCCCCGGCGTTGGGGAAGCGCCGGGCCGGGTCCTTCGCCAGCATGCGGTCCAGCACCGCGGCCAGCTCCTCGGACGTGTCGCTGCGTATTTGCCGGATGGGCGCCGGCGCCGCGGTCATTTGCTTGGCGAGGATCGAGGCCGAGGAGTCGCCGTCGAAGGGCGGGGCCCCGGTCAGCATCTGGTAGAGCACGATGCCCAAGGAGTAGATGTCGGATCGGCCATCCAGCTGGTCGCCCGCCGCTTGCTCGGGACTCATGTAGTGCGGCGTCCCGATGATCATGCCCTCGGTCGTGAGCTGCGCGCCGGTCGACGCGGCCTGCTGAGCCGCCTTGGCGATCCCGAAATCGGTCACCAGGACGTGGCCCGACCCGTCGAGCAGGATGTTGTCGGGCTTGACGTCGCGGTGCACGATGCCGTGGCTGTGCGCGTAGGCGAGCGCGTCGGCGACCTGACGGGCGATGCGCGCGGCGTCGCCCACCGAGAGTCGCCGGTGCGTGCTGAGCAGCTGGCGCAGCGAGGGCCCGTCGACGCAGCGCATCACGATATACAAGACGTCGCGCTGCTTCCCGACTTTGTAAATCGGGACGATGTTGGGATGCTCGAGCCGCGCGACGGTCTGGGCCTCGCGCACGAAACGCTCGGCGAGCGTGGGGGAGGGCGCGAGCTCGAGGTCGAGCACTTTGACCGCCACGTCGCGGTTCAACGAAACGTCGCGGACCCGGAACACCGCGGCGAACCCGCCCTGCCCCAGCAGCGTCCCGACGCTGAACTCGCTGCCCAGGGCCTCCTGCAGCCGTTGCCGGAGAACGGAGAGATCAGTGGCCATGGCGGTCGCGAAACCTAGGAACGCGCGCCGCGCCGCGCTAGGGTTTCTCGCCCTCGCCGCGCTATGGCTGCTCGGCGTCTGGCCGCCGCCCGTCTGGTGGCAGGATCACTGGCCGCGGGAAACGGCCATGATGAAACGGGCGACGGAACGACCCCATGACGGAAGGCAAGGGCCGGGACATTCCGTCCGTCCGTCATTCCGTCCGACTCCCCTGGCCGAGATCTCTCCCGTGCTCCAGCGCATGGTCATCCTCGCCGAGGACTCCCGGTTCCGGACGCACCACGGGATCGATTTGGCCGAAGTGAGCGACGCCGTCGGACTGGACCCCGGGACGGGCGCGTGGCGGGCCGGGCGCGTGCTCTGGCGCCGGCGCGACCGACTCCGCGGCGCGAGCACCATCACCCAGCAGCTCGCGAAGAACCTCTACCTCTCGCCGTCCCGCAGTCCGCTGCGCAAGCTCAAGGAGGCCGTGACCGCGCTGCGCTTGGAGCGCGCGCTGTCCAAGGACCGGATCCTCGAGCTGTACTTGAACGTGGTCGAGTGGGGACCGGGTATCTGGGGCGTCGCCGCCGCGAGCCGCGCGTACTTCGGCGTGTCCCCCGACCGGCTGACCGAATGGCAGGCCGCGGCGCTCGCCGCCACCCTGCCGTTCCCGCGGAGCTCCAACCCCGCGGCGCGTCCCGGCCGCATGCTCGCCCGCCGCGACCTGATCCTGGCGCGCTACCACGGCCGGGAGGTCACCATCCCGCGGCTCGAGGACGTGGACCTCGATTCGCTGCTCGTCCTCGATTCACTCCCAGTCCTCCCGCCACCGCCGCTTCCCCCGATCGACAGCCTCGTGGATGCGATCAAGCGAGATACGGGAGGGGGGGTGAGACCAGACAGCATCAACGCGGGCGCCGAGACGCCCGGCCCGTCTCCTGGCTCAGTCGACCAATCGCAGCGGCATGACCAGCGCCATGTAGCTGGCCGGATCGTTCCAACCCACCGGCTCCACGGTGGCCGCGCGCTCGGGCGCCTTGAAGGTGAAGCGCACCTCGTCGGTCGGCATGTACTTGAGGATCTCGAGCAGGTACATCGCGTTGAACCCGATCTCGAGCGGCTCGCCTTCGTAGGTGACCGGCAGCTCGTCCTGCGCCTCGCCCAGGTCGGGGGTCTGGACCGAGAACTTCACCATGCCGCCGGAGAACGCGAGCCGGATCCGGTGCGTCTGGTCGCTCGCGACGACGCTCATGCGGCGCAGCGCGCCCGCCATCGCCGCCTTGTCCACCGTCGCGGACTTGTCGTTCTCGCGCGGAATCACCTGTTCGTAGTTGGGGTAGGGTCCCTCGATGAGGCGCGAGAACACCAACGTGCCGCCGGTGCGGAACCCGATGTGGTTGTCGCTCTTCGCGATGTCCATGTCCACGTCGGCCCCGAACAACCGGCGGATTTGCTCGAGCGCCTTGGGCGGCACGATCAGGTCGGCGTTCGAACCCCCGCTCGCCGGGACGTCCATCTTGGCTAGCCGGTGCCCGTTCGTGGCCACCATGCGCATCCGGTCCGGCCGCATCTCCCATAGCACACCGTTGAGGATCGGGCGACTCTCCTCCGTGGACGCCGCGAACGCTACGTGACCCACCAGCTTGTGCACCATGCCGGCCGCGGTCTTCCACGCTCCGTCGAACTTCACCGCAGGGAACGAGGGAAACTCCTCCCGGGGCAGCCCGAGGAGCTTGAACTTGGAGCGCCCGCATTCGATCGACACCCGTTGCTCGCCGGCAGCAGTGAACCGGATAGCGGCGGACGGGAGCTCGCGCGCGATGTCCACCAGCTTTTTCGCCGGTAACGTCACGGCCCCCTCGGCGTCGACATCGGCCGAGACGGTGGTGCTCACCGAGATGTCCAGGTCCGTGCCGGAGAGGCGCAGGCCGTGCTTACCGGCCTCCACCAGCACGTTGGAGAGCACGGGCAGAGTGGTCTTGGCGGGGATAGCCGCAGCCACGGCGCTGAGCCCCTGCTGTAGTTGTTCCCGCGTAATGGTGAACTTCATCGCGTGGTGCCGTGCTCCTCGTGTGGGAAGAGTACCTGCTGCTATACTATATAGAACTACTAGTAGTAGTAGTAGAGTACGGGGAAATGTGGGCCGATCTGGTAAAGCTCATGGAGGCCTCCCTGTACGCCGTGCCAGGTCATGTTAGATACCTGTGCGTCCTGTGGGCAGTTTGTCGATTCTCCGTCCTACGTCCCCATCCCCACAGCGGTCCCACATGGCGCGCCGCGCATGTGAGCTAGAGTGCGGACAACTCCTGGCGCGCCATCTCGACCCGCTCCTTGAACGTGCGGTCGCGCACCATCTGCCGCTCGACCTTGTCCACGCTGTGGATCACGGTGGAATGGTCCCGGCCACCGAAGGCCTGCCCGATCTCCACCAGCTGCATGCCCAGCATGTCGCGCGCCAGGTACATCGCCACCTGCCGGGGGATGGTCAGGGTCTTGGTCCGGGCTTTGGATCGCAGCCCTTCGGGCGTCACCCCCCACCGGCGCGCCACGACCTCCTGCACGCGGTCGATGCTGGGCGTCGGCTGACCGGTGTACACCGCGCCGTCTTCGCCCTGCCGGATCTTGTCGGACAGCGCCTCGCGCGCGAGCTCGATCGTGACTTCCCGGTTCTTGAGCGACGCGAACAGGAGCAGCTTGATGATGCAGCCTTCGAGCTCGCGCACGCTCGAGCGCACGTGCTCGGCGATGAAGCGCAGCACGTCGTCGGGAATCGTCAACTCGAGATGGTCCTGCTCGGCCTTCTTCCGCAGGATCGCGATGCGATGCTCGAGATCGGGGTGCCCGATGTCGGCCACCATGCCCCACTCGAAGCGCGAGATCAGCCGGTCTTCGAGCCCGGGGATCTCCTTTGGCGGCCGGTCCGAGGTCAGCACCATCTGCTTGTGCGCCTCGAACAGCGCGTTGAAGGTGTGGAAGAACTCCTCCTGCGTCTGCTCCTTGCCCTCGAGGAAGTGAACGTCGTCCACCAGGAAGAGGTCAACGTCGTTGCGGTAGCGCCGCCGGAACTCCGACATCGTGCGCGCGTGGATCGACTCGATGACTTCGTTCAGGAACTGCTCGGCGCCGAGATAGAGCAGCCGGGTGTTGGGGTTCTTCTGCAGCACGGCGTGCGCGATGGCCTGCATCAAGTGCGTTTTACCCAGGCCGGTGGCGCCGTAGATGAACAGCGGGTTGTACGTCTTGCCGGGGGCTTCGGCCACCGCGTGCGCGGCCGCCGCCGCGAGCTCGTTCGATTTCCCGATGACGAACGTCTGGAAGGTGTACCGCTCGTTCAGCGGGGTCGTCACCGCGCCCGGCTTGTCCGCCGTGGCTGTCGCCGTGGGTGGCGACACGAAGAAATCCATCTGCGGCCGGCGCTGCCGATCTTCCTGCACGCGGAACACGACCGCCGTCGGTCGGCCCAGGACACGCTCCGCCGCGCGGGTGAGCAGCGACGCGTACTTCGATTCGTTCCATTCCACGGCGTACTGATCCGGTGCGCCGACGATCAGCCGATCGTCGTCCAGCGCGAGCGGCACCGCCGGCTCGAGCCAGCTGCGTACCGCCGCGTCGGGAAGTTCGCGCCGCGCCTCGTCGAGGAGACGCTTCCAGGCTTCTTTGGCTGACTGCTCCATCGGTGATCGAAAAAAGGTGGGACGTCCTGCAAGGGCGGCCCGAAAGTACGGGTCCCATGTGGAAAAGTCAACCTTGACCGCTTTGCCGAAACCGGTGTAGTTTCCCCGCCTTACGAGAGGAATCCATGGGGCCGAGTTATCGCCCGCGCAATCGCCGGCGCATTAATAAGCACGGCTTCCGCGCGCGGATGAAAACAAAGTGGGGGCGTGCCGTTTTGTCACGCCGACGGAAGAAGGGTCGCAAGCACCTGGCCGTCCGGTTGCCGTCCAAGCACCGGAGCCGGTAACGGGCGAGCGGTTTCCGCGCCGCGCACGCGTGACGCGCGGCCCGGAGCTCCGTGCGTGCTGGGAGGCGGGCCGACGCCGGCGGGCTCCGCATCTCGACCTGGCCTGGCGACCGAATCGAGCGGGCCACGCGCGGCTGGGAGTGATCGTTCCCCGGTTTCACTACAGCGCCGTGGCCCGCAATCGCTTGCGGCGCCGGTTGCGAGAGATTCTCAGGCGCCACGTTCTCGCGGCGCTTCCCCCCGTCGATCTCGTCGTGCGCGCCAAACGGTCGGCCTACGCCGCCTCGGTTGCAGACCTGCGCGCCGAATTGACCGCCGTGGTGACGCGGATCACGTGAACGTCGGTCGCTGGCCGCGCCGCAGCGTGATGACCCTCATTCGCGGTTACCAGTTGACGCTGGCGCATCTGGTGTTCACGCAGTGTCGTTTCACGCCGACCTGCTCGCGCTACACGTACGAAGCGGTTGAACGATACGGCGCGCTCAAAGGGTCGTGGCTCGGCGTGAAACGAATCGTGCGCTGCCACCCGTTTCATCCAGGTGGCTACGATCCCGTGCCGTAACGACCAGATGCCCAGAGGCCGAGTCGCCTAGATGGAACGACGCGTCATCTACGCCATCCTGCTGATGCTGGTCGTCGCGGTGGCGCCGAGCCTGATCTGGCCGTCGAAGCGGCCGGCGGGCACGCGGCCCGGCGCCCAGGCGGCGGGGGACTCGGGCGGGCGCTCGCCCGCGCCGGAGCCCGGCCGCGCGGCGGTGCCGCCCACCGAACCGCGGGACCGGCTGACTACCCCGACGGCCCCGACCGCCCAGGCTGCCGACACCGTGTGGGTGACGTCGCCGCTCTATCGCCTCGGCTTCAGCACGAAGGGCGGCGTGCTCGTCGTGGCAGAACTGCCCGGATACCAATCACTTGCCCCGGGCGATTCAGCCCGCCCCGCGCAGCTCGTGCCGCCGGGACGGCCGCTCCTGACCCACCGGCTGGTCCAGGAAGCGGACACCGTCTCGCTGGCGGACTGGACCTTCACGCCAAGCGCGCACCAACTGCGGATCGAAGCGGGTGGAAGCGCAGGGCGCCTCGACTTCACGGCCCGGCGCGGCGCCGCGGAAGTCGCGCTCACCTATCGCTTCGAAGCGGCGGACTACCGCTTCACCGTCGACGGCCAGGTGACGGGCCTCGGCCCGCAGGGGGCCCTGCTGCTCGTCGGGCTGGGCGACGGCGTGCGCTCGGTGCAGGCCGACTCCGCCGACGACTACCGACGCTACGCGGTGGTGACGAAGGCCGCCCGAACCGAGAGCCGGCCGTTCTCTTCCCTCGACCCGGGCGAGCGGGCGGAGTTCAACGGACCGTTCGAGTGGGTGGCGATCAAGTCGAAGTACTTCCTGGTCGCCGCGCTCGCCATCGAGCCGAATCGCCCGCAGTTCGGCGGCGTGATCGCGGTCGGCGGTCCGAAGCCCGGCAAGGCGCACACCCGGGTCGCGGTGACGCTCACGCTCCCAGTACCGCCGGCGGGCGGCTTCCGCTATCAGGTGTATGCGGGGCCGTTCGAGCACCGGCGGCTGGCGGCGATCGGGCATGATCTGGACGACGCCAACCCCTACGGCTGGATCTTCCGGCCCATCGTGCAGCCGGTGTCGGTGTTCGTGGTGAACATCGTCCTCTGGATGCACGAGCGATTGAGCCTGGCCTACGGCTGGGTGCTGGTGATCTTCGGGATCCTCGTGCGGCTCCTGCTCTGGCCGCTGAACCAGAAAGCGATGGAATCGGCGATCCGGATGCAGGCCGTGGCTCCGCTGATCAAGGAGACGCAGGAGCGCTACAAGAAGGAGCCCGAGCGGCTGCAGCGCGAGATGCTCCGCATCTACAAGGAGCACAAGGTGAATCCCTTTGGCGGCTGCGTCCCGATGCTCATTCCGCTGCCGGTGCTGCTCGCGCTGTTTTTCGTGTTCGACAACACGATTGCGTTCCGCGGCGTACCCTTCCTCTGGCTCCCCGACCTGGCGCGGCCCGATCCCTACTACATCATCCCGCTCGTGATGGGGCTGTCGATGTACGCCCTGACGAAGGTGGGCCAGATGGGCGTGCCGCCCAATCCCCAGACCAAGATGATGCTGTACTTCATGCCGATCATGATGACGGCGCTGTTCGTCAATTTCGCGTCGGGGTTGAACCTGTATTACGCGGTGAGCAACATCTTCAGTGTCCCGCAGCAGCTGCTGATCGCGCAACGCCGGCTGCGGCAGGCGCCGGTCCCCAAGCCGGCCACCGGGTAGCGGCGATGGGTGGGGGGGGAGACTTATGTTGTCCGACCCGATCGTCGCGCTCGCGACCCCGCCCGGCCGCGCCGCCCTCGCGCTGATCCGGCTGTCGGGCCGGGGCGCCTTCGCCCTGGCCGCCCGCTGCCTCCAGCCCTTCCGTCCGGAGCCGCCGCGCACCGTGGCGCGCGCGCGCTTGGCGCATCCCGTCACCGGCGAGCCGGTCGACGACGTGCTCGCGGCCTGCTTTCCCGCGCCCCACTCCTACACCGGCGAAGAGTCGGTCGAGATCTCCACCCACGGCGGCATGCTGGTACCGGCCGACGCGGTGGCCGCGCTGGTGGCGGCCGGCGCGCGGCCCGCCCGGCCCGGTGAGTTCACCCGCCGCGCCGTGCTGCACGGCAAGATGGACCTGCTCCAGGCCGAAGCGACCGCCGACCTCATCGACGCCGGCGCGCCCGCCCAGCGGCGCCGGGCGCTGCTCCAGCTCGACCGCGGGCTCTCCGGTCGGCTCGAGGCGCTGCGCGCGGCGGTGCTCGAACTCGAAGCGCTGATCGCCTACGACATCGACTTCCCCGAGGAAGACGCGGGTCCGGTCAGCCCGGAGCGCGTGCGGGAGGCCTGGGCGGCGGTGCGGGGACGGGTCGCGGATCTCCTGCGCACCGCGCCCGAGGGCGAGCGGCTGCGCGAGGGGGCGCTGCTCGTGATCGCGGGGCCGCCCAATGCCGGCAAGTCCTCGCTGTTCAACGCCCTGCTCGGGCGGGAGCGGGCGATCGTCACCGAAATCCCCGGCACCACGCGCGACGCGATCGAGGCCCACGCGGTCATCGAAGGGTTCCCGTTCCGCCTGGTCGATACCGCCGGCCTGCGCGAAAGCGGGGATCGGATCGAGCGCCTGGGCATCGAGGTGAGTCGGCAGTATCTCGACGCCGCCGATCTCATCCTGTACTGCCGGGAGGCGGGAGGCGAAAGGCTGGATGCCACGGCGGAGGCGTTCCTGGCGCGCTGCGCAGCGCCGAGCGTCACGGCGGATACGAAAGCCGACCGCCTGGCCGCCCGACCGCCGGAGCGGCTGGCTGTCTCCGCCGTGACGGGAGAGGGCCTCGCCGAGTTGAAGCGCCGGCTCGCCGAGGTGGCCTTCGGCCGTCTCCTGGCGCTGGGCGATGTGGAGCCGGTGGTCACGCGGGCCCGGCACCGGGTCGCCCTCGAGCGGGCGCAGGCGGAGCTCGAGGCGTTTGGGGCCGCGCGTGAGCGGGGCGTCGACGCGGCCGCGGCGGCGACGCATCTGCGGGCGGCGGTCGGGGCGCTCGACGACCTCATCGGCGTGGTGACGCCGGACGACGTGCTGGACCGGGTGTTCGCGAGCTTTTGTGTCGGGAAGTAGCTACGCGGGAACTAGCTACGGCTGAACGAGCTGCCGCGCGGCGCCCTGCCGCGCGGCCGCCTCGATCTGCCGCGCCAGCTCGAGGTCCATCGGCGTGACGCCACCCGCGCTGTGCGTGCTGAGCCGCACGCCCACGCTGCCCCAGTGCACCTCGAGGTCCGGATGGTGATCGAGCGCCTCGGCCAAATACCCGATCGCGTTCACCAGCATCAGCGTGGACGGCCACCCGTTCGTCTTGTAGGTCCGGCCTACCGCGCCCCGCTCGAATGCCCACCCGGGGAGGCTCTCCAGCTCGCGGCCGATCTCCTCATCGGGGAGACGGGTGCGGCGGCCGCCCATCAGTCGAGGACCGCCCGGTAGGTCGCCGACTGGCCGAAGTTCTCCTCGACTTCGAGCTCGATCGCCTTGAGGTGTAGGGCACGGCTCGCCGTGAGCTCGTCGCGCACCCGACCGGCCATGTACTGCGCCAGCATCTCGACCGTCGTGTTGGGAATGGCCAGCAGCACGCAGTCGGCGGCGGGAAACACGTAGCGCGGCCGGCCGTCGTACGCCACGGTGATGCCGTCGCCGCGGCGGTCGATCGCGAGCTTCGGGTTCTCGGTGGGGAGCAGCACCTTGTGGTCCAGCTCGTCGGTGAGCCGCTTCATCAGGCGTTTCAGCGCCACGAAGTCGTAGACGTACCAGCTCTCGGGCTCAAGCGCCCCCTCGATCACGATCCCGGCCCGATAGTTGTGCCCGTGCAGCGCTTCGCACCGGTGTCCGGGAAGGGTGATGAAGTGGGCGGACGCGAAGACCAGGTCTTCCTTGGTGACGGTGACCTTGAACTCGCCGCGCGTGCCCATGGAGACAAGATAGCTACGCCCGCGGGGGCTCGCCGCCCGTCGCGACCCGCCAGACTTCGTCGGCCAGCCACTCCAGGCGCTGTTGAGAGTAGTCCAGCTCTTCGGGCGTCATCTCGCGGCCCCGGCGCACGATCTGGCGGGTGTGCTCCAGCAGCTCGTCCAGCACCTCCCGGAGCGGACGGTTCCGGCGCCGCTCAGTTTTCGGCTTCGGGCTCATGCGGTCTGAATGCCCAACGCGCGCGCCTCGGCCCGGCGGCACTCGGCGGCACTCGCTCGCACCGCGGAGGCGACGCCGAATTCGGCGACGTAGGGCTCGACCAGGCGGTGGCCCAGGTAGTAGCCCGACCGCTCGGGCAGCACTTTGCCCGACACGAGGCGCGCCGTGGGGCTCATCCCGCCCGCCAGGAATCGCAGCCGCAGGCCCAGCCCCGCGGCCTCGAGCTCCGGGGCGCTCACGCGCCGCAGAAACGCGTCGAGCTCCCGCAGCCGCCGGTACTGTCGCCGCGTGTAGCCGAAGTACTCCCACGGCTCGAGGCCCGGCGCCACCGCCTGCGCCGCCGCCACCGCGGCGCCTTCGTTCACCAGCAACTCCCGCAGCGTCGCCCGGCTGCCCGTCTCCCAGAAGTCGTAGCGGCCGTTGAGCTCACTGACCAAGCGGCGCAGGTCGGCACGGCTCGTGGGGGAAGTGTACCGCAGCGCGTGGGCGACCTCGTGCGCGATCCACAGCGGAAGCAAGTGCGGCGCGAGCCCCAGGCCGTAGGTTTGCGGATTGGGCCGGCCGGTGAAATGCTCGAGGCAGACGACCGCGATGCCGCGCCCCGCCACCACCAGCTCCCCCGCGTGCGCCGCGCCGACGCCGATCATGAGATAGAGGTCGACGGCGCAATCCGCTTCGAGCCGCTCCAGCGCCCGGCCTAGCGCCTCCTCGGCGATCGTGACGACGGCGACGTCTTCGAACAGCCGCACCAGGTCGGTGCGGTCGGCGCGCAGCGCTTCCGCGATCGCGCGCTCCGCCTGCGCCGAGCCCAGCTCCAACACGTAGTTGTGCCAGTAGCTCGCGAGGACCAGACGATGGCGGTCGAGGTAGTCCTGGTAGGCCGCGGCGGGATCGGGCGCGGCGGCGCAGGCGAGGAACTCCGGAACGAGGTTGACGAGCATGGGGCCGTGGGCCGGTCCCAATTTGGGAAGGCCCCGGCCGGGGGACAAGCGCGCCGGAGCGGGCGTCGTGCGCCGGCGTCAACCCCGGCGACTTGACAACCCGCTCAGTCCTGGTCGCGCAGCTGGCGGCTCAGCTCGGTGAGAAACTTCCGTTCGGCCGGCGTCAGGCTCCCCATGCCCGACGCGGAGATCTTGTCGAGCACCCGGTCGATCTCGGCCCGCGTCGCGTCGGGCGGGGTCCGGCGAGGCGCCGGGCGGGGCTTCCCCCCGCGGGGGTCGCGGCCGCCGCTCACCTGCAC
>JBOHSA010000178.1:0-5413 GCA_050732995.1 Gemmatimonadales bacterium | reverse complement strand
GGACCGGACGGGCGCCGGCCGACGGCGGGGGCGCCGGCCGAGCGGGTGACCGCCAGTGGCTCGTCTCGCTGGAGCGCGCCCTCGCGACCCCGCGCGGTCGCGAGGCCGTCCGGCGCCTGCGATCCGTGCTCACTCAACGGGGCGGTGAGGAGCGCGTGCTCGCCGCCGCCCAGGCCGTGGAGGACGTGTGGGAGGAGCTCCGACCGCGCGCGACGCGCGGCTGATTCTCGACGCGGTCCGCCGCGTCGTCCTGGGACAGGAAGGCGCGACGCGCGAAGCGCTGATCTGCCTGCTCGCCCGCGGCCATGTGCTGCTCGAAGGCGTGCCGGGGACCGCGAAGACGCTCCTGGTCCGCGCCTTGGCCCTGGCGCTCAACGTCCGCTTCCACCGCATCCAGTTCACGCCCGACCTCATGCCGTCGGACATCACCGGCCTCTCCGTGTTGACCGGCTCGCAGGAGTTCACCTTCCGGCGGGGGCCGATCTTCGCGGATCTCGTCCTGGCGGACGAGATCAACCGCGCCCCGGCCAAGACCCAGGCGGCGCTGCTCGAGGCCATGCAGGAGCGCACCGTCACGATCGACGGTACGAGCCACGCCCTGCCGCCGGTGTTCACCGTCTTCGCCACTCAGAATCCCATCGAGTTCGAAGGCACCTATCCCCTGCCCGAGGCCGAGCTCGACCGCTTCATGCTCAAGGTGCAGGTCGGCTACCCCGTGGCCGAAGTGGAGCAGGGGATTCTCACGCGCTACGTGGAGGGCTTTGAAGCCGACCGGCCGGCGACCTACGGGCTCGCCGCGGTCACCGACGGCGACGGGCTGGAACGGCTGCGCCGGACGGTCGAAGCCGTCCGCGTGGAGCCGCAGATCACCGCCTATATCACGGCGATCGTCCGGGCGACGCGGGACGCAGCGTCGCTCACCCTCGGCGCGAGCCCCCGCGCCGGCGTCTCGCTCCTGAAAGCCGCGCGCGCCGCCGCCCTGGTCGAGGACCGCGATTTCGTGATCCCCGACGACGTGAAGCAGCTCGCACCCGCGGTGTTGCGACACCGGGTGAGCGTCGCCCCCGAGCTCGAGCTGGAAGGCGTCACCGCGGACGTGGCGCTCAAGACGATCCTGGACAAGACCGAAGTCCCGACCGCCTAGGCGATGACTCCGCTCGCCTGGCTAGTCGTGTTCGCGGTGGGCGCGGCCCTTGTCGGCCTCGCCGTCCTGTGGTACCGGCTCACGGGAATGCTGTGCACCCGTCGGGCCCTCGTGCTCGCCGGCGCCGGCGCCCTGCTCGGGATCGCCGGCTACTGGGTCCACTGGGGATTGGACGCGTTGCTGCTGGCAGATGCCATCCTGATCGGTCTGACGTGGTGGGACGCCCGGCGCGCTCCCATTCCCGGGGAAGGAATCGTCGTTGACCGGGACCCGATGCCCGCGCTGTCCCTCGGGCATGCGGGCGAGGTGACCTACCGCTGGCGCGACCGGAGCGGACGGGGGGGCGCTCGACTGCGGCTGCGCGAAAACCGCCCGGCGATCCTCGGCGGCCTCCAGCCCCCGAGGCGGCTTGCGTTGCCACCGGGGGGGGGAGCAGTGCGCGAGCGGCTCCCCGTGGTGCCGGCGCGCCGCGGCCGTGCGCGCGCGGCGGGGGAGGGCGGGACGAGCGGCTTCGTGGTGGACAGCATCGGCCCGCTCGGCCTGGGTCTCCGCCGCGGGCAAATCGCCCTTCCCTGGGACGTCGTCGTCTACCCGCCCCTCGTCTCGATGCGGCTCCGGGCCTCCGTCGCGCAAGCAGTCCGGCGCCGCGAGGCCGGGATGCACCCGCTGCGCCGGCTGGGAGAAGGGCGGCTGTTCGAGAGCCTGCGCGAGTGGGTCCCCGGCGACGACGTCCGGCACATCGATTGGAAAGCGACGGCGCGGCGCCGCAAAGTGATCACCCGCCAGTACGAGGCCGAGCGCCGCCAGCAGGTGCTGCTCGTGCTCGACGCCGGTCGGCTGCTGACCGCGGACGTGGGCGGCGTGGCGCGCATGGACTACGTGGTCCAGGCGGCGCTCGAGCTCGCCTACGCCGCGGCCCAGCACGACGACAACGTCGGGGTCATGGTGTTCGCCGACGGCGTCCAGCATTTCGTCGCGCCCGGGCGGGGCCGCCTGGGGCTGCGGCGCGTGCTCGACGTCCTTGCCGTCGTGGAGCCGAAGCTGGTGGAATCCGACTATCCCGGCGCCTTCCGCTATCTCGCAGTGCGCAATCGCAAGCGCGCGCTGACCGTGCTGTTCACGGACGTGATCGACCGGCTCGCGTCGGAGGCGCTCGTCGCCAACGTCGCCACCCTGCGCCCGCGCCATCTGCCGCTCGCCGTCACGCTCCGGAACCCGGCGCTCGATCAGGTCGCCGTCCTCCGGCCGCGCGTTCCGCGGGACGTGTATCGACGCGCGGCGGCCGAGGAGTTGTTGCGTGCCCGCGACGACGCCTTGGGCCACATGCGGCGGGCGGGTGTGTTGGTGATCGACGTCACACCCGAGCGCGCCGCCCAGGCGGTGGTCTCGGCCTACTTCGAACTGAAGCACCGGGGGACGTTGTAAGTTGCCGTCTGGCCCCGATATGAGGCACATGGTATTTTCGGAAGCACTCCCCAAGGGATCCTACGCTATGCGGTATCCGAGACGTCCGGGTCGCGTTGCGATTGTCGTACTCGCACTGGCCGGCGCGACCTGCTCATTTCCAACCGACAAGAGTGACCAGGTTTACGTCACCCTGGCGCTCTCCGACTCGCTGATCTCGCGAGGGGTGCTCGGGCAGGGTCAGGTCGAATCGGCGTTCGCGCGCGCCTGGCGGCGCCTGGCGACCGGTGACTCAACGGAGATCCGCAACGTGGACTTCGTCTGGTCCAGCGATAACCCGGGCGTCCTCCTGGTGGAGGACAAGGGGGCGGGGGAAGCCCGGGTCACGGGCGTCGGTGTGGGGACCGAAGCCATCCGGGTGAAGGCGGCGGCGTTCGAGCAGTCGCTCGACGCGGCGGCCCTGGTACGGGTGGCCCAAAACTTCATCATCGACAGCATCCGGCCCCTGACCATGGGCTTCGGCGGCAAGCTCACGGTCTATGGCGTCCGCATCAGCCAGGTCCTCGCCCTGGACCTGGGCTTTGGAACCCTAATCCCCGATCAGTTCTCGTTCAGCGGGAACCTGGAAGGGCTGGGGCAGACCGAGTACTGGGTGCCCTATCCGGCGTCCTCGGGCCGGCCGTTCTATTTCGCACTCGGCGGGATCGGGGCCCTCACCGATTCGGTGACGGTGGTGGAGCAGGACGTCTACGAGCCGAACTACGCTGTCCCGACGCCGGTGGACGTGAATGGGCCGGGGGGGCCCCGGAGCTTCCTCGGCTTTCCCACGGTGTTCTTCAATCCGGCGCTGTACTACGAGCCGTACGATCCGGTGACCGGCGGGCCGTTCGCCATCGACTGGTACCGCTTCGCGCAGACCGACACGACGCAGGCGTTGACGATCATCTTGAACACTCAGGTGTTCGACGACACGGCGTTCCAGTATTTTGCCGACACCCTGTCCTTCAACGGGACGAATTACTCGGCCCCGGGGTGGCTCAGCTCACCGGGCAACCGGTTCTATATCTGCGACGGTCAGGGCTTCTCGCCGTCGCGCGAGACCCGGTCGCCCACGACGGTCATGGCCCTGCGGTCGTTGCCGGGGAAGGCCGTGCACCTGTTCTCGAACTACGGCAAGGACGGCGGCTACAACGTGACGGTAGTGCGGGGATACTTCACGCAGGACCGGCGGATCGGGCCCGACCGGTTCGAGGAGAACGAGAACTGGTGCCGGTACGCCGACCAGACCTTCAACACCTCAACGGACTCCTCGATCACGGGCAAGCATATCGTGGTGGGGCTGTTCCGGCCGTGGCGCGATTCAACGTTGACGATCGACAACGCCCACGACATCGACTGGTATCGCTTCCGCGTCCAGGCGCCCGTGGTGCCGGCGGACACCATGGTGACCATCCGGACACGGTCGCTCCCATTCATCGGCTTCGACTTCTCCGACATCGACATCTACGTGCGGCGGGCCGCCGACTTCGCCTCGATGGGGAGCGCGACTGCCGTCGGCTCGAACGAAACCCTCTCGCTGAACCTCCCGGCCGGCGACTACTACCTGGGGGTCGTGGATGCGGCCTCGGTCCCGACGCGGTACTCGGTCTGCGTGGTGCATGGTGGGGCAGGCGTCAACTGTACCCCTCCCGTTCTTCCCGCATCGACCGTCACCGCCACGCTTGCGCCGTCGGTCTATCGGATTCCTCGACAGGAGCCGCGCGATTTCACGCAGCTGACGCGTGGTTTCCCCGTGGTGCCGAGGTAGCCTACGACTGCGCCAGCGATGGAGTGTCTGAAGTGCCACACGCCGCTGCCGGCGGAGAGCAAGTTCTGCTACGCCTGTGGGGCGGACGTGACGGGCGGCGGTACCTCCGCCACGGCGGCGGGTGACGTCGAGGCGCTCATGCGCCGGCTCCAGCGCCTCGTCGAAGGCAAATACCAGCTCCAGTCGCTCCTCGGCAAGGGTGGCATGGGCGCCGTGTTCCTGGCCCACGACCTGACGCTGGAGCGGGAGGTCGCGATCAAGGTCCTGCCCCCCGACATCTCCATGGATCCGCAGGTCGTCAAGCGGTTCCAGCAGGAGGCCAAGACCTCGGCCAAGCTCGACCACACCAACATTATCCCCATTTACCGGGTCGAGAGCGACGGCGGCCTCAACTACTTCGTGATGAAGTACGTCGCCGGCACCTCGCTCGAGGACCTGTTGGAGCAGCGGCAGCCGCTCGCCATCGACTACGTCCAGCGCGTGATGTGGGAAGCCGCCTGCGCCCTGGGACACGCCCATCAACGCGGCGTCGTGCATCGGGACGTGAAGCCGGCGAACATCATGTTCGACCACGACGGGCGCGTGATGCTCACCGACTTCGGCATCTCCAAGGCGCTCCAGGCGGCGAGCGGCTTCACCGGCACTGGGATGATCATCGGCACGCCCCACTACATGGCCCCCGAGCAGGCGAAGGGCGCCCCGGTCGACGGCCGGGCCGATCAGTATTCGCTCGGCGTCGTGGGTTACCGCATGATCACCGGCGAGCTGCCCTACACCGGCGACTCCGTCCACACCATCCTGTACAAGCACATCTTCGAGGACGTGCCGCGCGCCAGCGTCAAGCGCGCGGAGATTCCCGAGTTCCTCGTCTCCGCAATTTCGCGCAGCCTCTCGAAGGAGCCCGATCAGCGCTTCCCGACGATGGAGGAGTTCGCCACGGCGGTGTGGCCCGAGCAGCCGGTCGCCGCCCCCAAGCCGGGGCAGCGCCCGGGCCAGCGCCGGCCGCCGCCCCCGCGTACCGGGGCCGTCACCGTCGACGCGCCGACCGAGGTGACGAG
>JBOHSA010000177.1:0-4793 GCA_050732995.1 Gemmatimonadales bacterium | reverse complement strand
GACATCGCGTGGCAGCCCGCCCCGCCCGCCTTGCCGCCCGGCGCCGAATCCGCCCTACTGGCCGGCAACCCGTCCGAGTCCGGCCAGTTCACGATCCGGGTCCGGCTTCCCGTCAACTATCGGGTTCCGCCGCATTGGCATTCGGTCGACGAGTACGTGACGCTGCTCTCAGGGACGCTCTGCATCGGAACTGGCGAGCGGACCGACTTCCAGCACGGCACCTGCGTTGGCGCGGGCACTTTCTTCGTGATGCCAGCGAAGCTAGCCCACTCACTTTGGACACACGGCCCCGTGGAGTACGAGCTCCATGCGGTAGGGCCGTTCGACGGCACCTACGTAAATCCGGCTGACGATCCACGACAACAACGTCGGCAATGAGCGCGGGCCGCAATGCTATGCTCACGCTGACTCGCAGTTTGATATCAACTTTGAAGTGCAACACTGGGCGTCATCGCGCATAGCATTCCTCCGGAGTGCGGTAGCCGAGCCGCTTCCGTGGCCGACGGTTGAGCTTGGCGGCAAGGCGATCGCAGTCGAGCTGGGTGAGGTGGGCCATACTGTGGCGCTTGGGCAGGTACTGGCGGAGTAGGCCGTTGGTATTCTCGTTGGTCCCCCGTTCCCACGCGTGGGGGGCGTCGCGAAGTAGAAACGGGTCGCCGTGGCTCGCTCGAGCGCGGTGTACTCGTGGAACTCGGTGCCATGGTCGACGGTGATCGTCCGCACCGGGCGCGGCTGCGCGTGGATCAGTTGCTGGGCGCGCTGGTTCACCTCGGCCGCCGTGCGCTGGCGTAGTTTCCCGACCACGACATAGCCGGTTTTCCGCTCGACTAGGCTCAGCACGCAGGGTCCGGCCTGGCCGGCGCCGAGCATGGTGTCCGCCTCCCAATGCCCGATGTGGGCGCGCGTCGCGACCGCGGCGGGGCGCGCTGTGATCGGGCGCTTGCCCGCGAGCCGCCCGCGGCTGTCGTAGCGCCCGTAGCGCTTCCGCCGACGCTTGCGGGCGCCGCGCAGGTGGGTGTACAGGGTCCCTCCCTGGCGTTTGTCCGCCCAGATGTAGCGGTAGATGGTCTCGTGGCTGATCACGAGCTCCCGTTGGCGCCGCAGCCAGCCGGCCACTTGCTCCGGGCTCCAGTCCTCCCGCACCAGAGCCTGGACACGCGCCCACGCCGTCGCCGAGAACCGCCGATTGCGCCGGGACCGCGACCGCCGGCCGCGCGCGTACCAATCGGCCAGCGGTGGGCGGTAGGTGCCGTCACTGGTCGCCCGATTGCGCCGGACCTCCCGGCCAATGGTGCTGCGATGCCGCCCCAGCACGTGGGCGATCGCCGCGGCCGTCAGGCCCCGCTGCCGCAGCAGGCCGAGCGTGTATCTTTCGGCAAAGGTGATCTAGCGATACCGCATACGTAGGCTACCTTCTCTTGGCCGAGACCGAAGCCTATGGTATCTCCAGGTCACCTCCTTCGTTGGGGGACGTGTTGCACTTACTATATGAATCCGCGGCGCCTAACAAGCGCTTGAAGCTGGCGGCGCTGCCTTTTGAAGGAACCGGAGGTTTGTTGACGTGGGAGTGGGCGCGCCGCAGCTTAAGCGCAATCCGTTAGGCGGCCGCTAGCACTGGAGCTGGGAGAGTGGAGATCCGCAGAGGTCTGTCAGCAGTGACCGTCACCCTGCTGGCCTTCGCGCTCGCCTCGATCGTCGGCTGCCAGGGGCAGAACCGGCAACAGCCCTCGATTGGAGTTCCGGACACCGCTCGTGTCCGCGAGCGCATCCGTCCTCCATACACGACGAACCAGGTCGCGCTCGCGGAATTCCGGCCTCAAATCCCCGCCGGCGTCGATACCGGCGGGCGGTGCCGTGAGAACGCTTACGCCGTGCAACGGTGGGGGTTGCGTGGTGTCACGTGGCGCATCGACGGTCCGGATCGCCGGTTCTGGCGCATCGATGTTGCCATTGACAGCACGGGCGCCGTCCGCCGCTATTATGAGGACCGTTATGGCTACACGGCGGGCCGCACGATCATTCGGGTCGATTTCGATGCGGGGCAGGGGTCAGCGGAGAACTCCATACCCTCTCAACCAGCGCAGACCGCTGTGGGCGATGCGAGTACGGTGTTTCAAGCGTCAAACCTCGACAGCCCGTCGTCGCGAGCGGCGCGCTTCCTCGAGCGGTGCCGTGCATCCCTGGACCCGTGGGGTGTGGTCGCACGGTTCCCCGACAGCCTGCAACCTCCGCCGGAACCCCGCCGCCCCCCTCGCATACCGACTGTCAACCGGTCGTTCCAGAACGCGAGTCACGGCGTCGGCTACCTCAAAGCGGTTGAGGGGGCGGTCATGGTGTCCAGCAGCTTCGAGTGGCTCCAGCAGCTCATCCTACCGCTCTATAGAGAGGCCGACGGTCTGCCCGCAGCATGGCTTGCGCGTGGCTGGCTGGCGCAGCCCGGAGTTCAACAGTGGACCTGGAACGAGCTGGAAGTAGGTGGGTGGATCAGTACGGGCTACGATGCGCCGGCTGGGTTTGTCGTGCTGGAAACGCGTGACGGCGGCTGGTTTCGGTTCCGCTACGCGGCGCCCGCCGGTGAAGCGGACGGGACAGCGTGGGCGCACGAGTCTCACCTCACACTCGGAGATGTCGAGCTGTCCCTAACGGAATGGGAAGCCCACTTTCTCGCCCAAGACCTGCCCACGTTCTTCCGAGCTCCGGGGCGGTACGCGCTTCGTCGAGCCCCGAGCGATAGCAGCGAAGTGCTGCACTGGCTGGAGACGCGTGAGCGGGAATCACCAGAGTACAGCGTCGCGCCGCTCGAGATCGAAGGCGAGTGGATGAGGGTTCGCGCGCAGTGGCCGGGCGGTTGGTGCGGGCGACCCGTCCAGCGAACGGCGGAGGGGTGGATTCGCTGGAGGGTGTCTGACAAAGGACCGCTCCTTGCCCAGCGGGGGCTCATCTGCTGACCTCCACTGGGTGCCGCCGCAGGACGTCGGCGGGCCGGAGATCTACAGGAGTCTACTGACCCAAACATTTCGGAGGCCGCCGCCTAACCTGCGCTTGGAGCTGGCGGGTGCCTTCAAGTATGGTAGAATTGCGTTTGTGCGCCGGCCGCGTGCCGCGGCCTGGCGGGCGCCAACGCGCCCGCGGTGTAAGCGCCCGCAGCTCAAGTGCTACGCGTTAGGCGGCGGTTACATGATCAGTGACAAGGCTAGCAACTGGGTAGATCGCGGGGAACCGCCAGAGCCGACGCTTCGACGCGTTCTCGCGTCCTACCGGCACCTCGATCCCGAGACGCGTGGCGCTGAGCTCCAGGAATACGCAACCCAGATTCGTGGCATGGCAGAAGCCGACGCGACGGAGATCCAGATCGCGGGCTACCTACGCAGTCGTGAAGAGCAGCACGGAGTCTCACACGAAAGCCGCCATCGTCGCGCCGTGGCGATCGCGCTTTGGCACATCACCAAGAGCGCGGAGGTTCGTGATCGAGCCTCGCAGCTGCTTCGCGATTCTGGCTCAGTTGCGACATCGTCTGAAGTCCCGCTCTCGGCATGGCTTGCCGAACGACTTCTGCGCGGTGAACCACCCAAGAAAGGCACGTGAGCTGAGCAACCGGGAACATAGTTGACAGAACGTCCGGGGACATGGTTAACACTTTCCTTTGAGGGAGGGAGCCCCGGTGATGGTGTGGGTGTGTTCGTCGAAGCGGCCGAGGAGCGTCTCGTAGTAGACGATGTTCCAGAGGCCGTCTTGGACTTCTTCGAGCCCGATGTATTCGTCGTTGAGCGCTTGGCTCAGGAAGTGTTGGCCGGAATGAAGGCGGAAGGTGCCGGCGCTGCTGACGCGCCGGACTTCGAAGTGGCCGGGGTACTCGGGCGGGGCCATGCGTTCGGGATAAGCACGCGGTGACGGAGCCCACCGGGACGCAGGCGTCTCGTCGTCGAGGGCTTCGTGCGGCCGCAGCTCGTTGTACGTCTGCTGGAAAGCGTTGAAGGCGCGCTGTTGGGTGTTGAGGTTCGCCGCGGGCGGCCGGGTGGCGCACGCCTTGAGGGTTTTGTGGAGGCGTTCGTGGACGCCATGCTCCTGGGGGCTGCCGGGCGTGATGCGCTGGTGGGTGATGCCGAGCTGGAGCCACCAGACGTTGAGCCGGTTGAGGCCGTGAATGCCGGTGGAGGCGAAGGGCGCGCCATTGTCACTGCGGATCGCGTCCGGGAGGCCGCAGGTACGGAACAGGTGGCGGAGGTGCGGTTTCACCCCGGCACCGGCGACATCCAGCAGCCCGTGGCAGCCGAGCCAGTAGCGGCTGAAGTGATCGATGATCGTCAGCGGGTAGCAGTAGATCCCATTGCGCGTGCGGAACTGGCCTTTGAAGTCGATGGTCCAGATCTGGTTCGGGGCGCTGGTGTTGAAGGGGGCAGCGCCCGGGTGTTTCCACTGCCGGCGCCGGTGCCGAGGTTGGACGCGATCGTGGCGCGCGAGGATGTCGAAGATGGTGCTGCGGGCCGGCCAGGACCGCTTCGGGTCGCGGGTGCGGAGGCGCTTCAAGATCTTCCGGGCGCCCCAGCCGAAGCGCGTGTGTTCCTCGAGGATCAGCGCGACGATGTCGGCGAGCGTTTGGTGTGGGCAGGAGCGCGGGGCGCGGCTGTGGTCGTACAACCCCCGCGGGCCGCTCTGGCGGTAGCGATCGAGCCACTTGTAGCCGGTGTTCCGGCTGATGCCGTAGCGCAGGCACAGTTCGGTCATCGTCCACTGGCCACTGTCGACGTCCTGGGCGAAATGGTGGCGTTCGAGCACGGGATCGGTCTCCTGCC
>JBOHSA010000176.1:0-19285 GCA_050732995.1 Gemmatimonadales bacterium | reverse complement strand
CGCGTCCCCGAGGGCGCGGCGAATCGGGCGCGCAGCAGATCCAGGGCGCGGGTCCGCGCGATGATCACGAGCCACGCCCCCACGCTGCCGCGCGCCGGGTCGAACCGGCCCGCCGTGCGCCACGCCTGGCCGAACGCGTCGGCCGCGACTTCCTCCGCGTCCGCCCGCTCCCCGACGACGGCGCAGGCGAGCGCGTAGACGGTCCGCCCGTGGCGATCGTACAGCTCGCCCAGCGCACCCTCGTCGCCCGCCGCCATGCGCTCCACGAGCACACGATCGGGAATCACTGTCGGTATACGCCTCGGCAACGTGGTCGGATTGAAACTTAGGCAGCTAAGGGGCTAAGAGGCTGAGGAGTTGACGGACCACCTAGCCGCTTAGCCCCTTAGCCCCTTAGCCTCTTAGTGTGGTCTTTTAAACAGCCTATTCCACCGTATCCGCAACGGCTGCCGCGCGATGCTCATATAGATGAACAGCGGCCGTCCCACGATGTGCGGCCGCGGCAGAAAACCCCAGTAGCGGCTGTCGTACGACTGGTCCCGGTTGTCGCCCATCACCCAGTAGTGATCGGGCGGGATCGCAATCGGTCCCCAATCGTGCGTGGTGGGATGGTAGCGGGCCGTGTCCCGGCCCACGTAGTGGGGCAGCTGCAAGGCGCGGATCTGCCGCAGCCGGAAGTCGTCCTCGCGCACGAAGCCGTCCGCCAGGTGCAGGGCATAAGGCTCGTCGAGCCGCCGGCCGTTGCGGTACAGCGTGTCGCGGATCATCTGCAGCGTGTCGCCGGCCTCGCCCACGATCCGCTTCACGATGTTCAGGTTCGGCGTCGAATCCTCGACCGACCGGAACACCACGATGCGGTCGCGGTGCGGGGTGCCATACCCCGGCAGGCGCCCGAACCGCAGGCCGGTGAACGGGATCTCGAACTGGCCGCCGTACACGAGCTTCTCGACGAACAGGAAGTCGCCCACGAGCAGGGTGTTCTCCATGCTGGGCGACGGGATGCGGAACGCCTCGATCACGTAGGAGCGCAGCACGAGCCAGATCACGAGCGCGACGCCGATGGACTTGGCCCAGGAGATCGCCTCTTCGCGGAGCGTCTTGGGGCGAGGAGGCCCCACGGCTGGCTTGGTCACGGACGCTCCACCCAATCGGCGATGAACAGGTTGGTCTCACCGGGCACCCGGCCGTGGCGATTCGAGGCCCAGACGATCCGCGTGCCGTCGGGTGAGAACATGGGAAACGCGTCGAACTCCACGTTCGTGGTCACGGCCTCGAGCCCCCCCCCCCCGAGCCGTCGAGGTTCACGAGATAGAGATCGAAATTGCGCGAGCGGGGGTCCTTGTGGTTCGAGGCGAAGATGATCCGGCGGCCGTCCGGGTGGAAATAGGGGGCGAAGCTCGCCCCGCCCAGATCGGTCACCCGGCGCTGCCCCGTGCCGTCCACGTTCATCACCCACAGCTCCATCCGGCTCGGGCGCACGAGATTCCGCCCGAGGAGCGTCGTGTAGTCCGCCGAATCCCGCGCGCTGGCCGGGTGGTAGGCGCGATATACGATCAACCGGCCGTCGGGCGAGAAGAACGGGCCGCCGTCGTAGCCCAGCGTCCGGGTCAGCCGCCGCACGTCCGAGCCGCCCACGTTCATCGTGTAGATGTCGAGGTCCCCGTCGCGCAGCGACGTGAACACGATGCGTCGACCGTCCGGGGAGAGCGTCCCCTCGGCGTCGTAGCCGGGATTGCGCGTGAGCCGCCGCGTATCCGAGCCGTCGGCGTTCGCCGTGTACAGGTCGTAGTCGTACAGCGCCCAGACATAGCCTTGCGAGAAATCCGGGCGCGGCGGGCAGGCCGGTCCCACGTGCTCGGTGCTGGAATAGAAGATCCGGCGGTCGTCCGCGTAGAAGTACCCGCACGTCGTGCGCCCCCGGCCGCTCGAGACCCGCCGCAACCCGGTGCCGTCCACGTTGATCACGTACTGTTGGTCGCAGCCGGAGTCGGCTTCCTGCCGCTGGAAGATGAGCTGGCGGCCGGAGCGCGAGAAATAGGCCTCCGCGTTCTGCCCGCCGAAGGTCAACTGGCGGACGTTCCGCAGGTGGACCTCGCCGGAGTCGGGAGAGACGGTGACGGACTGGAATACGAGGAGAAGGGCGAGCATGGGCCCCGCAATTTAATGCGGAATGCGGAGTGCGGAATGCGGAATGGGCGTGCCGGGGTCCGGACCTTGGTGGTTTCATTCCGCATTCCGAATTCCGCACTCCGCACTTAGGTTTCCGGCCATGCCCGAGCCCCCTCGCCCCTCCCGCCAGCCCCTCCTCGACGCCCTCGGCAAGCTGTGCGCCGACGGCAAGGCCTCGGCCGAGTACCTCTGGCAGGTGCCCGACGACGCGCAGGTGCGTCAGAAGATCGCCGGCATCCTGGATCAGATCGCCGTCGAGGCGGCCAAGCAGGGCCGGAACGAGATGGGGCGCATCCTCGCGGAGCTGGTGCCGGCGGCGAAGGCCAGCCCCAGCCCGCAGCAGGTGGAGCTGCTCGTCGACGGGTTCGACCGGCTGACCAAGCTGTGGCAGAGGGCCAAGTCCGGCCTGATGTGATCACGGGAGCCCCGCGATGACCGAAGCGGCGACCGCGCGCGACACCGCGCGCGATCTGCTCTGCATCAATACCGTCCGCGCGCTGTCCATGGACGCCGTGCAGCGGGCGGACTCGGGGCATCCGGGGACCGCGATGGCGCTCGCCCCGCTGGCGTACGTCCTGTGGCTCAAGCATCTGCGCCATAACCCGGGGAACCCCGCATGGCCCGACCGCGACCGCTTCGTGTTGTCCTGCGGGCACGCGTGCATGCTCCTGTATTCCGCGCTCCATCTCACCGGCTACGATCTGCCGCTCGAAGAGATCAAGCGGTTCCGGCAGTGGGGCAGCCGCACGCCGGGGCACTCGGAGTACGGCCTCACGCCGGGCGTCGAGGCCACCACGGGCCCGCTGGGCCAGGGAGTGGGGAATGCGGTGGGGATGGCGATCGCCGAAGCGCGGCTCGCGGCGGAGTTCAACCGGCCGGAGCATGCGATCGTGGACCACCACACCTACTTCCTCGCCTCGGACGGCGACCTGATGGAAGGGCTGTCGCACGAGGCCTGCTCGCTCGCGGGCCACCTCCGGCTGGGCAAGCTGATCGGCCTGTACGACGACAACCACATCACGATCGACGGCGACACGAACCTCGCGTTCTCGGACGATACGGCGCGGCGGTTCGAGGCGTACGGCTGGCACGTGCAGCGGGTGGCCGACGGCAACGACCTGGGCGTGCTCGACGCCGCGCTTCGGGCCGCGCGGCGCGTTGCGGACAAGCCGTCGCTCGTCATCATCCGGACGCACATCGCCTACGGCAGTCCCCACAAGCAGGACACCGCCGAGGCGCACGGCGCCCCGCTCGGCGCGGACGAGGTGAAGCTCACGAAGCAGAACCTCGGCTGGCCTTCGCTCGAGCCGTTCTACGTGCCCGAAGAGGCGCTGGCCCGCTGGCGCACGGCGCGCGACCGCGGCGCCCGGCTCGAGGCGGACTGGAGCGGGCGGTTCGCCGCCTACGGCCGCGCCCATCCCGAGCTCGCGGCCGAGCTCGAGCGCCGGCTCGCGGGGACGCTGCCGGAGGGGTGGGATGGTGGGCTGCCGGCGTTCACGCCGAAGGACGGTGCGATGGCCACGCGGGCCGCTTCCGGCAAGGTGCTGAACGCCATCGCGCCCCGGCTGCCCGAGCTGATCGGGGGCTCGGCCGACCTTACCGGCTCGAACAACACCGACATCAAGGGCGGCGGGACTTTCAGCGTGGCGGAGCCCGCGGGCCGGAACTTCCATTTCGGCGTGCGCGAGCACGGCATGGGGGCCGTGCTGAACGGCCTGTGCTATCACAAGGGGTTCATTCCCTACGGCGGTACGTTTCTGATCTTTTCCGACTACATGCGACCGCCGACCCGGCTCGCGGCCCTGGCGCGCTTGCGGCCAATCTACGTGTTCACGCACGACTCGATCGGATTGGGCGAGGACGGCCCCACGCACCAGCCGGTCGAGCAGCTCGCCGCGCTGCGTGCGATCCCCAACATGACCGTGATCCGTCCCTCGGACGCCACCGAGGTGGTCGAGGCCTGGCGCGCGGCGATCCTGCACCGCGGGGGCCCTGTTGCTTTGGCCCTCACCCGGCAGAAGGTGCCCATTATCGATCGGGCCCGGTACGCGCCCGCGAACGGGCTGCGGCTCGGCGGCTACGTGTTGGCCGACGCGCGCGGCGGGAAGCCGCAGGTCGTGCTGATCGGCACGGGATCCGAGGTGGAGCTGGTGCTCGGCGCGTACGAGCAGCTCACGGCCGAGGGGCTGTCGGCACGGGTGGTGAGCCTGCCGTGCATGGAGTACTTCGCGTCCCAGCCGCAGAGCTATCGGGACGCCGTCCTGCCGCCCGGTGTGCCGCGGGTCGCCGTGGAGGCCGCGGCGTTGCAGCCCTGGCACCGCTGGGTAGGGGGGGGGGAGCGCGGCGCGATTCTCGGTCTCGACCGCTTCGGCGCGTCGGCGCCGTATCAGCGGATCTACCAGGAGCTGGGGCTGACGGTGGAGCGGGTAGTGCTAGTAGCGAAAGAGCTGGTGGAGTGAATGAAGTGGAGGCTGGCGGCGTGCTTCTTCAGCATTGCGGTCCTCCGCCCCCTGCGAGTAGCTTCCACCCGCACGATGACCTTCGCCCGTCTGTCCATGCGCCACCTCTGTTGCTGCTGTCCCATGTGCCTCCTGGGAGAGCGGACGACCGCGGTGCGCACGATGACGGGATGATCCGAAAACTGAGGGCCTAGCGCCCTCGCACCAACACCGGTCGGCCGCGACTCCCAGCTCCAGAGTCGCGGCCGATCGCTTTTTGGGGGGGGGAGGAGACCGAGATGATCGCGATCTACTACGAGCACCCGGACTGGTTCCGGCCGCTGTTCGCGGAGCTCGACCGGCGCCGCACCCCGCACGTCCGCCTCCACGCGGCGCAGCATCAGTTCGACCCGGTCGAGCGGCCCCCCTACCGGCTCGTGTTCAATCGCATGAGCCCGTCGGCCTGGCTCCGGGGCCACGGCAATGGGGTGTTCTACACGCAGCAGTTCCTGGCGCACCTGGAGCGCCACGGCGTCCGGGTGGTGAACGGCACCGAGGCCTTCGCCCTGGAGACGTCGAAGGCCCGCCAGCTCGCGCTCCTCGCCTGCCTCGGCCTCCCCGCCCCGCGCGCCCGGGTGGTCAACCACGCGGGGCAAGTCCCCGACGCGGCCGCTGGCTTCCGCTTTCCCGTCGTGGTCAAGCCGAACATCGGCGGCAGCGGCGCTGGAATAGTGCGGTTCGACACGCCCGAGGCGCTCGCCCAGGCCGCGGCCGCCGAGCAGCTCGACTTCGGCCCGGACCATACGGCGCTGGTGCAGGAGTTCATCCCCGCCGAGGCGCAGCGCATCACGCGGGTGGAAGTGCTGGGCGGCCGGTTCCTCTACGCGATCCGGATCTATTCCGACGGCGAGACGTTCAACCTCTGCCCCGCCGACGTGTGCCAAACGACCGACGGCGCGGACCTCGCGCGCACCGCCTGCCCCGCGGACGCGGCGCGCAACGGGCTCCGCGTGGAAGGCTACGAGCCGCCGCCCGAGATCGTGACGGCGGTGGAGCGGATCGCGGCCGCGGCGAAGATCGAAGTGGGCGGCGTCGAGTACGTGATCGACACCCGCGACGGCCGGCTCTACTTCTACGACATCAACGCGCTGTCCAACTTCGTGGCCGACGCCCCCCGCGTCGTCGGGTTCGATCCCGTGCCGCGTCTCGTGGACTACCTCGAGCGGGAGGCCCGGTGATGCGCTTCGGCTACTGGCTCCCCGTGTTCGGCGGCTGGCTGCGCAACGTGCCGGACGAGGGCATGGAAGCGAGCTGGCGCTACGTCCGCCGGCTCGCGCGCGCCAGCGAGCGGCTCGGCTTCGACCTCACCCTCGTCGCCGAGCTGAACCTGAACGACATCCGGGGGCCGGACGCCCCCTCGCTCGATGCCTGGACCACCGCCGCCGCGCTCGCGGCGGTCACCGAGCGGCTCGAGCTGATGGTCGCCGTGCGCCCGACCTTCCACCCGCCGGCGCTCTTCGCCAAGCAGGCCGCGAACATCGACCACATCGCCCACGGCCGACTCTCGCTCAACGTCGTCGCGTCCTGGTGGGAGGAGGAAGCACGCCAGTACGGCGTGGCCTTCGATCGCCACGACACGCGCTACGCCCGCGCGGCCGAATGGCTGGAGGTGGTCACCGGCCTGTGGTCGCGGCCGCGGTACAGCTTCGCCGGCACGTACTACACGATCGACAACGCCGCGCTCGAGCCCAAGCCGGTGCGCGCCCCGCGGCCGACGCTGTACGCCGGCGGCGAGTCGCCCGCGGCCAAGGCGCTGATCGCGCGCGCGTGCGACGGCTACCTGATGCACGGCGACCCGCCCGAGCGCATCGCGGCGAAGGTGGCCGACATGCGCGAGCGGCGCGAGCGCCTGGGCGGCGGCCTCCCGCCCCTGACCTTCGGCGTCTCGGGTTACGTCGCCTGCCGGGCGACCGAGGCCGCCGCCCAACGGGAGATCGCCCGCATCACGGACGTGCGCCAGAGCGCCGCGGGCTACGCCAACTACGAGCAGTGGCTCGCCAACACCCAGCTCGAGCAGCGCGTGAGCCTGGCGGACTATTCGGTGTCGAACCGCGGGCTCAAGTCGGGGCTCGTGGGCACGCCGGAGCAGGTCGCGGAGCGACTGCTGGAGTTCGAGCGGGCGGGCGCGAACCTCGTGCTGCTGCAGTTCAGTCCTCAGCTCGAGGAGATGGAGCGGTTCGCCGAGGAGGTCATGCCGCTGGTGCGCCCAGAGCGGCGAGCACGCGCCGCGCCGCTGCCCGCCCCGACCTGACGCAGGCCGAGACGCCCGGCCCGTCGTAGGCGGCGCCGGCGAGCGCGATCGGTCCCAGCCGCTCGATGCGCCGGTCGAGCTCGGCGCGCCACGCCGCGCGCTCGTGCTCGCCGCCGCGCCGGTCGGGCAAGCCTCGCGGCCAGTCGAAATCCCGGGCCCAGCGCGGCCGCCCCTCGATGCCCAGAATCCGCGCCAGAGCCTCGTGCGCCGTTGTGGCCGCCGCTTCGATGCCGGGCGCGAGAAACGCCCGCAGCAAGACGGCGCCCTCCGGCGCGCGCCCGCGGAATTTCACAGACGCGTACGTGCACGCCCGGAGCGGCGACGCCACACCCGGCTGCACGACGAACCCCGTCCCGTCGAGCGGTTCGCGGACCTGGTCCCGCGCATACGCGAGCGACACCGTGACGCTCGGCCGGTAGCGCACCTCCTCGAGGAGGGCGCGCACGCGGCCGTCGAGCCCCGGGAACAGCCGCGCGGCGGCGTACGCGGGCAGCGCCACGACCAGGCCATCGCACTCCGTCCCCCCGCCGCCGCCGGCGGCGCTGACGCGGAATCCGCGCGCGGTCCGATGGGCCGCGGTCACGCCGACACGCATCATCGCGGGGACGACGGCCCGCACGAGCGCCTCGACCAGCTCTTCCATTCCCGCCGCGAACGACTGGTAGCCGGCCTTGGGGTCGATCGCCCGTGCCTCGATACCGAGCAGCTCGGCCGCCTCGAGCCCCGACAAGGGATGGAAGCCCGTTCCGTCCCAGCCGAAGGTCCCGCGCGTCGCGGCCCGGATCAGGCGGCCGGCGATCCCCAACTCCGCCGCGAGCTCCGGGATGGCCGAATCCGACGCATGGAACCCGTCCGGTCCTCCCTCCACGATCCACCCGGGCTCGGGCCGCTCGGTGACGATGACGCCGCCCGCGCGCCGCTCGCTCTCGAGCACGATCGCGTCCACTCCCGCGCGCTTCAGCTCCCAGGCGGCGGCGAGTCCCGCGATCCCGGCGCCGCCCACCACGACCGTCGTCACGTGCGAGTCCAGCCCCGCCCGGCGGCCTCGGTGCGCACCAGGTCGGCGAGGCAGGCGATCAGCGTGGGATCGTCATTCAGGGACGCCGTGCGCTCGAGCCGGACGCCGAGCCGGTCCGCTAGCGCACGGTACTCCACGTCCACGTCGTACAGGATCTCCACGTGGTCGCACACGAAGCCGATCGGCACGATGAGGACATCACGCTGCCCTTGCCGCGCCAGCCGCTCGATCACCCCGCCCGCATCCGGCCCGAGCCACGGCTCGGCCGTGGCGCCCGCGCTCTGGTAGGCGAAGTGCCAGGCCGCGATGCCGACTCGTGCAGCAACGGCGGCTCCGCTGGCCTCCAGCTCCGCGGCATAGGCATCGCCGGGGGTGAGCAGGCGCTCGGGGAGGCTGTGCGCGGTGAAAACCACCTGGACACGGCGCGCTGAGGGGAATCGCTGCAACGCCTGACGCACCCGGTCCGTCATCGCTTCGAGGAACAGTGGATGCTCGCCCCAATTCCGCACCAGCGCTGTTTCGAGCCGGCCGTCCGCCGCCTCGAGCAGCTTCCGCTCGTACGCCCCCACCGACAGGGACGAGTAGTGGGGCGCCATCACGATCCCCAGGACGCGGCCATACCCCGCTCCGACGAGCGTGTCCACCGTCTCCCGGATGAACGGATGCCAGTGCCGCATCCCAACGTACACGGGCAGGCTGGTCTTCCGGGCGAGGGCGGCGGCCTGGGCCTCGGTCAGCCGGCGGATGGGGGAGCGGCCGCCGATCCGGGCGTAGCGTTGACGGATCTCTGCCACCAGCTCCGGACTCGTGGGCCGGCCGTCCCGCACGTCCAGCAGGTACGGCTCCACGTCGTCGAGGCTGTCCGGCCCGCCGTACGCCATGAGCAGCACCACGAACGGGCTAGGCACCGTGCACCTGGTCCACCACGGCGCGCAGCGCGTCGGGCGGCGTCTCGGGCAGCACGCCGTGGCCGAGGATGAAGATGTGGCCGGGGCGTCCACCCGCCCGCGCCAGCACGTCGCGCACCTGCCGCTCCCGCTCCTCCGGCAGCTCGAGCAGCGCGGCGGGGTTGAGGTTCCCCTGGATCGCCTTGGTGGGGCCGATCCGGTCCCAGGCTTCGTCCAACGGGATCCGCCAGTCGACGCCGATCACGTCGCCTCCGGCGGCCGCGAAGTCCTCGAGGAACGGGGCGGTCCCGGTGCCGAAGTGGATCACGGGAACTCCGGCCGCGGCGGCGAGCACCAACGCGCGCCGGCTGTGCGGCTGGACGAACGTGCGGTACTCCTCGGGGGTGAGACACCCCACCCAACTGTCGAACAGCTGGAGCGCCTGCGCGCCCGCCGCGGCCTGCGCGGCGAGAAACCTCCCCGACAGCTCGGCGAACCGGGACAGAAGCCGATGCCAGGTGTCGGGTGTCCGGCGCATGAACGCTCTGGTCAGCTCGAAGGTGCGGGTCGCGCCGCCTTCGATGGCGTAGCTCGTCAGCGTGAACGGGGCGCCCGCGAACCCGATCAGGGGGATGTCGGCCGGCAGCGCGGCCCGGGCGAGGCGGGCCGCCTCGAGCACGTAGCCCAGGTCGCTCGCCGGATCGACGGGTGGCAGTCGCGCCACGTCGGCGGCGGTCTTGATCGGCCGCTCGATGCGTGGGCCCTCGCCGGCCGCGAACGAGAGCCCCAGGCCCAGCGCCTCGAACGGCAGCAGGAGGTCGGCGAACAGGATCGCGGCGTCGACGCCGAGCCGCTCGACCGGTTGCAGTGTGACCTGGGCGGCGAGCTCCGGCGCGTGGCACAGCACGAGCAGCGAGTGGCGCTGTCGCAGCGCCCGGTATTCGGGGAGGTAGCGCCCCGCCTGGCGCATGAACCACACCGGCGTGACGTCGGTGCGCTCCCGGCGGCACCCCCGCAGAAACCGACCGTCAGCCGGCAACCGTCGGCTCGCGCGCCTCGATCCGAGGGTCCGGGGCGATGAGGATCGTCTCGCCCTCGAGCTTCACCCGGTAGGTGGGCAGCGGCAGCACGGGCGGGCCACTCACCACCTGTCCCGTTTCGAGCGAGAACCGCCCCTCGTGCCAGGGACAGGTCACCACGCAACTGGCCGGGTCCACCCGGCCTTCGCTCAGGCTGGCGCGGGCATGGGTACAGCGGTTGGAGACGGCGTAGACCGTGCCGGAGACGTTGAACAACGCCACCGCCTCGCCCGCGGCGTACACGCGCTTGCTCGTGCCCGGCGGGAGATCGGCGAGCGAGCTGACCGGTGTGAAGCCGTCGGCGCCCGCCGGCCGCCGGGCCACCGCCTGGGCCGAGCCCGCGCCGCCCAGCGTGTCCAGCATGTCCCACAAGGACATCTGCACGCAGGTGAACGTGGGCGTGTCGCGCAGCGTATAGGACGACGCCTCGCTCTCGCGCAGCTCCATGACCAGGTCGAGGAACTCGGCCGGGTCGTCCCCCTCGAACGCCACGACGAACTCCTGGTCGTCGAGCCCATAGGAATACGTCGTGTTGAGCCGGATGGTCGGATACTTCCGTCCCACGCGCACGTGCTCGTCCATCATGCGCTGGCGCTCGGGCTTGGGGAGGGAGTACCAGGCGCGGGTCTTGACGAACGGATAGACGAAGAGATAGCGGGCGGCGCTGGGCCGGATGACGAGCCGGGACGCGGCGTGCAGGTCATCGGCGAACGCGTAGATCGAGCGACGAGTCATGGCCAGGTAGCTGTACGGGATCGAGAGGTACGCGCCCAGGTCGGTGCGGTTCAGGGCGGTCTGGAGGGCCACGAGCGCATCGAGGCCTTCAGCCACCTGCCACAAGAGGAAGTCGCAGTCGCCCCGGAGCCCCACCAGGCCGTAGGGCCGCAGCAGCAGGCGGCCGTGAAAGCTCTCGATCGCCTCGCCGAACTCGAGCTTCGCCCCGGCCTGGCGCTCGCCGGGCAGCCGCCGCCACGCGGAGTCGAGCCTGTAGAACGCGTAGCGGACGACCTGGCGCTTTTCCACGGAAGCGGAGCTCATGGCTCGGAATCTAATGCGGAATGCGGAGTGCGGAATGCGAAGTGGGCAATGTAAGTTCGATCTGGAATCTCAACACCGGTCTCGAAGGGCCTGCGATCAACTCCGCATTGCGCACTCAGGTTCTTCCAGGATCCCCCCCCCCATCCGCTTCCCGCCGCCGCCGGTACGCTCGGATCACCAGCACCGCCAGCACAACGAACGTCGCCACGGGGAGGAGCACGATGAGGATCGAGCTCCAGAAGTACGCCAGGTTCAACCGTTCGTCGCCGCCGTGGAGCAGCGCCAGCGTCGCGAGCGTCATCGGCCGAGGAAGCGCTTGAGGTGGCGCAGGTAGTAGGCCAGGAGCACGGCGAGCGCCGCGAACACGAGTCCCAGCGCCAGCGATCCGGCGCTCCCCGAGCTGCGGTAGCGCCAGCCCGCCCAGAGCGCGAATCCCGCGCAGAAGGCGATGCCGGTGGCGATGAGCAGCCGATGGAAAGGAATCACGAGAGAGGGGCTAAGGGGCCAGGGGGCTAAGGGGCTAAGCCGCGACGTGGTCGAGCACCATCAGGGTCAAGAGCCCGGGAAGGTATACGATCGACACGAAGAACAAACGCCACGCCCGCTCGGTCGTGGCAGCCAGGGCGACGCTGGCACCGGCGGCCGCGTAGGCGAGGCCGAGCGCCAGCGCGCCGAAGAAGTACACCGCGCCGGTGACGCCCAGGAGCGTGGGGGCCAGGCTGACCGGGACGAGCGCGCAGGCGTAGAGCAGGATCATGCGACCGGTGTAGCGGCCGTCGGGGTCGTCCCGCGTCAGCATCACGAGTCCCCCGCGGCGGTAGTCCTCGCGGTAGATCCAGGCGAGCGCCAGGAAGTGCGGCAGCTGCCAGAGGAACAGGATCCAGAACAGCGCCCCGGCCGCGGCGTCGAGCGCGCCGCCCGCCGCCGTCCACCCCCCGACGATCGGCAGCGCCCCGGGGACCGCGCCCACGAGCGTGTTCAGCGAGGTCGTCCGCTTGAGCGGCGTGTAGAGGAACACGTAGCTCACGAGCGTCAGCGCGGCGAGGCCCGCCGTGAGCCGATTGACGGCGAGCCAGAGGTAGGCGACGCCCGCGAGCGAGATCGCTCCCGCGAACCACGCCGCCTGCGCCGGCGTGAGCCGGCCGGATGGGAGCGGCCGGCCGCGGGTGCGCTCCATCCGGGCGTCCACGTCCCGCTCGCGCAGCTGGTTCAGGGCGTTGGTCCCGCCGGCCACCAGCGCGGTGCCGAGCAGGGTGTGGGCGAGCAGCCACAGGTCCACACCCTGCGCCGCGCCCAGCAGGAAGCCAGCCGCGGCGGTGAGGAGGACCAGCTGCGTGATACGGGGCTTGGTCAGCTCAAGCAGCGCTACCAGATCTTCTCCGTGATGACCGCGAGCACCAGGATCGCGGCGAGCGGCAGCGGCACGCACACCAGGATCACCAGCTTTCGCGGCTCGAACTTCAGATGCATGAAGTACATCGCCACGAGCAGCGCCTTCCACACCGCGAGGAAGATCAGCGCCAGCATGAGCGTGAGCTTGGGCAGATGGGACACGAACGCCACGCCGACCTCGATCGCGGTCAGCACCGCGAGGTAGACCCAGATCAGGATGTAGTTGGGATGCGGCCGATGCTCGGGTTCCATGGGCCCTCGGGGTCAGATCAGGTAGACGATGGTGAACAGAATGATCCACACCAGGTCGACGAAGTGCCAGTACAGGCCGATGGTCTCGATCCCCCGATGATCCTGCGCCGAGTACTTCTCCGGCAGGACCTTGGTGAAATACAGGTAGGTCATCGAGATCACGCCACAGGTCACGTGGAAGCCGTGGAACCCGGTCATGGTGAAGAACGTGGACCCGTACAGGCCCGCCGTGGTGGCGCCGTACTTCACCGGATCCGCCAGGGCGTGCTCGGCCATCTGCGACGCCTCGCGGAACCCCGCCGGCGTCAAGCCGTGGCCTACGAGCTTGATGTACTCGTAGATCTGCACGCCGACGAACATCGCGCCGCCGATGATCGTGACGAGCAGCCAGAACTTGAGCCCGCCGTCCCACAGCGCTTGCCCCGGCACCCGGCGCAGGAAGTACTGCTTCCCGTCCGCGATGGCGGCGTAGGCCTTCACCATCGAGACCGAGGAGCAGATCAGGAGGAATGTGTTGAACGCCGTGAGCGGCACGTTCAGCACCGCATTCGGCTGCGCCCAGGGCTCGCGCACGCCGAAGCGCAGGATGATGTAGGAGCCGATGAGCGCCGTGAAGAACATCACGTCGCTCGCCAGGAACACCCACATCCCCAGCTTGTTGTTGTAGACGTCCACGCCCCGTTCCGCCGGGAACGGTGGGCGCATCACCTCGGCCGTCGCATGCGTCATCGATCGATTCCCCCCCCCCCCCCTCGGTCGGCGTCAGTGGCCCGGGGCCGGGGCCGTCGCGGCGGCCGGCTCGCGGTCGGTCGGGAGCTTGCGGGTCTGCGGCAGGAAATCGTCCGCCGCGCCCGGGACGCTGAACTCGTAGGGCCCGCGGTACACGGTGGGCACCCGGTCCCAGTTGCCGTGCGGCGCGGGCGAGGGCAGCGTCCACTCGAGTCCGTTGTCGTGCCAGGGATTCAGCTCCGCCTTCTTTCCCCGCTTCAGGCTCCACAGGAAGTTGAACGCGAAGAGGATTTGGACGGCGAACAGCACGAAGGCGCAGATCGAGATGAACTCGTTCATCGGCTGCTGCGACTGGAGAAACCCGTACTGCGTCGGATCGTACAGCCGGCGCATCTGGCCGCCCATGCCGATGATGTGCATCGGGAAGAACACCAGGTTGTACGTGATGAACGTGAGGAAAAAGTGGACCTTGCCCAGCCGCTCGCTCATCACGCGGCCGAACATCTTGGGATACCAGTAGGTGATCGCGCCGAACAGGGCGAACAGACTGCCGCCGAACAGCACGTAGTGCAGGTGCGCCACGATGAAGTAGGTGTCGTGGATGAACATGTCCACGGGCGTCGCGGCCATGAACACCCCCGACAGGCCGCCGATCGTGAACATCGCCACGAACGCGATGGCGTTGAGCATCGGCACGTGGAACCGCAGGTTCCCGCGCCACATCGTGCCCATCCAGTTGAACACCTTCACCGCCGACGGCACCGCGATCACCAGCGTCGAGATCATGAACGAGGACCCGAGCGTCGGGTTCATCCCGCTCATGAACATGTGGTGCCCCCACACGAGCCAGCCGAGGAACCCGATGGCGATGATGGCGAACACCATCGAGTGGTAGCCGAAGATCGGCTTGCGGCTCCCGTTGGCCACGATGTCCGACACCATCCCCATCGCCGGCAGGATCAGGATGTACACCTCGGGATGGCCGAAGAACCAGAACAGGTGCTGCCACAGGAGCGCCTGCCCCCCGGCGATCGGATCGAAGAAGTGGGTACCGAGTGTCTGATCGAACATCAGCATGATCGCGGCCCCCTGGAGCACCGGCAGGGCCAGGATGCCCAGGATCGCCGTGATGAACAGCGCCCAGACCGAGAGCGGGAGGCGGAACCACGTCATCCCCGGCGCCCGGTTGTTGATCACCGTCGTGATGTAGTTGATGGAGCCCAGCACGGACGACAGACCGAGGATGATGATCGAGATGCACCAGAGGATCTGGCCGGTGGTCATGCCCGACTGGTAGAGGTCGGGGCGCGCCGAGAGCGGCGCGTACATGGTCCACCCCGCCCACGACGGGCCGGCCGGCACGAAGAAGCCCGCGAGCATGATCAGCCCCGCCACGAACGCCGCCCAGAACGAGGCCATGTTGAGCCGCGGGAACGCCATGTCGTGCGTGCCGATCTTCAGCGGGATCAGGAAGTTGGCGAACACGCCCACGAGCAGCGGCATGATGGCGAAGAACACCATGAAGGTGCCGTGCATCGTCACGAGCTGGATGTAGTACTCGGGGAGAATCACGCCGTCGGACACCATCGATTCGGGAAGCAAGCCGCCGCCCGGCAGCGGCCGGCCCGGCCACCCCAGCTGCCAGCGGATCTGCATCGCCAACAGCCCGCCCACGAGCAGGAACAACAGGCTCACGAACAGGAACTGGATCCCGATGATCTTGTGGTCGGTCGAGAAGATGTACTTGCGCCAGAAGCTCGTGGGCGCGTGCTGCGCGCCGTGGGCCGGCGCGTGTGCCGCAACGCTCGTCATGGCGTGGTTTCTCCCCCGGCTGCCTGCTCCTTGAGCCAGGTCGCGAACTCCTCGGGCGTGTGCACGAACACGCGCGCGCGCATCCGGTAGTGGCCCTGGCCGCACAGCTCCGCGCACCCGATCTCGAACTCCCCGGTCACCGTCGGCTGGAACCAGACGTTGATGTTCATCCCCGGCACCGCGTCCTGCTTCACCCGGAACTCGGGGATGAAGAACGAATGGATGACGTCCTCCGACGTCAGGTGCACGACCACCGGCCGGTCGACCACGAGGTGGAGCTGGTTGCGCACCACGACGTCGTCCCCGGTCCCGAGCCGACCGTCGGGTCCGGGGTAGGCGACGTTCCACTCGAACTGTTTCGCGGTGATCGCGACGGGAGCGGCCTCCGGCGGCACGCTCTCCCGGCCCTTGATCTTGTTCCACACCCCGTTGCTCATCAGGCCGAGGATCACGACCGTCACGGCGGGCACCGCCGTCCAGATCACCTCCGCCTTCGTGCTGCCGTGCGTGTAATAGGCCTGCCGGCCGGGACGGGCGCGGTACCGGATCACGAACCACAAGAGCCCCACCTCCACGATCACCAGCGCGACCCCGGTGATCCAGAGGATCAACGTGAACAGGAAGTCGATGTCGCCGGCGAACGTGGATGCGGCCGGGGGCAGCCACCAGCGCATGGAGGTCTCCCTATTTGGCGGCGAAAGTGAAGTCGGCGGTCTTCGCTTCGGCCCCCGCGACCGCCACCGTGGCGGTCTGTGTGCCGTACTTCTCGTGCCACGCCTCGAGCGTGTAGGTCCCGGGCGGCAGCCCCTTGATCGTGAAGCCCCCGTCGGTCCCGGTCACGGCGAACAGGGGATGGGGCAGGACGCCCACGTACGCGTTCATCCAGCCGTGGACGTTGCACTCGAGCGAGACCATCACCTCCGGCGCGCTGAAGGTGCGCGTGGTCTTCATCCCGGCGCTCGGCTGGCTGATGTTGAACGGCCGGTTCTTGGTCGCTTTGGCCTTGATGTTGTGCAGCAGGGGATCGGAGTTGCGGATCTCGAGGGGCTGCCCCACCTGGAGCCCGAACACGTGCGGGCGATAGCGACAGCCGTCCTGGTCGATCACCACCGGCGTCGCCGGCGCGGGGTACTTCGCGGAGGTCGGCAACCCGGCCTTCACGTACACGAAGACGTTGGCGAGCGTGCCGTTGCCGCTCACGACGACCGTCTCCGCGGTGGGCGGCGCCGGGTACTTGGCCTTGCACTTGGGTTCCTCGCTCATATCGATCCGCGGGTTCGCGGGCTTCGCCCCGGTGAACTTCACGCGGCCCGTCACGGTCGCCCCCCCCTGGGCCGCCTCCCCTTTCGTTCCTACGACCACGGCGCCGAGCAGCGCCGCCCCTCCCCCCACAACCGCCAGCGTCATCGCTCCAAGCCTGCGCATCATCCCTCCTCCAAGTGAGTCCAGCATTTATACCCGTCCCGCTTCCCGTCGTCCGCTTTCCGTGCTTCCCTGGGCCCGGCGGACCACCCACAGTCCCAGGCCGAGCGTCAATGCCATGGCGACCACGGGCGCGACGAACACGCGGGCCGGCGTGGCCCGATCGAGGGCGAGGAAATACCAGGCGCTGACGGCCAGGCGGGACCCGTGCTCGCCGCTCGAGCCGTCCCAGGCGAACAACGCCAGCGGGATCGCGCGGCCGGTCCGGAACTGAAGGTCGTTAGTCGTGTCGGCCGTGGCAAGGGCGCGGGTGAGCACGACGCGCCACGCGCCGTTGTCGTAAACCGACTGCGCGCCGATGCTTGCGCTTGCCCCCGGAAGGGGATCGAAGCGCTCGAGGCCGCGGGCGAGGCCGGCCACGGCGCCCGAGGAGGGGGCCCGGCTAGCCCAGCGCCACTGGACCACCGGCGCGGAGCCCGAGCCCATCAGAAAATACGGCCGCTCCATGCCCTCCGGGATGCGCTGCGGGAACTGCACCGCTACCCGGTCCGGCCAGGGCTCGACCGCCGGAGAGCGGGCAGGGGAGGGGGGCACCGAGTCGTCGCCGGCGAGCGCCCCCAGCACCTTCCCCGCGTATTCGAGCCAGGCGGAGTCCGGGCTGTGTGAGCGATCGTTCCAGCTGAGCCGCAGCGCCACCCGCTCCCCGTTGTGCAGCGCCTGCACCCAGATCCCGTCTACCGCCGGCGCGAACCAGCGGGCTTTGCGGATGATCTGGCCGACCAGGGGGAAGTAGTAGCGGTCGACCCCGGCCCACGCCGAGTCGTCCGGCGACGCGGGCACCGCTCCGGCGATCTGCCGCGCGCGGATCACGTCCCGCACGCGGGGGGGCTCGTCCGGGGACAGGCTCCGTACGTATCGGGCGAGATGCCACAGCTCTTGGTCGGTGAGGAACTTCTGCTCGATCAGATCGCTGAACGACGGCATCGGGGTGCCGTCGAGCCCGGTGCGCAGTCGGCGGTAGATCTCTTCGACACTGCTCCCACCGTTGAAGCGCCAAGCCTGGGTGAGGTCGGCAGGCACGATCGGCATCCCCATGTCGTCGTCCAGCGTCGGGGCCGACGACCCGTCGCCTCGTCCCGCCGCGCCGTGGCATTTCGCGCAGCCGATCGAGTCGTAGAACTGGCGGCCGAGCCGCAGCGCTTCCGCGCCGCCGCCCGGCGCGCCGCCGAAGTCGAGCGGCTGCGGACGTTGGGTCGAGTCGGCGAAGAACGCGGAAAACGTCTTGATGTACGCCAGCACCTCGCGCCGGTCGGCGGCCGAGAGCCGGTCCTGCCACCCGGGCATCGCTGTGCCGGGCACGCCCGCGTCGATCACCCGCCGGAGATCCTCGTCGGTGGGCAGCTGGCCGGAGGGCGTGGTCCGGAACTGGTAGAGCGCGGCGGTGAAATCGCGGGGCCGGGGCAGCATGTAGCGCGCGGCAGGGCCGTCTCCCGCCCCCGTGTCCCCGTGGCATTGGGCGCACCACTTGTCGTAGACCACCTTGCCGCGGGCGGTGTCCTGCGCGGCGAGGGAGCGGGGAGCGGGGAGCACTACGCTCCCGGCGGCCACGACCATCGCGACCTGGAACGCCATCTTGCGCTCGGTCATGGACTACTCCCTGCTCCGTGCTCCCAGGTTCTCGGCTTCCACCCCGTCTGCTCGTACAGGAACAGCACCACCGCCCAGATCTCCCGCTCCGTGAGGAAGTCTTCCCAGGCGGGCATCGCCGAGTTCCACGGCGTCCCCTCGCGCGGCAGGCCGGAGCCGCCCTTGGCCACCCGCCAGAAGACGAAGCTCTCGGTCAGCTGGGCGATCGTGCCGTTGTCCTGGAAGTTCAACGGGATCGGGTTGAATCCCCCGGCGTAGTGCCCCTGCCCGTCGAGATAATCCCCGTGACACGGCAGGCAGTTCTGGTAATAGACGCGCTTGCCCAGGGCGAGATGGTCGGCGAGGGCGCCCTCTTTTCGCAGGGGGTTCTCGAGGCCCGTGAGGGTCACCTTCTGCCCGCGGAACGTCATCTCGGCCGGCGGGGCGGGATGAATCGACCGCAGGTTGGGCGGCGCTTCCACCGTGGCCCGGACCCGGCCGTAGGTGAGCCACCCGACGAGCAGCGGCACGGCGGCCAGCACCGTCGTGCGGACGGGCTTGAGCCGCGGCTCGACCAGCATGCGCTGGAGCGGCTCCTTGAACTGCGCCCAGCGCTCCTCGCTGTCCGACACCCAGATGAGCACGCCCACCATGACGGTGGCCATGTATTGCAGCACCACGCTCGCCGGTACGAGCGCGCTGCCCGGCAGCAGCGGGATGCCGTAGGCGATGACCACGTAGGCCACCACGAGGATGGTGACCGCCTGCCAGAATGGATGGCGGGCGTACCGGCGGAGCGCGTCCGGGGTCATTGCTGCGCCGCCAGGAACCGGACCAGCGCCTCGAGCTGCTTCGCCAGCATCTGGTCGCCGAAGGTCTTGGGCATGATGCCGGCGAACTTCTCGTACCCTTTGGTGATGGTCGCGTCGGGCTCCAGGATCGCCTGCCGGATAGCGTTGGCCGAGAGCCGCGCGCCGACGTGGGTGAGGTCGGGCCCCACGACGCCGCCTTCGGCGCCGAGCTTATGACAGCCCACGCACCCGCCGAGCCGGAACAGCGTCATCGGGTCGGTAGTGCCCCCGGCCATGGCGCCGCCGGTGCTCCCCCCCGCC
>JBOHSA010000175.1:0-6219 GCA_050732995.1 Gemmatimonadales bacterium | reverse complement strand
CGGCGCCAAAGGCGATCCCGCGCGTGGCCGCGCGATCGTCGCCAACCGCCAGGTCGGTCTGTGCCTGCTCTGTCACAGCGGGCCGTTCCCGGAGGAGCGGTTCCAGGGCAATCTTGCGCCCGATCTCGCGGGAGCCGGCAAGCGGTGGTCCGAGGGCCAACTGCGGCTCAGGATCGTCGAGTCCGGCCGGATCAACCCGACGACGATCATGCCGGCGTATCATGGGACCGAAGGGCTGGTGCGGGTGGCGCCGGCCTGGCGGGGAAAGCCCGTCCTGAGCGCGGAGCAGATCGAGGACGTGGTAGCCTTCTTGATGACGTTGAGGGACTGAATGGAACGACACACTTCCCGCCGCGAATTCCTGCTGGCCGCCGGGGGTGTCGCGGCCGGTCTGGGGCTCGGGGCGGTCATCGCGGTCGAGCCGGCGCGCGCGACACCCGCGGCGATGCAGGAGGCCATCCGCAAAGTGGTGGGCTCGGCTCGCGTCAACACGGGCAAGGTGACGCTCGAGTTGCCGCCGCTCGTCGAGAACGGCAACGCCGTGCCCCTCGCGGTCAGCGTCGAGAGCCCGATGACCGGGGCCGACCACGTGAGGGCCATTCACGTCTTCACGGAAAAGAACCCGCAGCCCGACGTCGTGAGCTTTCGCCTCGGGCCGCGCGCCGGGCGGGCGCGCGTGGCGACTCGCATCCGGCTCGCCGACTCGCAGACCGTGGTCGCGATCAGCGAGCTGAGCGATGGCTCGTTCTGGTCCGACAGCGCCGGCATCGTGGTGACCCTCGCGGCGTGTCTGGAAGACGGGATCTAGGCGTGGCCAGCGCACTGATCAACGTGCCGGCCCGGGCCAAGCGCGGCGAGGTCATCGAGATCAAGGCGCTCGTCTCGCATCCGATGGAGACCGGGTATCGCCGCACCCAGCTCGGCGCGCTGATCCCGCGCGACCTCATCAGGCGGTTCGTGTGCACCTACAACGGCACGGAAATCTTCCGCGCCGACCTCCACCCGGCGATCGCCGCCAATCCATTCATCGTGTTCTCGACGATCGCCACCGAGAGCGGCACCCTCGCGTTCCACTGGACCGGCGACAACGGCTTTTCGGTCACGGAGTCGGCCGCGATTACGGTCGACTAGGTGGGGGAATCGAGGAGCGCCACGGCTTCGCCGCGGCGCTCCGAGCGTTGGGGGGTTTGGGGGGCCATCTCTGGGCCCCCCATGCTCTCAGTCCGGCGTCTCGGCGCCGCGGTGGGGGCGATCGCGATCGCGGCATCGGCGTTCGCCGGCGAGATCCCGCGCTCCGAACGCCGCTCGGGCTACGACTTCATGAGCCGCGAGACGCGCGCGATGCAGGACGACGACACCGCCAATCCCGGCCTGCTCTGGGTGCTCGAGGGCGGAACGCTGTGGAATCGGAAGACCGGCGCCGCCGGCCGCGCCTGCGCCGACTGCCACGGCGATGCCCGCGCCAGCATGAAGGGCGTGGCCGCGCGCCATCCGTCGATCGACGCCGCCAAGGGACGGCCGGTCAGCCTCGAGCAGCGCATCAATCTATGCCGTACCGACCGGCAGCAGGCGCCGCCGCTCGCCTGGGAAAGCCGCGAGCTGCTGGCGATGACCGCGTACGTCGCGCGCCAATCGCGCGGCCTGCCGATCGAGATCGCGATCGACCAGCGCACGCAGCCGTTCCTCGACGCCGGCCGCGCCACCTTCCATCGGCGCCAGGGTCAGCTCAATCTCGCGTGCCGCCAATGTCACGACGACAACTGGGGACGGCGGCTCGCCGGCAACGTCATCCCGCAGGCGCACCCGACCGGGTACCCGCTCTACCGGCTGGAGTGGCAGGGCCTCGGCTCGCTCCAGCGGCGGCTGCGCAACTGTCTCGTCGGGATGCGCGCGGAACCCTATGAATACGGCGCCCCCGAATTCGTCGATCTCGAGCTGTTCCTGATGTGGCGCGCGCGCGGGATGACAATGGAGGCGCCCGCCGTACGGCCCTGAGCGGCTCGCTCGTCAGGTCTGAAGGTCACCCACCGCCGCCGACAGAGCCTCGAGCTCGGCGCGCCAAGACGCCGGCGCGGCCACCGGACGCACAACGAACTTGGAGAAGCCCACGGCAATGAAGCGCTCGATGATCTCTCGCAAAGCAGGCAACCCCACCGGCGTGAGCTCGAGCGCTCGGGGACGCCGGGCGGTCAGCATGCGCGCGGTGCCGGGGTCGATGGGCGCGCGAGCGTAGCCGATGCTCACGCCGAAGTGCTCGCTACTGATCGAGCGCCCGGCTCGGGCCGCCGCTTCTTCGATGACCACGCGTCCCGCTGCCGCCTCTTCGGGCATGCACAGCGAAGGCAGCCACCCGTCCGACAACCGCCCACAACGGTCGAGGGCGGCGGGCGCCGTGCCGCCCAACCACACTTCGAGCGGCTGCTGCACCGGCAGGGGCCAGAGCTTGACGTCACGGAAGCTGCCGGCGGCGCCATCGTGGCTCACCGTCTCGCCGGCCCACAAGCGCCGCAACAGCGGAAGCGCCTCGTCGATGAAGGCGCCACGGCGCTTGGGGTCGATGCCGATGGCATCGCGCTCCGGCTCGTGGGTGAGCCCGGGAACCAGTGTCACCAGCAGCCGCCCTCTGCACAGCACGTCCAGGCTCGCGAGCTGCTTGGCGAGCCGGAGGACATTGCGCCCCGGCAAGAGCATGGTGGTCCCGAGCTTCAAGCGCGGATTGCTCGAGGCCGCCCAGGCGAGGCCTACCACGGGATCGAGCACGGGGCCGGTCAGTACCTCCGAGAGCCACAGGGAGTCGAACCCCAGCTGATCGAGACCGGTGACGAGCTCGGCCAGCGCGTCCGGCGTAGAGCAAGCGCCTCCGGCCCCCACTCCGATGCGTACCTTCATTTCAACGTCAGCGCTGCTGTCATGCCGGCTCCAGCCCGACGATCGCGTTGAATCGCCCGAAGCCGATGTAGAGCGTCGTGTGGGCGACGAGCTCGATGATCTCGGCCTCCGAGAAGTGGGTGCGCATCTCGGACCAGAGCGTGTCGTCGACCTTGTGATGGTCGACGGCGAGCTTCTCGGCAAACCGGATGGCGGCCCGCTCGCGCGCGCTCAGGAGATCCGAGGTCTCGTCGTCGATCGCGGCAATCTTCGCTTCCGTCGCGCCTGCATGCCGGGCCCCGGCATAGCGGACGGTGAGTCAATAGCGGCAGGCGTTGAGGGCGGCGATCTTGAGCCGGACCAGCTCGCGGAGCACCGGATCGAGTGTGCCCTCACGCGCGAGCGCGGCCCGGAACGTGGCGAGCGCCTTCAGCACGCCGGGGTTCCTGGCGTACGTGCGTGTGCTCGCCGAGGTGCCGGACTGGCGCTCGGCCTCCTCGCAGAAATGCCGGATCTCCTGATCGACCTCGTGGATTCCCAGCGGCTCGATCCTCGCCATCACTCTCCTCCTTGTCCTTGGTCAGATCCATGCTACGAACATCAGCCGCCGGCGCTACGACTCGTGCACGGTCGCGAGGACCGACGGCAGGGCCACCAGCACCTCCTGGAGGCACTGGCGAATACGGGCGATGTTCTCCTCCGCCTTCTCGGGGATTTCTCCTCGTTTCACCTGGGCGATGAAGTCCTCGGCGGTGGTCGTCATCAGCAACGACGCGTTGATCTCCAGCTGGATCGCGTGAACGCGCCGGGTGTGGGGTTGACCATACGTGGCCACGATGTTGCCACCGGTGTAGCCGCTGACGTTCTGGTGCACCTCGAAGCCGTGACGGGTGAAGATCGCGGCCGCGGTCGCCGCGAGCTCAGGGGCACACGTCGCATCGTGGCACGTGCCGATGATCACCTGATGGTCTCTCATCCGGCGCGGGCTCCCAGTGTGGCCATCGAGGAGCATCGCGTACCCGTAGGTCTGACAGAGCTCGCCGAGCAGGTGCTCCAGGGCCGCGTAGTAGGGGTAGAGCGTCTGCAAGCGCTCCTCGAGGTCGGCGAGGGCGAGCGGGCGCGAAAAGATGGGCGCATCGCGCATGGTGTGGGTGCGCACCACCCCACGCCGGGAGCGCACCTCGCCGGCGTGGTGCTCGAAGTCATCGCGGCGGCGATTGACGTCGACGAACATGCGCGAGAACGGCGTCGCCAGGACGGTGGCCCCGTGCTCGTACAGATCGGCATAGAGATCGCCCGCGAAGGTATCGGCAAACCCATACGCGAAGGTTTCAAACCCCGGCTCGCGGTAGTCATCACGGGTGATGTGGGGCAACGGCTGCGTGCCGTAGTGGGGCACGCTCACCAGGACCGGCGTGCGTGTCCCCGGCGCCGGGCGTCTGACGATCGGGAACGAGGACTTCATCAGACAGGGTCTCCCTCGATCACCCACGGCCCGCGCCTGAAGTGGGGCATGCACCGGAGCATGCCACATCTCTGATGGATTACGGTGGATTGACAGGCCTCAGCACGCCCGGATAATGCCGCCATGGCTTCCGACGCCGCGCCCCGGTGAGCACCGTCAGGGTGCGTTCCGCGCGCCCCGCCGAGGCCGGGATTCTGGCCGAGATGGCCAACGACCTCAACGACCACGTCGGGATACACGGCCGGCCGTTCACGCCGGAGCGGCTTCTGGCCGACGGCTTCGGTCCCCAGGCTGCCTTCACTCCGATGGTCGCCGAGCTCGACGGCGCCGTGGTGGGCTACGTCTTCTGCAGCCCGGGCTACAACACGGACGTCGCCGCCCGAACCATGTGGCTCCACGACATCTTCGTGGCGCCGGCGGCGCGGGGACGCGGCGTGGGCTACGCCCTCATGGCCGCCGTCGCGGCGGAGACGGTACGCGTCGGCGGTGTGTCGCTGGAGTGGGGCGTGCACACGGCGAACGCGGGCGCGCTCGAGTTCTACCGCCGGCTGGGCGCGGGCGGCGCGGAGGTACGGATCATGGGCGTCGACGGTAAGCGTTTGCGCGCCCTGGCCGCCGCCGCCCCCTAGCTCTCCTGCTGATTACCGGCGAGTTGGCGTATGCTCTTCGGCATGACAAACACGCCAGAGTCCTTCGAGTCTCTGCTGGCGGCGCGTGCGCGCATCGGCTGGGGCATGTCCGTCGCGACCCCCCGCCCCGCCATGAACGTCCTCTACGAGTTCGGCGGCGGGTATCCCGATCCCGCGTCGTTCCCCTACGACGGGATGGTCGAGGCGACGGCCCGGATGATGAAGGAGGAAGGCGCCGCCGCCATGACGTACGGCGAGCCCCAGGGCTACCGCGGGCTGCGCGAGCTGATCTGCCACAAGTACGAGCGCTTCGAGGCGTTCCGGGCCGAACCCGAGAACATCATCGTCGCCAACCGCTCGGGCCAGGCGCTGGCGCTGGCCTTCGGCGCCTTCATCGATCCCGGCGATCCGGTGATCGCCGAGGCGCCGACGTTCGCGGGCTCGCTCAACACGCTGCGCCGGCACGGACCCGAGATCCTCGACGTGCCCGTCGACGACGAGGGCATCGTGACCGGCGCCGTGCGCCAGCGGCTCGAGGCGCTCCGCGGCCAGGGCCGCCGGTGCAAGCTGATCTACACGATCGTGAACTTCCAGAACCCCGCGGGCCCGAGCCAGTCGCTCCGCCGGCGCCGCGAGCTGGTCGCGCTGGCCCACGAGCACGACACGCTGATCCTCGAGGACGACGCCTACGGCGAGCTGCGGTTCGAGGGCGAGACCCTGCCGCCGCTCTTCGCCCTCGACCACGGCGGGCGCGTGATCCGCGCGGGCACGCTGTCGAAGATCCTCGGCGCCGGCGTCCGCATCGGCTGGCTGTGCGCGCCGCGCACGATGATCCCGGCTTTCCAGGGTTTCCTCTTCGGCGGCGGCGTGAACCCGTTCATGTCCCGCGTGGCCACGTACGTCCTGCGCGAGCACCTCGAATCCCACGTCCAGTTCCTGATCGACGTCTACCGCGCCAAGCGCGACGCGATGCTCAAGGGGCTCGACGAGGTCCTCGGCGTCACCGACGCCAGCATCAGCCGCCCCGAGGGCGGCTTCTTCCTCTGGATCAAGCTGCCGAGCGGTGTCGATCAGCAGCGGCTCGCCGACCTCGCGGTCGAAGCCCGCGTGCAGTACACGCCGGGGCCGGTGTTCTACGCCAACGGCGGCGGCGACGAATTCATTCGCCTCGCCTTCAGCTACGAGCCGCCCGAGAAATGCTACGAGGGCGCGCGGCTGTTCGGCAAAGCGATCCTCGGCGCCCGCGTCCGCTGAGGG
>JBOHSA010000174.1:0-11085 GCA_050732995.1 Gemmatimonadales bacterium | reverse complement strand
TGCCGCCGCCGGGCGGCCGGGTGGCTGCACGAACGCGGTCGCCGTCGTGCGCACCAGCGTGTGCCGCGCGTCCGTGACGAGCAGCACGTGATTTCGGCCCGCGGGGAACGGCGCCACCGCGAGGTCGCGCAGCGGCGAGTCGTGCAGCGGCGTGACCCGTGGCTGCGGCTCGAACGCGGCGCCGGCCGGCTCTACCGTATCGCGCACGACGTAATCGCCGATCGTGATCCCCACGCCGGCCGCGGCCAGCCAGCGGTTCATCACCCACCGGTCGAAGAACCCCTCACCGTCCCCCGCGTAGCCGAACACCACGACGCCGCCCCGGCGCGTCCATTCGCCCAGCAGCGCGACATCACCCGCGGTCAGCGCGTCGGATGCCTCCTCCGGCTGCCGCCCGCCGAGCAACAGCAACACCCGATAGTCGTCGAGGTCCTGCCGGGTGAGATGCGGGTAGAAGCGCCGGTAGTGCACCGTGTACCCGACGTCGTGCCAGGGCCGCGCGGCGGCCTCCACCAGGACGGCGTCGGCGAGCGTGAGGTCGAGCAGCAGCAGGCGGCGCGTCGCCGGGGGCCGGCAGGCGGCGAGACTACAGACCAAAGCGACGGAAAGACGGAACGGCGGAACGGGGAGTCGCCTCATCGTTGTATCAATTCTAACTGCGCGAACCCCTCGGCCTCATGGATCGGCCCGGGGCGCCAGCGGATCGGCTCGGTGTACAGGGGCCCGTCGTAGACGAAGGAATGATACTCCCCCCGCTCGCCGCAGGGGTCCACGCCCGGCAGCCGGGCGATGTCGATGGCGAACCCCTCGTCGATCGTGCGGCCGAGCCAGGCCGCGGGGACCCGGGCGAGCTCGACACAGGTGACGACGGCACGGGCCCCCGATTCCACGAACTCGTCCAGGAGGCAGGCGGGCGGCTCGCCCCACAGGGGCTCGACGTGCTCGAGGCCGGCCGCGCGCACGCGCTCCTCGAACCACGCGCGGACATCGGCCAGGTGGATGTCGCCGAAGACGGCGCCCTGATACCCCCCCTCCCGGAGCTGCCGCAGCGCCGCGAGGAAGACCGCTTCGTAGGTGTCGGTCGCGGTGCCGTGCTGGTGCAGCCGAAGGCCGAGCGAGAAGGCTTGGGCCGCGATCAGCTCGTGACGCGTGGCGTGGAAGCGCACGCGGCCGCTCGGCGCGTCGTAGAAGTTGACGAGCGTCGTGACGTCGAGCCCCTGGCGGCGCGCGCGGGTCAGGGCGAGGTAGGAGTCCTTGCCGCCCGACCACATCAGGGCGTGGGCGGCCACCTACGGCGCCAGGTGGAACGGCGCGAGCGCCGCCCGCATCTCGTCGGCGGTCTGCCACCGCTCGGCGCGCGGCTTCGCCAGCGCCCGGTGCACCGCGGCCGCCAGGCCGGCGGGCGCATCCTTGCGCAAGGTCCGCAGGTCCGGCGGCTGGTGGTGCTGCTGCATATCGAGGACCGCGGCGGCGCTGACGGCGGAGAACGGCGGCCGGCCCGCCAGCGTCTCGAACAGCACGACGCCCAGCGAGTAGAGGTCCGTGCGCCCGTCCACGTCGGGTGAGCCTTCCGCCTGCTCGGGGCTCATGTACTCCTCGGTCCCGACCACGAAGCCGCTGCGGGTGACCCGATCCTCCCCGGAATGGGCGATCGCCCGGGCGATCCCCAGGTCCACCAGTACCGCTCCCTCCGGCGACAGGACGATGTTGTCGGGCTTGATATCCCGGTGCGCGATGCCGTGCTCGTGCGCGTGCCCCAGCGCTTGGAGCACCTCGCCGGCGATCCGGACAGCGCGGTCGACGGGCAGGATGCGCTCGCGCCGCAGCGTCAGGCGCAGCGACTCCCCCGGCACGTAGGGCATGACGTACCACAGCAGGTAGTCGGTCTCGCCCGAGTCGAGCATCGGGGCGATGTGCGGGTGGTGCAGCTGGGAGACGAATCGGATCTCGCGGAGGAATCGATCGGCGGCGACCGACACCGCGAGCTCGGGATGGAGCACTTTGACGGCGACCTTGCGGCCCCGCGAGTCGTAGGCGCCGAAGATCGACGCGTTACCCCCCCGTCCCACCGCCGTGATGACGGTATAGCGGTCGCCCAGCGCTTGGCGCACCCGCTCGATCAGCGTGCGGCCGGCCATGGCCTCCCTAGCGTCGTCGCCCGTTCAGAGCGTCAACCAGCACCACTGCTTCGTCATCGGCGTCTTGTTCATCTGGAGGCCGCGGTCCTTGGTGATCACCAGATTGTTCGAATGGTTGTACCCGTAGCCCCCCTGCGGGTCGTACAGCCCGGGCTCGTTCGAGAACATCATCCCTTCGGCGAGCACGGTCGTGTCGCCGAGCGAGATGTAGGGGCGTTGGTGACCCTCCATCCCCTCACCGTGGGCGGGGCGGTGGTAGACGAAGCGCTCCAGCCCCGCGCGTCGGGCGATCTCGAGCACCCGGCTGGCCACCGCGCGGCACTCCACCCCGGCCTTGGAGTGCTCCTGCTGGGCCAGGGTCATTTCGGTGTGCACTTCCCACATGCGCTTCTGGGTGTCCGTCATCGGCGCGATATGGCAGGCGCGATAGCCCTCCCCGCCGTAGCCGCCGATCCGCACCATGACGCCGGAGAACTGGATCGCGTCGCCCCGCTTGATCTTGGCGTGGAAGAACTGGTTGGGATGCGGGTAGGCCGTCCCGACGCCGGTGCGGCAGCCGACGCTGACGCTCACCCCGACCGCCGTGTGCGGGCGCCCGTCGCGCTTGATGTCTTTCAACACGAGCTCCGTGCCGAAGGCTTTGGCGGCGTGGCGCACGTCGAAGTCGGTGGCGTCCGTGCCGCGCTGCAACACGTAGCGGCGGCAGAACTCGAGGATCTGGTCGTGGTAGTCGATCGCCCGCTGCGTGAGGGCGACCTCCGCCGGCGTCTTGATCACGCGCATGTTCAAGACCAGGTCCCCCGCGGCGCGGAACGTCGCGGCCTTCAGGGTGTCCTTGAACTTGCGGAGCGTGCTCTCGGGAGCGTCCCAGTCCAGACCGATGGTCTTCGCGCCGAACCCGCGCCGGTCGAGGCCCTTGAGCATCCACAGCCACAAGTCGGTCGTGCCTTGCGGGGGGGGATTCGCCACCGACCCGGCGCGCGGGTCACCGTTCGCGTCGGCCTGCGGGTAGTCGAAGTAGAACTCGTGGTCCCGGATCCACCAGGCCGCCACGAGGTCGCGGTCCAGGCCCGGCACGAACAGCGCCGGCTCGCCCACGGCGGGAACCCAGAGGGCCTCGGGCCGCTCGGTCTGCGAGTGGAAGTAGCCGGAGAGGTACACGATGTTCCACTGGTCCTTGCACAGCAAGCCGTCCAGCCCCGCCGCCTGCTGCGCGCGCTGCAGCCGAGCGATGGTATCCCGATACCAGGCGATCGGCAGCCGGTCGGGGACATCCTGCAGGCCGGTCGCGGGGTCGGTCCGGGGCGCGGTCCACCACCAGGGGAGCGCGCCGATGGCGTCCCGGGTGGGGGCCAGGGCCGAGGCGGTGGTGAGGAGCGAGGCACGAACGAAATCACGGCGCGTGGGCATGATCGGCTCCGCATGGCCTGGATGGATGGGGGCTAAGAATAGGGCGCGCGCGGGCGGACGGCCACTCGAAGCACAGCGGGCTTCCGAGGCCGTCAGCCTCGGAAGCCCGTCAAACGCCCCCTCGGGGAGCGGGCCGCGCCGCCCCTACTGCACGGCGATCGCGCGGTAGGTCCGGAACCCCGGATATACCGTCTTGCCTTTCGTCCCTTTGCCGAGGTGCAGCGTCAGGTACCACCCCAGCGGTTGGCCGGCGTGGCGGGTGAAATCGATTGCCGGCCCGGTGGCGCCGAGCGTCGCGCCGTCTCCCGTCAGCGGGTGCGACAGCTCGTAATAGCTGAAGGTCCCGTCATTGGAGAACTGGGCCACGATATTGTTCTGCCCGCCGCCGATGCTCGTGTCGTCGGCGCCGCAGAACGACTGGGTCGAGCTCGCGCACTTGGCGGTGAGGTGCCGGTCGCGCGTCACCGAGGTGCCGACGTCGAATTCCAAGACGTCGTCGCCGGCCTCGGCCACGCCGGCATCGTCCCCATCGCTGTCGAAGTCGAATCGGAGAATGTTGTCCTGGTCCGCTGCCGACTGAGGCACCCGCACCGCGACGTACAGGTTGGCGCCGTCGTTCATCCAGAAGACGGTCGCCGGCGTCGTGGAGCCCCCGGGCAGGTTCGCGGTGAACTGCTCCGAGAAGGCGCAGAACCACTCGGCCGCGCCGATGAATCCATTGATGGTGGCCGTCCCGAACCCCTGGCTGCAGACCGTGAACGGCAGGCGGGTGTTCTGGGCGATCCGCACGCTGCTTTCCCCCACCATCCCGTCGATCGCGCGGTTCAGGGGGATGAACGGGTCGAACGTCGCGCGCGGTCCGTTGCAGCTCGCGTTCATCCCAACGCCGGGCACGGGGCAGCCACTCTCGCGGGCGTCGGCTATCCCTTTGCCGGTGGCGTCCACCACGTTGTCGCCGGACTGTGGGTCGAGCATCAGCGTGACCGCGGCCACGCCGTTGGCGTCGGTGAGCACGGTGACTGGAGTGACCGCGGCCGCGTCGCTCGGGGAGTCGACGACTTTCCAGTGCACGCGGGCATTCCGAATCCCGGCGCCGGTCAGATCGGTCACTCGCGCCTTGATCGTCTTGGGCGAGCCGGCCGGGGCGACTTGAAGGGCGTCGGCCGGAATCAGGTACTCGAACTTCCCGGGGAGAGCCAGCTTGAAGAAGCTGAAGAAGCCGTCCGTGGAGCCGCCGGCCCCGAAGTCGACCACCACGGTGCTGGCGACCAGCGGCCGGGGCGTCAGGAACGCCAGGACGCGATGCCCCAGGGCTTGCGCGAATCGCCGGAGCAGGTTGCCGCGCGGCGCGCTCGCCTGGGGGCTGAGGCACCGGTTGGCCTCGGGGAGAGCCTCGACAAAGCCGATCGGGTTCGTCGGCGTGCCGCCCGTGGTGCTGAAGTGATGCAAGGCAATCTGGTCGGTCTGCGTATGAGAATACTCGGGCGGTATGAAATCCAGCGGCTCGCACACGGAGATGATCGCCGGTGTCGTGAGCTGGCCGGTGAAGGGCGTCTTGGTCTTGAAGCACGGCCCGAACGTGGGGAGATCGATCGCGGCATCGACCGCCGCCTCTTCGGCCGCGCTGCACAGATCGAAATTCACGAAGAAGTCGGTGCCGCCTTGGGCGGGCACGAACAGCTCGTTGGTCGACGGCAGCGTCAGGTTCACCGCCTGATTCGCGGGGATGAACTGGGACGCGCACGTCCGCGTGTCAGGGCACGACGCGAACCGCTCGATACGCACCTTGAGGGCCACGTTGGACCCGTTGTTGACCTTGCAGAACGGCTCGCCGGTGCAACTGCCGACGTTCGTCGCGGGATCGATGTCGCGGAAGCCGTACCGGAAATCGGCGCGGTCCTGCGCCGTCGGGAGCCCGGTCACCGGCACCGCGAACACCTCGATCCGGTAGAACGTGGCCTCGTCCAGGTTGGATTCCGAGGTGTGCCAGTTGACCTTGTAGAACTCGCCCGCCGCGTCGAACACCAGCGGCAACCCCCCGAGGTTGCCCGGGGGCGTCACGTCCAGGACGCACGTCGCGTCGCCGCCCGTGGGGTCGGCGCCCAGGGCGAGCTCGCAGATCTTCGCGAACGGGGCGAGAAACGGGTTGGCCGCCCCGGCGTCGAAGTTCGGATCGCCGCTCGGGTTCGCCGCCAGCGGCGGGTAGAAAAAGAACTCGGTGTTGCCGCCCGAGGAACCGTCCGAAATGGCGAACGAGGGCTCGGCGATGGGGCGCTGCGCGTCTCTGCACCCAACGAGCAGGGCGGCGGCAAAGGAAAGTAGGAGCCAACGTCTCATCGGGATCGCTCCGAACGGAGGGGGTGAGACCTGTCAATGTCGCATAATTTGCGCCGAGGCGCCAGTCGGGCGGAATGGGCGTAACGTGATGCGCAACTGAGGCTTACCCAGGCAGCAGGGCGCGATGTTTGAAGGAATCCGTGGCGGCCGGTCTACAGGCCCGACACGGCCTGTCGCAGGGAGCCGATGCCGTTCGATTCAGGGCGCCGGCTCGAGCCGCAGTATCCGGCCCTCGTTCTCGTCCGTGAGCAGGTAGATGTAGCCGTCAGGACCCTGGCGCACGGTCCGGATCCGGTCGCCGAACCCCTGGAGCAGGCGCTCTTCGGCCGTCACGCGGTCCCCGTCCAATTCGAGGCGCGCCACGAGCTCGAAGCCGAGCGCCCCCACGAACAGGTTCCCCCGCCAGCCGGGGAACTTGTCGCCCGTGTAGCACAGGAGGCCGCTGGGCGCGATGGACGGATCCCAGTAGTGGAGCGGCTGCTCCATGCCCGGTTTGGCGGTGCCTTCGCCGATGGTCGCGCCGGAGTAGTCGCGGCCGTAGGTGATCACCGGCCAGCCGTAATTGCGTCCCGCTTTGGGCGCGTTCAGCTCGTCGCCGCCGCGCGCGCCGTGCTCCACCGTCCAGAGCTGCCCGGTCTCGGGATGCAGCGCCGCGCCCTGGATGTTGCGGTGGCCGTAGGACCAGATCTCAGGTTTCGCGCCGGGCGTGCGGACGAACGGGTTGTCGGCCGGGATCGAGCCGTCGGGCCGGATGCGGATCACCTTGCCCTGGTGGCGGGAGAGATCCTGGACGTACTCGCGGTGCTGCCGGTCGCCGGTCGTGATGAACAGGGTGCCGTCGCGCGCGAACACGAGGCGCGAGCCGAAGTGCGCGCCGCCCGTCACCTTGGGGTCCTGGCGGAAGATCACCTGGAGGTTCTCGAGCCGGCCCGGGCCGAACCGCGCGCGGGCCACGGCCGTCCCGGCGGTGCCGTCCTCCGCCGGCTCGGCGTAGCTCAGGTAGACGAGCCGGGACTGGGCGAAGTCGGGCGGTAGGACGACGTCGAGCAGGCCGCCCTGGCCCTCGGCCGCGACCTCGGGGACGCCTGCGAGTGGGTCGGACAGCCGGCCGTCCGGTTCCGCGATCCGCAGCCGCCCCGGGCGCTCGGTCACGAGCATGCGGCCGTCGGGGAGGAAGGCGAGCCCCCAGGGGTGCTCCAGCCCGCCGGCGACCGTGACGACCCGGAACCGGTGGCGCTGCGACTCGAAGACTTGCGGCGCGGTTTGCGCGCAGGCCGGGGAGGCGGCGGCGATCGCCAGGAGCGCGGGGAGGGGGAAGTAGCGGCGGGTAGGCACTGGAGGTCTCCGATTGGTGGAAACGGATGGGGGCTAAGAATAGGGCGTGCGGCGGGGCTCGGCCATGCGCGAAGCGGGCAATAGGTGGTGCAGAACGCAACGGGCGGCTCCTGGAGGAGCCGCCCGTTGGATTCCGCGTCTACTCGTCGAATACCAGCTCCATCCTCACGGGCTCACAAGTGTTACGGGAATGGTCAAGACATCATGGACGGTTTCTGTCCCCTGCCTGAGTTCGAAGCGCACCGTCGCGCTGCCGGGAACAAGCGTTCCCGTTCCCGCTGTTGCGTTGGAGGCGATGGTTGTGAAGCTGAAACTGCACGTTCCCGGTGGGAGCACGCCGTTCCCGGCGCCGCATAGAACCACGACTCCGCCTGCCGCTCTCGACGCCTCTCCCTGTTCAACATATGCCTGGATGAACACGTCGGAGAGCGTCCCGCCTGTCCCATTCGCCACGGTCGCTTCGTACGGGATGTTGGGGCCCCCGATGGTGAGCGTGGTAGAGCTCAACGCCACGCTGACCAGGTCCACTCCCACGGGCACAACTGTGTAGACTGGCCCTGTGAAGTCGTTGTTGGTCTCGTCCGTCTCGGTGACGTCCCCATTGAGGTCGGCGCGCGCTGTGTCGGCGTATTCCCCGGCTGTCCGAGGACCGAGCGTCACCTGCGCGCTGAACGTGGCGTTGGACGCGAGGGCCGGCACGGCGACCGTGGCGAAAGTCGGGACATCGCCCACCAGGAACCCGACGGTAGAAGCGGGCGCGGCCCCGAAGCCTTGGTTCTTTACCACCGCGGTGTAAGTGACCGCATCCGCCGTGGTCGGGCTGGCGGGGCTGTGGCTCAGACTCTCGATGATGAGGTCCGGGGCCGTGTCAACCGTCCCGACCGGAGAGAAGAACTCGGTCGAGCCGCCCATCCCGCCGTCCACCAGGACCACGGCCTCGAGGGCCCGCGGGGCGAGCAGATTCGCCGCGACGGCTCCGGCTCGGGCGAGCAGGCCCTGCCAGCCGTCGAGCCGATTCAGCCCGATGTCCCCTCCGCCCCCCCCAGGGGTCGGCGTGACACCGACGCAACCACCCAGGAGATCGCTCGTGGGCGCGAAATCGAGGACCACGAAACCGTGGTCCGCCGTCGCGCCCAAGGCCAGGGCCGTCGTTTCCCGATGGGGCGGATGGAAGGCGCCCTCTTCCCCAACGTTGCACACCCCGATCCGGACCGAGGCGTTGAACGTTCCCGGCGGGTCGGTGGAGTATTCGAAGAACAGCGGGTATTGTCGGACGCCTTCCGGAGCGCCCTCGAGCGGGCCCTCGCCCGGCCCGAACACGCCTTCGTCATCGCCCGTGACGATCTGCGTGATCGACACTTCCCGAGGCGTGAGCGACCAGCCGGCCGGGAAGTCCGCGAAGGCCAGCGCCACGCCGTCGTCGTCCGTCGCCACGAGCGGGCCGCCTTCGGTCCCAACGGTGGCCCGAGCACACGGGTCCGACGTCTCGGGGCACAGGTCTACGGCCCCGAATTCGATGCGGAACTTGATCGGCAGGGTGCGCCCGTCGACCAGGCCGATCATCTGATTGCTCGTCAGGCTTTTCGCCTCTTTGCCATTGTCAGCGAGCTGCACGTCCGCGACGCCGAGCAACTCCCGCGGCGCCGACAGCTGACTGAACACTTGAATCCGATAGATGGTCGGGCTTGGCAGGAGACTCGGGGACTGATCGGTGTGCCAGTTGACGATGTAGTGCTGGTCTGCGGGGACGACGCGGATGACGGATCCCGGGCCGGACGTCATGGTGAACGTCGCGATGGTCGTCAAACAGGACGTGTTCTCATCCCCGGCGAGCTGGCAGATCTCCACGGCCGGCGAGAGGAACCCGTTGAAGATGCCCGTCGGGCTCGGATTGGGCACCATGGGCGGCAGGAAGAAGAAGAACTTGTGCGTGGTGCCGTGCGCGCCGTCGGAGATGAGCGCGTTCGGCCCGCCGGGCCGCCGCGGGCCCGTGCCGTCCAGACAGCCGATGATTGCGATCGCCACCAGAGGGACCAGCTTGAGGCGTTTCATACGACGGCTCCAGTTCGACTGTTTTGGGGGTGCGGCGCGCCGGCCAGTCTGGGCGCCTGGCTTGTGAAATTGTTCACATGACCAGTCGCCCACCGCTGCCCGAGGCAGCAAATCCTGCACCCTCTGTCCGCCGCTGGAACAGAGCGTCTAACTCCCTGTCCGATCGTCGCTTGAGCTACCGACTCCGGGCTGGTTCCCGTTGGCTGAGGGACCGGCCCAACGCCGGAATTGTTGCGCGCACGCTACAAGCGGTCAGCCGGCGATGAGCGCTCTGAACCGGGGGTCGTCTTGCAGCGGACGCCACCACCAGTGTACGTGGAGCCGAAAGCCGCGGCGGTGGTCCGGGCTGGCCACGAAGTACTCGCGTAAGAGCTCCAATGCGCGATCGAGGTTGCCGAGTGTCGTGTACACCCACGCCTGATAGCCGAGCAGTTCGCGCGGGGGATCGATCCGCGCGTTGCCCCGGGACCGGTCGAGCACGCGGCGGGCGCTGTCGCCCAGCTGGGCCCGTGCCAGCACGGCGGCAGCGAGAATCTGCTCTCGGAGACGACCAACCTCCCGGTCCGGCGCGGCCCGCAGCTGGGTCACCTGCTCCGCGATCTGCCAGGCCCGCTCCGGGTCGGCCGGGCGCACGGGGGTCGTCATGAGCAACAACTCGCATTCCGCGAGCGGCCAGTACTGCGGGAACCGGCGGCGTCCCGTCTCGCACCAGTTCGCCGCCTGCTGGAACTGCTCGAGGTCGTACGACGTGATGAACAGGCGAAACAGGACCTGATCCGCGGCGGCGAGGTAGGCGTCCGCGTCGTAGGCCCGACGCGCGGCCAGGTTCGCGTCCACGAGGGAGCGCTTGTTGTAGTACAGGACCGAGAGGATGTACCACGCTCCCACTTGCGTGGGATTGTGCTGGGTCGCGGCCAACAGGTCCGCCTCCGCCTCGGCCAGCCGGCGCTCCCGTTCCGGCTCCGGGTCGAGGCCGAGCTCCAGGCGGCGATAGCGAACGGTCCCGCGCAGCTCGAGGGCGTCGGCGTTCTTGGGGTCGCGCGCGAGGGCCCGCTCCGCGTGCGCGAAAGCGGTGCGCAGGTACGGCTCCGCCTCGCCCGGCGCGCGGTGCAATCGAGAGAGCCGGTACACGACGATGCCCCGCTGCTCCACCGGGACGATCCAGCGGTCGTCCAGCTGCTCGGCCTGCGCCAGAAGCGAGTCGGCCCGCTCGAACAGGGCCATCGCGCCGGCCGCGTCCGTGCGCGCCAGGACCTGCGCGTCCTTGCGCAGTTTCTCCGCCCGCTGCACCAGCGTCCAGGCGGCGGGATTCCGCGTGCCAGTCCGCTCCTCGCGCAGCCGCACCTCCTCGCCCAGCCATTCCCGGAGGAATACCGAGACCTGGCGGGCGAGCGAGTCGCGAATCGTCAGGGCTTCCCCCGCCGGGTGCTCGAAGCTCCCGCGCCGGTATTCCGCGCCGCTGGTGCCATCGATCAGGCCGAACGAAACGCGGACGCGGGGGCCCACCTGCTCGACGCTCCCCCCGACGAGGGTGCCGGCCTGGAGCGCGCGCGCCACCGAATCGGGCGCCAGCTCCCTGCGCCGGTAGGGGCTCACCCCATTGCGCGAGACTACGGTCAGCGCCTGGACCTGCCCCAGCTCGTCGATCAGCGCTTCGGTCAGGCCGTCGGCGAGATAGCCGAGCGAGCTGTCGCGGCTGAAGTCGGCGAAGTACAGGACGGCGACCCGCTTGGGGTCGAGACCGCCCGATGCGACGCCGGCGATCGGGCCCCGGATCACGCGCCACCCGCCCCAGCCGAGGGCGAGCGCGGCC
>JBOHSA010000173.1:0-2864 GCA_050732995.1 Gemmatimonadales bacterium | reverse complement strand
GCCCGGCGCCCGGCCGGAGGCGGAGCTCGGGCGGGCCCGGGAACGCCCGAACGCGGTCGAGCGCGACGCGCAGCAGGTCGTCGGTCACGAGCGTCGCGCCCGCGGCGCAGAGCAGGGCGGCAAGCGTGGATTTCCCCATGCCCACGCCGCCCACGAGCGCCAGTGCCCCGCCGTTCACCGCGACCGCGCTCGCGTGCAGCACGCACGCGCCCTCGAGCGCGAGCACCACCGCCAGCACGTTGCCCGTGAGCAGGATGGACGCCAGTTCCGGTGCGACGCCGGGCGCGAGATGCGCGCGGGCCACGCGGCGTGCGGGGTCGAGCCGGAACTCGCACGTCCCCGCGTAGTGGAGCGTGTAGCCCGACTCGGTGGCGACGTGCGTGTAGCCGCAGCCGTCGCGGGGCGCGAACCGGGCGAGCACGTCGCCCGCGGGCGGCGCCGGGCGCATCGGTCCGTCGCCCCAGCCCACGTCGAGGTCAGGTGGGGGCGCTCCGGCCGGGCCGGCGGCCGGCGTGGGGAGGGGGATCTCGGAGCGCACGCGCAGGCCGTGCAGCCGGTAGGTGGCAGCGCCGTCAGTCATCACCGAACAAAGCGAGCGGCGTGAACCGCGCGGCGACCGGGCCGCCGAGCACCAGCGCGCCGTGGCGCTCGAGCCAGGCGTGGGCTGCGAGTCCTCCGGCCGTGTCGCGCGCCACGCCGATGTGCAGGCGGCTCCGGTATCCCTCGCGCGCGAGGAGCACGTGCGCGGCGATCGCCTGGACCAGGCAGTTCGCGCCGCCGGGGACGCGGCGGCCCGCGGTGGCCACGGCCCACGCGATGCGCGCGACCGGCGCCGGCGCGACCCGGCGTTCCGAGGCGGCCGGGCGCGCGAGGGTCGGGATCAGCCGGCGTACCGCCGTAAAGGGCAGGAGCCACAGGCCGAGCCGGGTCGCGGCGACCGCCAGCACGGCGCCGCGCACTAGCCGGCGGTCTCGGGCGGCGAGGCGCAGGAACCTACCCAGCGTCCGCACGCTGGATCTCGATGAGGCCGGCGGCGCGGAGCGCCTGGAGCAGCGTTTGGAGATCCGCGTCCAGCCGCTCGGGCGTCACGTCGTACTCGGCGAGCAGGGTCTGGTGCAGGGTGGCCAGCGTGACGGGGCGTTGGAGCAGGGTCCAGATGCGGGCGCCGACGCCGTCGAGCGTGTAGTAGGTGCCGGTGCCGAGGTGCAGGATGGCGGCATCGCCGGCGAGGTCGCAGGAGACCTGGTCGGTCGCCGCGGCGACCACGGCGTCGGGGGGCACCAGGGTGGCCATGCGCATAAGATGGAGACCTCGAGCGGGGAGAGGCAACTCGGTATGCGGCCACACTACGGCCTTGTGCGGGGGCGATATCACTGAAACAGCGCATGGTGTCGCGGAAAAGCGCGGGTCACCACCGCAGCACAGGCAGCCGGCGGAGGTATTTCACCATCAGGCGCAGCGGCCGGACCAGGTAGTACAGCAGGTAGAGCCGCCTCGGGAGCGGCAGGAGGTCCCAATCGCGTGGGCTGAGCGTGAGGACCAGGCGGCTAAGGTAGGTCACGCGATGCGCCAGGCGCTCATGCGCTCGGATGTGAAACAGGCGGGTGCGCAGTCCGACCTCGGCTGAGATGGGGCCGAGGAACAGACGCCGGCGAATGTCCGCCGCGAGCGTTTCAACTGTGCGGTCGCGGCGCAGGTGTTCCCTCATTCTCGTAGGCGGGCTGGCGTCCAGCAGATCCTGCGCCAGCCGCAGCGCGAGGGTCAGCATGCGCGCGGTGCCGAGTGCTGCCGCGCGCCGGTACAGCGTGTCCCAATCGATCGCCTCCACGGATCGGACCAACTCGGCGACGTCGGCGATCCAGAGCAGGCGTGTCCAGTGGTGCCGAGTGCCGTGGGCGGCGAGGACCAGCAACAGATCCTCCGGCGCCAGAGTGTCGAGGAGCGAGCCAGCCACCTTGAGCGGCTGACGCCGGCTCCAGAGGTCTTCCGGACTCAGGGGGAAATGAAACGCGCGCTCCGCGAATGCCCAGTGGAGGTCCACCCGGTCGCCGTCGGCGCGGAGGAATTCGTGCTCGGCATAGGCGGCGCGGAAGGCCGCCTCACGCCGGGCGTCGAGCTGCAGTGTTTTCCGGAATCCGCGGGACGCCAGCAGCTCTCCCGCGTGGGTGACATCCTGCTGCCGCACCAGAATGTCCAGATCTCGAAAAGACCGGAGCGCGACATCGCCGTACGCGGCGAGGGCCAGCGTCGGGCCCTTGAAGGGCAGGGCGGCGATGCCGTGGTCGCTGAACAGCCGGAGGAGTGACTGCAGCTGACTTGCCAGGCGCAGGTTGCGGCGGGCCGAGCCCAGAGATTCCTGCCGCAGGTGCTCTCGCACGGGCGCGGGCACGACGTCGCCGGTCGCCGCGCTCACGTGCCGGTGGACCAGTGGTAGGACGCCGTGCAGGCGCGCCATGTGCAGCACCCACTGCCAGTCGAGCGGCCGCCGAGCGGTGGTGTTAAGGTGCTCCGCCCGCGCGGGCTCGAGGCGCGCGCGGGCGCAACAGAGCAGCAGGTCGGCCTCGGCCTGTCGGCCGGAGTCTGTGGGCAGGAAGACTGCGGTCACGCTCATGGCTGCTGTTTCACGAGTTGACCGGCAAGGAGCGCAAGGAATGTAGCCTCGGGCACCTAGGCGCACCATATTCCACAGGGTCAACGTTGCCCTCATCGTCAACTCGTTCAAGGAGCGGAAGCATGGGCGCACGGGGTCGAATCGCCGTCGTCGGGGCAGCGCTTGCGTTGGCTGTCGCAGCCCCGGGGTGGGGCCAGGTCTCGGCCGTGAACGTTTTCGCGTTCGGCGGAGGGTACCTGCCCACAAAGAACCT
>JBOHSA010000172.1:0-19156 GCA_050732995.1 Gemmatimonadales bacterium | reverse complement strand
GCCGCGGCGCCCGCGCCCGGGGTGAACCGCGTCACCCGCCGGCCGGCGAGGAACTCCTGCGGGGCGCGCCAGACGCCGGCGCCGAGCCCCGCCAGTCCCGCGGCCCCGAGCGCCGTCGTTTCGAGCAGATCGGGCCGCTCGAGCGGCAGGCCGAGCAGGTCCGCCTGGAATTGCATCAACCAGTCGTTGGCCGCGGCGCCACCGTCCACCTGGAGCGCCGTGAGGCGCAGGTGCGCATCGGCGGCCATGGCCTCCAGGACGTCCTTGGTGCTGAACGCGATCGCTTCCAGCGCCGCGCGCGCGAGGTGCGCCCGGCCGGTGCCACGCGTGAGGCCGACGATCGTGCCGCGGGCCCGTGGCTCCCAGTGCGGCGCGCCCAGCCCCACGAACGCGGGGACGAACGCCACGCCGCCCGTGTCCGGCACCGTCCGCGCCAGGCGCTCGGTGTCGGCCGCCTGCTCGATCAGCCCGACCCCGTCCCGCAGCCACTGAATCGCCGCGCCCGCGATGAACACGCTCCCTTCAAGCGCGAACACCGGCTCGCCGCGCGGCCCGCAGGCGATGGTGGCGACCAGGCCGTGTGTCGAGTCGGCCCGCCGCTGCCCCGTATTGAGCAGCAGGAACGCGCCGGTGCCGTACGTGTTCTTCGCGCTCCCCGCGACCCAGCCCCCCTGGCCGAACAACGCGGCCTGCTGATCGCCGGCCATGCCGGTCACCGGCATCGGTGTGCCCAGGTGCTCCGGCGCACACACGCCGAACGCGCCACTCGACTCCCGGATCTCGGGCAGCGCCGCCTGCTCCACGCCGAACAGCCTGAGAAGATCCGGGTCCCACGCGCGCCGAGCGATGTCGTACAGCATGGTGCGCGAGGCGTTCGTGTGGTCGGTGGCGAAAGCCTGGCCGTTCGTCAGCCGGAAGAGGAGCCAGGTGTCCACCGTGCCGAACACCGCCTCGCCCGCGCGCATCCGGCGCTCCAGGCCAGGGACGTGCGCCAGCAGCCACTCGATCTTCGTGGCCGAAAAGTAGGGATCGACCACCAAGCCGGTGCGCCGGCGCACGAGACCGGCCTTCCGTTGTTTGGCGAGCTGGGCGCAGCGCCCGGCCGTGCGGCGATCCTGCCACACGATGGCCCGGTGGAGCGGACGGCCGGTGTCGCGCTCCCACACGCACACCGTCTCCCGCTGGTTCGTGATGCCGAGCGCGACGGGCACGACCCCCGCCTGGCGCAGCGCGTCTCGCGCCGCCGCCAGCGTGATAGTGAAGATCTCCTCCGCATCGTGCTCCACGTGACCGGGCGCAGGGAACTGCTGCGTGACCTCGCGGTAGCCGCGGCCGAGCAGCCGTCCGTCCGCGCGCACGACGAGCGCCGTGGTGCCCGTGGTGCCCTGGTCGATCGCGAGCACCGCGCTCATCGATTCCGTCCGAACGGCGGCTGCAAGAGGCCGCGCTCGGTGAGATACGCGGTCACGTAGCGTGCCGGGGTCACGTCGAACGCGGGATTGAGGGCCTCGGCCGCCGGGGGAGCGACCGCCCGACCGGCGAGCGTCTTTACTTCGTCGGGTGCGCGGTGTTCGATCGGCATGCCGTCCCCATCCGGGAGCGCCGGATCGAAGGTCGAGGACGGGGCGACGCAATAGAACGGCACGCCGTGGTGCAGCGCCAGCACGGCCAGGGCGTACGTGCCGATCTTGTTCGCGAAATCACCGTTGATCGCGATCCGATCGGCGCCGACCAGCACGAGGTCCACTTGCGCGCCGCGCATGAGCGCGCCGGCCGCCGCGTCGGCGAGCACGGTGCACGGCACGCCGGCGTGCGTGAGCTCCCAGGCGGTCAGGCGCGCGCCCTGGAGCACGGGCCGGGTTTCGCCCACGAATACCTGGACCTGCCGGCCGGCCTCGTGGGCGAGGTAAATCGGCGCGAGCGCGGTCCCGATGCCGCCGGTCGCGAGCGCCCCGGCATTACAGTGGGTCAAGACCTTCGCCCCGTCGGGCAGGAGCGACAACCCGTGCTCGCCGATCCGTCGGCACATCGCGCGGTCCTCCTCCCAGATCGCGGTGGCCTCGGCGCGCAGCCGCTCCCAGATCGCGCCGCTGTCGCTCCCGGCCTCCGCGACCTCCCGCGCGGCCCGGCGCATGCGATCCAGGGCCCAGCGCAGGTTCACCCCCGTCGGGCGCGTCGCCGCGAGCAAGACCACCAGCTCTTCGAGTCGCGCGAGGAACGCGTCGCGCGGGGCCGCCCGCCGGTCCCGCAGGCCCACCGCGAGCCCCATCGCGGCGGCGATCCCAATCAGCGGTGCGCCCCGGAGCTGCAGCGCCGTGATGGCCGCCGCCACCGCCTCGGCCGTTTCCAAGTCGCGCGTGACGTAGTCGTCGGGGAGCGCGCGCTGGTCGACGATCCGCACCGCGCCCGAAGGCGACCAGGCGATGGCTTGGACGGCCATGGCCAAGAAGCTAACGCTCGATAAGATTCCAGCCATGACCTACGCCACTCTGCTATTCGACGTTCGCGACGGCGTCGCGTTCGTGACCGTCAACCGCCCCGACAAGCTGAACGCGCTCAACGACCAGGTGATGGAGGACCTGCGGGACGCGATCGAGCGGATCGCCACCACCGCCGAGATCCGGGGCGCCATCCTGACCGGGGCCGGTCCGAAGGCCTTCGTCGCCGGCGCGGACATCGGCGATCTGGCCAAGCAGGGGCCGTTCGACGGCAAGGCGCGGGCGCTGCGCGGTCAGGCGATCCTGCGGCGCCTCGAGACCTGCGGCAAGCCTGTCCTAGCCGCGGTGAACGGGTTCGCGCTGGGCGGCGGGTGCGAGTTGGCGATGGCGTGCCACGCGCGCGTCGCCAGCGAGTCGGCCAAATTCGGCCAGCCCGAGGTGAAGCTCGGGATCATCCCGGGCTATGCGGGCACGCAGCGCCTCCCGCGCCTGGTCGGGAAGGGCCGCGCCCTCCAGCTGATTCTCACCGGAGAGACGATCGACGCCCAAGAGGCCTTCCGGATCGGGCTCGTCACCAAGGTCGTGCCGGCCGACCAGCTCCTCGCCGAAACCGAACAGCTGCTGCGGACCATTCTCGCGATGGGCCCGTTGGCCATTCGCCTGGCCATCGAGGCCGTGGATCAGGGCCTGGACATGACGCTCGACGACGGGTCGCGGCTCGAGGCCAACCTGTTCGGGCTCCTCGCGTCGAGCCAGGACATGAAGGAAGGGCTGACGGCATTCCTGGTGAAACGGGTGGCGAAGTTCGCCGGCCGCTGATCCTGGTGGGTGGCCTGGTGGCCGCCTACCTCGTCGCCTGCGTCGAGGAGCGGGAGCGCCCCGGGCCCCCGATGCTCACGCTGATCCTCGACCGCGCGACGGTGCGTTCCCCCGACACCCTCACGGGCGATCTCCGGGTCGAAGATTCCGACGGCATCGATTCCGTGTGGCTCACGGTGGACGCCAGCACCCTGGCCCAGGACGCCTCGCTCGACCGCGTTTACAGCGCCCGGTTCCGCATGCCGATCCAGGCGGGCCACGCCCCCGGTACCCGGCTGGAGGTGACGCTTCGGGCGCGAGATTTACCCGGTTTATCCCACGCGATTGGGGACAATGTGACGGTGATTCCGTGACTCCAACGACTTAAGTAAGTCTTGACCTGACAATAACTTCTGGGTATTTTCAGAGGGCTGTCTGAGTGCTCTCGCGGGGACCGCGACGCGCCACGGGACGTCCTGTGGCGCGTCTGCCAGGTGGCTCCCGTGAGGCCCGGCGAGAGGCGGGATAGGACGTGAAGAAGTCGCGGCGCGCGGGCCGCCCCCAGTCCGTAGGCGAGGCGCTCCAGAGCTACCTGGCGAAGTCGGGGCTGGCGCGCCGGCTGGGGCAGGCGCAGGTGGTTCCCGACTGGCCGCGCCTAGTGGGCGCTCAGATCGCCGCGGTGACCCAGCCCGAAAGCGTCGCGCCGGACGGGACGCTGTTCGTCCGGGTCGCGACCAGCGCCTGGATGACCGAATTGCAGCTGATGACACCGGAGATCATGGCCCGGATCAACGCCGGCCGCGGCACCGGTCGGATCAGCACGATACGCTGGCTCCTTTCACGTTAGAGACGCATGGCCAAACCAAAAGCAGCGGCGGCTCCCAGCTACCAGGCCGACTCGATTCAGGTCCTGAAGGGCCTCGAGGCGGTCCGGCGCCGGCCGGCGATGTACATCGGCTCGGTCTCGGCGCGCGGGCTCCACCATCTCGCCTACGAAGTCGTGGACAACTCCGTCGACGAGGCGTTGGCGGGCTACTGCACGCGCATCGACGTCACGATCCATCCCGACAACGCCGTGACCGTGGCCGATAACGGCCGTGGGATCCCGGTGGACCTCCACAAGACCGAGAAGAAGCCCGGGGTGGAGGTCGCACTCACGGTGCTGCACGCCGGCGGCAAGTTCGACAAGAGCACCTACAAGGTGTCGGGGGGCTTGCATGGGGTCGGCGTGTCGGTGGTGAACGCCCTCTCCGAGACGCTCGAGGTTTGGGTCGATCGCGACGGCAAGCGTCATCACATGGCGTTCGAGCGCGGGGACACCACGAAACAGCTCGAGGTGATCGGGAAGGCGAAGGGCACCGGGACCACCGTCACCTTCCGACCCGATTCGACGATCTTCATCGAGAGCCGGTTCGACTACGGTACGTTGTCCAACCGGCTGCGCGAGCTCGCCTTCCTGAACAAGAGCCTGACCATCACGCTCAAGGATGAGCGCAAGGGCCAGTTGAAGGACGAGACCTACTTCTACAAGGGCGGGCTCGCGGAGTTCGTGAAGTGGCTGCTGGGCACGCGCCGGCCGTTGCATCCGAAACCGATCACCTTTGAGGCCACGCGGGAAGGCGTCGAGGTCGAGGGGGCGATCCAGTACGACGATGGCTACAACGAGAACACGTTCTCGTTCGTCAACAACATCAACACGCACGAGGGCGGCACCCTTCTCACCGGCTTCAAGGCCGCGCTCACCCGCACCATCAACGAATGGGCGAAAACGGACGGGCTCCTCAAGAAAGAGGACTTCACGCTCACGGGTGACGACATCCGCGAGGGCCTGACGTGCGTGCTCCACGTGAAGGTGAAGGATCCGCAGTTCGAGGGGCAGACCAAGACCAAGCTGGGGAACTCCGAGGTCGAGGGCATCGTGAAGAGCGTGGTGAACGACGCACTCGGCGCGTTCCTCGACGAGCACCCGAGCGTCGCGCGGGCGATCATCGCCAAGGCGATCAGCGCGGCGCGGGCCCGCGAGGCCGCGCGCAAGGCTCGCGAGCTGGTGCGCCGCAAGAACGCCCTCGACGGCGGCCTGCTCCCCGGGAAGCTCGCCGACTGCTCCCTGACCGACCCGAAGCTGTGCGAAGTGTATCTCGTCGAGGGTGACTCAGCCGGCGGCTCCGCCAAGCAGGGCCGCGACCGGAGCTTCCAGGCCATTCTGCCGCTGCGCGGCAAGATCCTCAACGTGCAGAAGGCCCGGATCGACAAGATCCTCTCCAACGAAGAAATCCGCACGATCATCACGGCGATCGGCACCGGCGTGGCCGAAGACTTCAAGATCGACGACACGCGGTATCACAAGATCATCATCATGACCGACGCCGACGTGGACGGCGCCCACATTCGCACTCTGCTCCTCACCTTCTTCTACAAGGAGATGAAGGAGCTGATCGAAGCCGGGTACATCTACATCGCGCAGCCGCCGCTCTTCCGGGTGGCGAAGGGGAAAGAGGAGTTCTACGCCTACGACGAGAAGGAACGCGATGGCTATGTGAAGCGCCTGTCCAACGGCGCCGAAGCCCATGGGAACGTCATGATCCAGCGCTACAAGGGGCTGGGCGAGATGAACCCGGAGCAGCTCTGGAAGACCACCATGGACCCGGCCACCCGCACCATTCTCAAGGTAGAGATGGAAGACGCCGCGCAGGCGTCCTACTTGTTCGAGACGCTGATGGGGGACGAGGTCGAGCCGCGGCGGAAGTTCATCGAAGAAAACGCGAAGTTCGTGCGCAATCTGGACGTCTGAGCGCGACCGCCACCCTCGTCGTTTTCGCCCTGCTGCTCGCCCTCCTCGCCTGGTTCGTGCTCGGCGGCCGCGGCGACGCGCCCGAGCCGACCGCGCACCGCCACCCGCACGAGGACATCGACTATACGGAGCTGGACGAGGCCGAACGGGAGGTCCGCGAGGCCGCGGACGAGTCGGACATCCGGGAGTGGGGCCCGGGGACCCAGAACCCGCCGCAAGTGTGAGTGAGATCACCAGCTGAGGCAGCCCGCCGGGCCGTCGCTTGACAAGGGAGCCCGCCGATCCAATAAGTGTTACCAGCGGTTAGGTACTGAATCTTCAAGGCAACGCGGTAGAGGGTAGAGTAAGAGGGCCCCGTCGCGCCCACGGGCGGCTGACGGGGTTTTGTGCTTGCCAGGAGGGACGGGGCCGTGGCCGATTTGGACCCGAAGACGTTGCTCGAAAGCCTGGACGTCGGCGTCGTCGCGATCGCTCCGGATTGGACCGTCACGGAATGGACCGCGCGGGCCGCGACCATTACCGGGCTACCGGCCGACCGGGTGTTGGGACAGAACTTCTGGGTCGTCTTCCCCACCGCCAAGGGGTCGCACGTCGAGCGCGTGCTCCAGGACGTGTTGGCCGACGGAACGCCCCGCAGCTTCGTCACGCCCGCGCGGGCGCCCGAATTCCACGGGCTGGTATTCGAGACCCGTGTGACGCGGGCGCTGCGCAACTACCTCGTCCTGCAGTTCTGGCAAGTGCGGGACGAGATCGATCCGGAATCCCGCGCCGCGCAGATCCTGACGGCGTTCGAGAGCGAGCGCCGGCTCTACCGCCAAATGTTCGAGGCCCTCCCCAACCCGGCCTTCGTGCTCTCGGTGGACGGACAAATCCTGGAGGCGAACCCGCCGGGCGCCGACCTGCTGGGCGTGCCCGAGCCGCGCTCGCTGCGTGGTCGCTCGCTCGCCGAATGGGCCGTGCCGACGCAGCGGCCCGCCCTGGCCACCGCCCTGCGCGACGCGACCAGCAATCAGCAGCGCTTCCGGTTCGCGATCGACTTCGCCGGCGAGCCGACGAACGAGGTGGACGCGGTGATCGTGAATGTCGCGCCCGCCCAGGAAAGCGCCAAGCTGTTCTTTGTCGGCGTGGACGTGTCACGCGAGGTGTTGCTGCAACGGAAGCTCCTCCAAGCCGACCGGCTGTCGCAACTCGGCGCCCTGGTGTCCGGCGTGGCGCACGAATTGAACAATCCGCTCGCCGCGATCTCGGCCTTCGCGGAGCTGCTGGGTGTGGACGCGAATACTCCGGAGCAGAAGGAGAGCGCCGAGATCATCCATACGGAAGCGATCCGCGCCGGGCGCGTCGTCCAGACGCTGCTCGACTTCGCGCGCCAGCGGCCCCGGCAGGCCATGGCGCTCGACCTCCAGGATATCCTGGATCGGGTCCTCGCCCTGCACCGCAGTGCCCTGAAGAAGGCGCGCGTGCAGGCGGTCGTGCGTATTTCCGATCAGGTGCCACCGGTCCTGGGGGACCCACAGGAGCTCCAGCAGGTGTTGCTCAATGCCATCGTGAACGCCCAGCAGGCGATCGAGAGCGCCGGGCGGCCGGGTAAGATCTTCATCACGGCCCGACGCACCGACGACCACGCCGTGGTCGAAGTGGAGGACACGGGGCCCGGCGTGCCTCCGGAGGTGTTGGAGCGCGTCTTCGAGCCGTTTTTCACGACCAAGGGGGAGGCGGGCACCGGGCTGGGGCTCGCCATCAGCTTCGGCCTGGTGAAGAGCATGGGCGGCCGGATGTGGATGGAGAACATCGAGGGGGGCGGCGCCCGGCTGGTCCTCGAGCTCCCGACGGAAGAGGCCGCCCCGCAGCCCGCCGAGCCGATCGGCTTCCGACCGGCCGCCCGGCGCTTCGCGATCCTCGTGGTTGAGGACGAGCAGAGCGTACGCCGCGGGATGGCGCGCATGGCCGAGCGGCTCGGGCACTCGGTGACGAGCGCGTCCGGCTTCGAGGAAGCGCTCGCCCGGCTGCGGGCGGCTGACATCCGCTACGACGCCCTGGTGGTGGACGTGCATCTCGACGAGGCGCACACCGGCTTCGATCTGTTCGAGGAGCTACGGGCGGAAGGCCGGGGCCGGGAGCGGCGCCTGGTGTTCACCACGGGCGACTCGATCTCGACCTCCACACGCGACCAGCTCCAACGCTCGGAGCGGCCGGTGCTGCGCAAGCCCTTCAAGCTGGAAGAGCTCCGGGACGTGCTGGACCGCGTCGCGGAGTGAGCAGGGCCGTCCGGCCCCGCTATGACTTTCCCTTTCGCGCCGAGCCCACCCCCCCTTGCCCTCCTCCCCCCCGCACCAGCTCCTCGACACCCGCCTTGGTCACGCGATGCGAGACCAGCGGTAGCGCCTTCTCCGTGAGCTTGTCGACGATCGTGATCGCCCGCGCGAGCGTCTCGAACCCGAGCCGGATGCCGGCGTCGTCCCGGGCGAATACCGACGCGATGGGTTCGCCCTGGAGGACCTTGTCTCCCGGCTTCACGGTGAGCACGAACCCGACCGTCGGGTCCACCGGATCCTCGACCTGCAGTCGACCGCCGCCCATCGCCACGACGGCGCGGCCGATGTCGCGGGGCTCGACCCGTTGCACGACGCCGGTTCGCGGGGCCGCGAACACCTCCACCGCCTGAGCCTGGGGCAACACCGAGGGATCCTCGACCACTTTCGGGTTGCCCCCCTGGGCCTCGATGATCTGCTCGAACTTCTCGGCGGCGAGGCCCGAGCCGAGCGCGGCGGCGAGCTTTTTGCGCGCCTTGATGCTGGTCTTCTCGATGCCGGCCGCCAGCAGCATCTCCACGCCGAGGGCGTAGGTGACCTCCATGAGATCTTCAGGCCCTTCGCCCCGCAGCGCGAGGATCGCTTCCTCCGTCTCCAGGGCGTTCCCGCAGGCGCGCCCGAGCGGCCGGTCCATCGCCGTCAGCAACGCGATGGTCGGGCAGCCGCGGTCCTCGCCCAGCGCGATCATCGTGCGGGCCAGCTCCAGCCCGTCGTCCAGCCGGGGCAGGAACGCGCCGCCGCCGCGCTTCACGTCCAACACGAGTCCCGTGAGCCCTTCGGCCAACTTCTTGGACATGATGCTGGCGGCGATGAGCGGGATCGCCGCGACGGTGCCCGTGACGTCGCGCAACGCGTAGAGCCGGCGGTCGGCGGGCGCGATCTCGGGGGTCTGACCGATGAGAGCGCACCCGAGCTTCTGCACCTGCGCCTTCGCGTCGGCAAGTGAGAGGCCGGTGCGGAAACCGGGAATCGCCTCGAGCTTGTCGAGCGTCCCGCCGGTGTGGCCGAGCCCCCGGCCGGACATCATCGGGACCGCGACGCCGCACGCCGCCACCAGCGGCGCCAGGACGAGCGAGACCTTGTCGCCCACGCCCCCCGTCGAGTGCTTGTCGATGCGCGGCGTGGCCCAGCCGTCGAACGACAGGCGCTGCCCGGAGGCGAGCATGGCGTCGGTGAGGGCGGCGAGCTCCTGGCGCTCGAGGCCGCGGAGACAGACCGCCATCAGGAGCGCCGACATCTGGTAGTCGGGGACGCGGCCTGCCGTGTACTCCGCGACCAGCGCGGACCATTCCTCCGGGGTGAGCGCGCCGCCGTCGCGCTTGCGCTCGATCAGGGGCACGACGATCATTCAGCCGCCGCCCCACCAGCCCGGAGCCCTCGATGCGCTTCCTGTCGTCCCTCCTCGCGCTGCCGCTCGCGATCACGCCGCTCAGCGCCCAGACCGCCGCGGAGCACATCGCCGCGGGCGACAGCGCCCACGCAGCTCTCCATCCGGACGCGGCGCGGACGCACTACCAGGCCGCGATCGCCGCCGACTGGACGAACTACGAGGCGCTGTGGAAAGCGGCGCGCGCCATCGCCGACGTGGCCAAACAGATCGAGGGGGACGGTGACGCCGACAAGCGGCACCGCGACAGCCTGTACACGGTGGGGCGCGGCTACGCCGAAGCGGCCGGGCGCGCCCGGCCGGACGGCGCGGAGGGCCACTACGTCGTCGCCATGGTGCTGGGCCGATTGTCGCGCACCAAAGGCAGCAAGGAGCGCGTCCGGTTCGCCAAGGTCATCCATGACGAAGCCATGCGGGCCGTGGCGCTCGACTCGACGCACGACGGCGCCTACCACGTGCTGGGCGCCTGGCACGCCGAGGTGAAGCGGTTGTCGGGCCTCCAGCGGTTTTTCGCGAAAACCCTGTTCGGCGGCGGGTTCATGGGCCTCGCCAGGTGGGAGGACGCCGTCCGCTATCTCGAAAAAGCCGTGGCCCTGAACCCCCGGAACATCTACCATCGCCTCGAGCTGGCGGAGGTCTACGCCGATCTCGAGCAGTACAGCAAGGCGCGGGACCAGCTGACCGACATCGCGACGCTGCCCATCGGCGACGTGATGGATCATCGCTACAAGGAGGAAGCCGTCCTGTTTCTCGAGGAGATCCGCACCCAAAGGGACAAGACCTAGCGTCCTCCAGCGCCGCGCATCAGTCGCTCGATGTCCTCGGTCGTCCGCGGGGCACCCCGCGACAGCCACTCGGCGCCGCCCCGGGTGACCAGCACGTCGTCCTCGATCCGCACCCCCAACCCCTCGTCCGGCAGGTAGATGCCCGGCTCGATGGTGAAGACCATGCCCGGCGCGAGTGGAGTGGCGTAATCTCCCACGTCGTGCACGTCCATCCCGATCCAATGCCCCAGGCCGTGAATGAAGTAGGCATCGCAGGTCTGCGCGCCGCAGAGCGTGCCGGAGTGCTGGCGCATGAAGGATCGGGATGCGCGATCGAGCTCGGCCATGGTAACCCCCGGCTTGACGGCGTCGAAGGCCGCCTGTTGAGCGCCGAGCACGAGATCGTAGATCGCCTTCTGGCGCGCCGTGAAGCGGCCGTTGACCGGAAAGGTCCGGGTGATGTCCGCGGTGTACTGCCCCCACTCGGCCGCGGCGTCGATGACGACGAGGTCGCCGTCCTGCGTGCGCCGGCGGTTCACATCGTAATGCAGCATCGTGCTGTTGGGCCCGCTCCCGACGATGGACGGGTAACCCACGCGGTCGGCGCCGTTCCGGCGGAACCCGGCCTCGAGCTCGGCTTCCAGCTCGTACTCGTGCATCCCGGGCCGGGCCGCCCGCATGGCGGCGACGTGCCCCGCGACGCTGATGTCGACCGCCCGGCGGAGGCGGGTGAGCTCATCCGCGTCCTTGATCAGCCGCAGCGAGTCCGCGATCGGCCGGAGGTTGCGGACGTCGCGCCCTCCGAAGACGAGATCGACGATGCGCCGCTCGTCCCGGGTCGTCTGCTCGAGCGGGACGTAGACCGGCCCTCGGGCGCGGGCACGGGCGAGCTGGAGCCGGCGCTCGAGCGAGTCCGTGGGCCGCACGGCCGGGATCCCGCTGAGCCGCGCGGCTGCGGCGTCGGGCCCGAGGCGCAGGCCCGTCCAGCGCTCCTCGGCGGGATCGCGCGGCGGCAAGAACAGCTCCGTGTCGACCGAATCCGGGCCGCGCGCCGTAAGGACCAGCCACGCGTCCTGGGTCTCGAGCTGGGTGAAGTAGAAAAACGTGTTGTGTTGCCGGAAATCGTTGTCCTGGAGGTAGTCCCGCTCGAGGTCGCGCTGATGGGCGGCGGGAATCAAGACGACGCCGCGCCCGATGCGGCGGGCGAGCGCCCGGCGGCGGGCGGCCACGGCCCCGGTATCAACCGCCCGGCCCATGCCGGGAAGCTCCGCCACGGGGGTCCACTGCCCGATCGGCGCTGCCGGAACACCGGGCGCGGCCCGGGCCTGGGCGTGCAGCGTGCCGGCGGCGACGACGAGTCCGAAGACGAGCGTGCGCATGGGGACCGAAGCTAGCTTGACGGGCCCTCCGCCGACAGGGCAAACTATGCCATGACCATCTCCTCGGCCCTCACCACCGCCGAAGGCGAGCGCCTGGCGGCGCGCATCGCCGACCTGGAGCACGAGCGCAAGCATCTCCTCGCGGTGATCGAGATCCTGAAGGAGATCTCGAGCTCGCTGCACTTCATCGACATCCTCCAAGCGATCGCCCGCAAGCTGGGGGAATCGTTCGGGCTCGATCGCTGCTCGATTTTCCTCGCCGAGCGCGGCGGCAAGTCGGTCCGCCTGGTGGCGTCTTACGAGGACCCCACGATCCGTAACTACGTGGTGGATCTCGAGCGCTACCCCGAGCTCAAGCGCGCCATGCAGAGCGGTGAGACGGTCTTCATCCCGGACGCCGCGAACGACCCGAGCCTGAAGCACGTGAAGGGCGAGCTGCTCAATCGCCGCGTGAAATCGATCACCGTCGTTCCGATCACGTGGCGGGGGGTGGCGATCGGCGCGATCTTCCTGCGCACGTTCCGGGATGGCCCGACCTTCTCGGACGCCGACGTGCGGTTCGTGCAGGTGGTCGCGGCGCTCACGGCCCAGGCGCTGCGCAATGCGCATCGCTACGAGCGTCTCGCCCAGCGCCACCAGGAGACGGGCGAGGTGGTGCGCCGGATGGAGCTCGAGCGCGTGGCCCTGCTGGCCTTCCTCCGCCGCCTGCTCGACGCGTTCGGCCAGCGCGAAGGCGCCTGGGCGGAGGGTCTCCTGCCCCGCGCCAGCGCCGACGAGCTGGACCGACTGGTCGGCGTGGCCATGGCCGTCATCCAGGAAGAAGCCAAGGGGCGGTGACCGACGCAGCCGCGCGGGCCGCCGAGCTGCGGCGGCTGCTCGAGCGGGCGAACCACGCCTACTACATCCTGGACCGGCCGGACATGTCGGACGCCGACTACGACCGGCTGCTCCGGGAGCTCCAGGCCCTCGAAGCCGCCCACCCCGAGCTCCGCACGCCGGACTCCCCCACCCACCGGGTCGGCGCCGAGCCCGCGCCGGCCTTTCGCAAGCACCGGCATCTCGTGCCCATGCTCTCGCTCGCGAACGCCTTCGACGAGGCGGAGCTCACGGCCTGGGAGGAGCGCAACGCGCGGCTCGCGCCCGAAGTCAAACAGGGCGGCTACACGCTGGAGGTGAAGATCGACGGCGCCGCCGTGAGCCTCACCTACGAGGACGGCGTGTTCGTCACCGGGGCGACCCGCGGGAACGGGCTGATCGGGGAAGACGTCAGCGCGAACCTCCGCACGGTCGTAGATCTCCCCCTCCGGCTCCAGGGCAAGGGGTGGCCGGCGCGGATGGAAGTGCGCGGGGAAGTCTATCTCTCCCGTTCCCGGTTCGAGCGTCTCAACCAGGAGCGGCAGCAGGCAGGGGAGCCCCCGTTCGCGAATCCCCGCAACGCCACGGCCGGCGCGCTGCGGCAGCTCGATTCCCGCATCACCGCGCGCCGCCGGTTGCGGATCTTCTGCTTTCACATCGAGGCCCCGGGGCAAAAGCTCCCGTTCGATACCCAGCACGAGCTCCTGCTCGGCCTGAAGGAGTGGGGATTCCCCGTCGAGCCGCACCACCGCCTCGTTTCCGACCTGCCCGCCGTGCACCAGGCGATCGCCGAGCTCGCGCCGGTGCTGCCGGACCTGGACTACGGCGCCGACGGCCTCGTGATCAAGGTGAACCGTCGCGCGCTGCACGCCGAGCTGGGCACCGTCGGCAACCGCGAGCCCCGCTGGGCTATCGCGCGCAAATTCGCCCCGGAAGTGCAGGTGACGAAGCTCGTGAAGCTCGGGATCAACGTGGGTCGGACCGGGGCGCTCAATCCGTACGCGGTGCTGGAGCCGGTCGAAATCGGCGGCGTGACCGTCTCGACGGCGTCCCTCCACAACTTCGAGCTCGTCAAGGCGAAAGACATCCGGGAAGGGGACCTGGTCGAGGTCACCCGCGCCGGGGAGGTCATTCCTCAAGTCCTGCGCAGCGTCGTCCGTCCGGGCACGCCGCGGGCCCGCGAGTACGAGCCGCCGGACGCATGTCCCGTCTGCGGGGCGCGGGTGGAGCGCCCCGCGGACGAAGTGGCCATCTACTGCCCCAACGTGTCCTGCCCGGGGCGCGTCCTCGAGAGCCTCGTGCATTTCACCGCCCGGAACGCCATGGACATCCGCGGACTGGGCTACGAGCGGGTGCGAGCGCTGCTCGAGGCCAGATTGATCGAGAACGTGGCCGACCTGTACACGCTGAAGGACAAGAGCGAACTGCGGCTGCTCGCGCTCGACGGGTTCGCCGAGAAGTCGGTCCGGCAGCTGTTTGCGGCGATCGAGGCGTCCAAGCGCCGGCCGCTCTCGACCGTGCTCTTCGCCCTGGGGCTACGGCATGTGGGCGCCCAGAGCGCTCGGCTGCTCGCGCGCCACTTCCGAACGATGTCGGCGCTGCGCCAGGCGTCGGTCGACGAGATCGCCGCGATTCGCGGCATCGGGCCCGCCATCGCGCAAGCGGTCGCGGGGTTCTTCGCCGAGCCGCGGAACCGTCAGCTGGTCGACCGGCTCGAGGAGCTGGGGCTCACGCTGACCGAGCCGGCGGCGGACGGCGACACCGGAGCGGGGGAAGGTGGAGGAGGGGGGGGGGAAGGGGGGGGGGAACGCGGCGGCCGGCTGCTCGCGGGCCAGACCTACGTGATCACCGGCACGCTCGCCGACCTGTCGCGTCAGAAAGCGGCGGAGCTGATCCAGGCGGCCGGGGGCCACGTCACCGACAACGTGTCGCGCAAGACGACCGCGCTCGTCGCCGGCGCCGATGCCGGCTCCAAGCTGGAAAAAGCCCGCGCGCTGGGCGTCCCCGTGATCGACGAGGCGGAACTGTTGCGCCGCCTGCACCGGCGGCCTTAAGTTGGCCTCCCGGATGACCGCCCACCCACCCGCCGCAGCCTCCCGGCCGCCTTCCCAGGTCGACGGCCTGAGCATCGGGCGTGACGGGCTGCGGGCTCTCCATCAGAACCTCCAGACATATGCCCCGGAGCAGGCCATCGCGATCCTCCAGCAAACGGGCTACGCCGCCGGCGAGAGCATCTATCGGGCGTTCTGCGCCTGGCTCCCCGGAGGTGCCGGCGTGGACCGGCCAGAAGAGCTCGACGCCGCTCGTCTCAACGACGTGCTCTCGCGGTTCTTTCAGGCGGCGGGGTGGGGCTCGTTGACCGTCTCCCCGCTGCCGGGTGCCGCCCTGGCCGTCGATTCGATCGATTGGTCCGAGGCCGAGCCCGGCGCCGCCCAAGCGCCGATGTGCTTCTTCTCCGCGGGACTCCTGACGGATTTCCTGGGCCGGCTGTCCGGCGAGCCCGTGGCCGTCATGGAGGTCGAGTGCCGCAGCAAGAGCGACGGCCGGTGCCGCTTCCTCACCGCCACCCCGGAGACCCTCCAGCGCGTGTACGAGCGGATGACGGAGGGGAAGACCTACGAGGAAGCCCTGCAGACCTGAGACGGTGACGCCTACCGTCGGGCGACGCCCACTCCCTCGAGCAGCACCGACGGCGCCCAACGCGAGCCGAGCCAGCGCCCGTCGGTGCCGAAGCCGCCGATCCGCTTGAGCAGTTCGTAGGCATTGCCCGCGATCGCCGCGTCCTTCACCCGCCCGACGACCTCGCCCCGCCGCACCCGATAGGCAAGTCCCACAGGGTGGCTGAATGCCCCTCCGATGACGTTCCCCTGCCCCACGCCGATCAGCTCGTCGACGAGCAGGCCCTCCCCTTCCCCTCCCCCCATTCGGTCGAGCAGCCCCCCGCCGAGCGGCGACGACGCCGGCCCCCCCTCCCCTCCCCCCTGACCCTTCGCCCGCTCCCCGTCCCCCAGAACCAGATTCGTGTACCCGATGCGCGGTTTCCCGAAGACCCCGCGATGCCCGTGTCCCGTGCTCTGCGTGCCGGCCCGCGACGCGGTCTCGAGATCGTAGACGAACCGCCGTACGACGCCTCGCTCCACGAGGGCGGCGGTGGCCGAGGGCACCGCCTCGTCGTCGAAGGGGCGCGAGCCCGGACGGCCCGGGGCGAGGGGGTCGTCGGTGAGCGAGAACACCGGATCGAACGCCTGGTCCCCCACCCGGCCGGCCAGGGGCGAGACGCCCTGCACGACCGATTTCCCCGACAGCGCCTGCTCCAGCGGTAACAGCACGACCGCGAGGCCCGAGGGCGTGAATGCGACCGGCAGCGCGCCCTCGGGAGACTCGACGATGGTGAGGGCCGCCGTCAATCGTTGCTCGATCGAGCCGGCCAGCGCGTCCAGCGTCGCCTCGGCCGGCAAGTCGGCCGCGATATGGTAATCGTAAATCATCAGCACGTCGTCGCCCGCGATCCGGGTGAGGTCGGCGGAGACGCTGACCGAAGTGGAGCGGTACAAGTCGTCCGCGCCGGCCGTGTTGGCCACGCGGGTCTCGACCGTGTCGCGGGCGACGCTGACGTTGACCTGGCAGCCCTCGCGCGCCAGCCGCTCGACGAGGCGGCGGCCGAGGGTGGTCAGCTCGTCGAGCGAGGCATTGGCGGCGCGATCGAAGTAGGTCTGGACGCGGGGTCTGGCGGCTGGCGACGGCGATCGGCCCGGGAACGCCAGGTCGACGACCTCCCCCAGCTCGGCCGACGCGCAGGCGCGCGCGACGAGCCCTTCGCTCACGCCGTCGGGAGCGGACGGGTCGACGGCCGTCGAGCCGGCCCCGCCCACGCGGCCGTCTTTCACCACGCGGAGGTTGATGCCCGCCGCTTCGGCGACAGCGCCGGCCTTGAGGCGCCCGGCCTCGAAGGTGATCGAGGTGGACTCTCCTCGCCGCCAGTACGCGTCCGCCGCGGCCGCGCGCCGGCGGGCGAGGTCGAGCACCCGCTCGATCACGCCGGAACGTCGCCGCCCACCAGCGCCTCCTCGATCCGCACGTGCGGGGCGCCTTCGGTGACCGGCAGCGGAAACTGTCCTCCCTTGCCGCACCCGCCGCCCAGCTGGTTCCACTGGAAGTCGCCCGCGATGCGCTCGATCCGGTCGAGCGTTTGGAACAGGTTGCCGGCGAGCACGACGTCCTTGACCAGCTCTGCGACGCGCCCGTTGCGGATCATGTGGCCGTAGGCGGCGGTGAAGGAGAAGCTCTCGAGCATCGTCTGACCCCCGAACGCGCCGCAGGCGTAGACGCCCAGGTCGACGTCCCGGATCAGGTCCTCGAAGGTCCCCGCACCATTGCCGATATACGTGTTGGTCATCCGCACGATCGGCGGGTGCCGGAAGGACAGCGCGCGCGCGTTGCCGGTCGGGCGCTCGCCCATGCGCGCGGCCGTCTCGCGCGAGTGGAGCCGTCCGACCAGGACGCCCTCGCGGATCAAGGGGGTGTTCTGCGTCGGGGTACCCTCGTCGTCGAATGGGAGGGTGCCGCGCAGTCCCGGCTCGGCGCCGTTGTCCCCGACGTTGAGCACCGGGCGCCCGAAGCGGCGGCCGAGCGTCATCATCTCCCGCGCCTGGGGGTTCTCGTACACGAAGTCCGCTTCGGAGAGGTGGCCGAAGGCCTCGTGAATGAAGACGCCGGCAAGCTCGGGATCGAGGATCACGGGATACGTGCCGCCGGTGACGCCCGGGGCGTCCAGCAGGCCGACGGCGCGCTCCGCCGCCCGGCGAAAGGCGGCCGTGTGGTCGCGGGCGCTGTTCCATCCCCGGCGCAGCCCAACCGACTCGAGGCCCTTTTCGATCGTCCCATCGCGCCGGGCGACGGCGACGCCCGAGATTACGATTTCCGGCCGGAGCTCGGAGAGGAGCGTGCCGTCCGAGTTCGCGTACCAGACCTCGCTCACTTCGTCGTGGTAGCTGGCCTGCGTGTCGACCACGCGGTCGCTCACCGCGAGCATTGCGCCGTTGTACGCCTCGAGCAGCCGCTTCTTTTCGGCGAGTGAGACGCCCCGGACGTCCCCATCCAGCTCGAGCGCCACGTCGGCCTGGCGGGGCGCGACCTCGGCCAAGTGGATGGGCTCGTCCAGCCGGACGGCGAGGGACAGCGCGTGCGCCCGCCGCACCGCCTCGGACAGCCGATCGAGCGACGTGACGGAAGCCAGGCCCCAGCCGCACCCGCGGTTCAGGACCCGAACGAAGCCGCCCTGGTCCTCGCTGACCGTGGCGGACTCGAGCCGCCGCCCCCGGAAGGCCACGGCGCTTGCCCAGCTGCGTTCGATGCGGATTTCGGTGTAGTCGGCGCGCGAGGCAGCGAGCGCCTGCGCCAGGCGATCCTTCAAAGCCCCAGATCCCGCAGCTTCTCGGCGTAATCGGGACGAACCACGATCTCCCCGTCGATGATGACCTCGCGGTCCCAGGGGAGGATGATGAAGTTGTCGGTCTCCAAGGCGTGGAAGTCCGGCTGGTAGTCCCCGGTGCGGAACGAGACGGCCGTCTTGACCGCGGCGGGCTGCAGGTCGCGCACGGCGGCGAGCGCGAGCTTCATGGTGTCGCCGGAGTCACAGGTCTCGTCGACGATGAGGACCCGCTTGCCCGTCACCAGCCGCGGCGGCCCGGCGATCACGGCCGGCCGCACACCGGGGGAATCCCGGGTGATGGAGATGGACGCGAACTCGCGCTGCAGGATGCTCGCCACGACCGCTCCCGGAATGACGCCCGCCTTAGCGATGCCGATCACGACCTGCGGGTCGTATTCGCGGAAGATCTTGAGCGCGAGCGCCCGGCACAGCTCGCCGAAGAACGGCCAGTCGACGGGCAGGACGCCGTGCGGCGTCCTGCGGCCCGTGCGCATGCCGCGGGGCGAGGGGAACGGGGGGACGGTCGGCATGGGGAGGGAAGCTACATTGCGAACGTCGGAGACCGCAAGCTATTTTCGGCCCATGGGTTTCTGGCGCCGTCTGTTCGGCGGCACATCCGGCGACGAGATCGCGCCCCAACGCCTCGACTACCTGAACGAGGCGCTCGCCCTGGAGCGCCAGGGCGATTATGACGCGGCGCTCACGTCGTACCGCCTGGCGCTGCGCGATCACCCGAACGACGCGCGCATCCTGCAGAACATGGCGATCGCGTTCACCAAAACGCGGCGGCTGGACGAAGCCATCCGGCACTACCGTCGGGCCCTGGAGCTGGACACGGGGCTCGCCGGCGCGCATTACGGACTGGCGTTCCTGCTGCTGAAGCGCGGCGACCCTGATGGCGCGGCGCAGCACCTGCGGACGTTCCTCGCCCATCCTCCCAAGGGTCCGGACGCGCGGAAGTGGGTCGAGCACGCCACGCAGGCGCTGCGGGACCTGGGGTC
>JBOHSA010000171.1:0-21741 GCA_050732995.1 Gemmatimonadales bacterium | reverse complement strand
GGGGGGGGGGAGCCGGTGGGGGGGTGCGGTGCGCCGGGCTGCTCGCCTGGCTGGTGCTCTTTCCGTTCCTCGTCGTGACGCGCGATGCGGCGCATGCGCCCGCGATCCGGGCGTTCCTCGGTGCCCCGGGCGAGTGGCACGCGCTGTGGGCGAGCGTGTGGATCTCCCTGGCGAGCGTCGCGCTCGCCGGGGCGATCGGGATCCCGCTCGCCTTCCTGTTCGAACGACTGGAGTTCCCGGGCCGCAAGACCCTGGGGGCGCTCGTGGCCCTGCCCGTCGTCCTGCCGCCCTTGGTCGGCGTGATCGCCTTCCTCTTCTTGTACGGAGAGAGCGGCTTCGTGGCGCGCGCGGTGCAGCACGTCCTCGGGCTGGAGCACTCGCCCTGGCGACTGCAGGGCCCCGGCGCGATTCTCCTCGTCCACGCCTACTCGATGTACGTGTATTTCTACCTCTTCACCCGGGCGGGCCTCGCCAAGCTCGATCAATCCATGATCGAGGCCGCGCAGGCGCTGGGCGCCGGTCGGGGCGAGACCTTGCGGCGCGTCGTCGTCCCGCTGCTCCGGCCGGCCCTGGTCGGGGCCGCGCTCCTCGTGTTCATGACCGCCCTGGGCTCGTTCAGCGCCCCCTACATCTTCGGCGGCGGGTTCCGGGTGATGACGACGCAGATCGTGGCCACGAAGCTGAACGGCGATATCGAGCTCGCCATGGTCGAGACCGTCGCCCTCGCCCTGGTGGCGGTGCTGGGCCTCCTGGTGTTGCGGCGGACCGAGGGGGACGACGTGCTGGTGGCCTTGGGGAAGGGCACGGCGCCGCGCCCGCGGCCCATCCGCCGCCCGCTCGCCCGCGCGCTGGCGACTGGCGCCGGCTGGGTGTTCGCCGTCGTGCTGCTCCTGCCCCACCTCACGTTGATCCTCGTGTCGCTCGTGCCGTTCGGCACCTGGACCACCGAAGCGGTCCCGCCGGTGTTGTCGCTCGACAACTACCGCCGACTGGTGGTCGAGGCCGAGCGGTTGCGGCCGCTGGTCAACTCGGCGTGGATGGCGGCCGTGAGCACGCTCGCCGCGGTCGCGATGGGGCTCGCGGTGGGGTGGCTGGTCGTGCGCCGGCGGCACCGCCTGCGCCGGGTGATCGAGGGCCTCGTCGCGCTGCCGTGGGCGCTGCCGGGCACGGTGTTCGCGATCGCGCTCGCGACCACGTTCAGCGTCTCCGCCCCGCCGTTTCGGTGGGTGCTCGTGGGCACGGCGCTGATCCTGCCCCTCGCCTATTTCGTGCGCGCGCTGCCCGTCACCGGTCGCGCGCTGCTCGCGGGCTTCCGCCAGCTCGATCCGGCGCTCGAGGAAGCGGCCGCGAGCCTCGGCGCGGGCCGGTGGCGCACCCTCGGCCGGGTGACGCTGCCGCAGCTCCGGCCCGCGCTCCTGGCCGGCGCGAGCCTGGCGTTCGTGGCCGCGCTGGGGGACTTCGTCGCCTCCATCGTCCTGTACACCTACGAGACCCGGCCCATCGCCATCGAGATCCTGTCGAGTCTGCGGCTGTCGGAGAACGGCGTCGCGGCCGCGTTCGGCGTGGTCCTGATGCTGGTGAGCGCCCTCGTGCTCGGCCTCGGAGCGAGACGATGAAGCGCCTGGCCGTCCTGATGGCCGTGTGCTTCGTGGATATGCTGGGCTTGATGCTCGTGGCTCCGCTGATGCCGTTCTACGCGCTCCGGCTTCAGGCGCCGGAGTGGCTGGTGGGCCCCTTGATCGCGTCGTTCGCGGTGGCCCAGCTCATCTCGTCCCCGGTGTGGGGCAAATTCTCCGACCGCTACGGCCGCCGGCCCGTGATGCTCATCGGCCTCGGCGCCTCCGCCTTCGCATACCTGATCTTCGGGTTCGCGGACTCGCTGTGGATGCTGTTCGCCTCCCGCATCGTGCAGGGGCTGGGCGGGGGCACAACCGGCGTGGCGCAGGCGTACGTCGCGGACACCATGGCGCCTGCCGAGCGCGCCAAGGCGCTGGGCTGGCTCTCGGCGGCCACGAGCGCGGGCGTGGTCATCGGCCCGGTGATCGGCTCGGTGGCTCGGCGGTTCGGGACGGCGGTCCCAGGCGCCGTGGGCGCAGCCCTCGTCTTGGTCAGCGTGGCGTTCGCGTGGAAGTGGCTGTCGGAGTCGCACGTGCTCCGGGGCCACACGACGACCCCGAGCGGGCGCCACCTCCCGCCGGGATCCGGGCGCTCCGTCGGGCAGGCTCTGTGGGACATCCTCCGCCAGCCGACGCTCCCCGCCCATCGCGTGATCTGGATCTACGTCGTGGGGATGCTGGCCTTGAACGTCCTGATCGGCGTGCTCGCGCTGTACCTCAAGAGCACCTATGCCGTCACCGAGGAGACCATCGGCTACTTCTTTCCGATTTTCGGCATCGTCGGCGTCTTGATGCGCGTGTGGTTGGTCGGCTGGTTCAACGAGCGCTTCGGCGAAGTGCGGACAATGCAGACCGGCACGATCCTGCTCGGTCTGGGGCTCGCCTTGATGCCCCTCCCCGCCGCCCTCATGCCGGCGGCACCGGCCATGCTGCTCTTCATTCTCTTCCTGGTGCTCGCCCCGGTGGGAACCGCGCTCCTCTTCCCGGCCTCCACCTCCCTCGTGAGCCAGCGCACCGAGAAGCACGAGCTGGGGCTCATCATGGGGGCCCAACAGACCTTCCGGGGTATCATGAGCATCCTCGGTCCCGTGGGTGCGACCATCGTGTTCGACAAACTGGGGCATGGCGTCCCCTTCTCCATGGCCGCGGTCATCGTGGCGGTCGCCGGTCTCCTCGCGTTCCGCGAGCCGCGCGAACGTCCGGCAGCGGCTACAATTAAGGCATGACTCGACCCTTACTCCGCGCTTGCGCCGTGCTCGGCGTTGCCGTCGCCCCCCTCCCGCTGCGCCCGCTCGCCGCCCAGCAGCGGCCCAAGCTGGTCGTGATGATCACGGTGGACCAGCTCCGGCCCGACTACTTGGAGCGCTGGAAGTCGCAGCTCGTCGGCGGGTTCCCGACCCTCGTCGCCGAGGGGGCGGTCTTCGCCAGCGCCTATCAGGATCACGCGCTGACCGAGACGGCCCCGGGACACGCGACCGTCTTGTCCGGCCGCTGGCCGGCGCACACCGGCATCCTGACGAACGCGGCCGGGGTGCAGGACACGGCGGCGCCGCTGCTCGCGGCGCCCAACGGGCCGGGCGCCTCCCCACGCCGGTTCCGGGGCACGGCGTTCTTCGACTGGCTGAAGGCCAAGGACCCGCGCGCACGCGCGCTGTCGGTCAGCCGCAAGGACCGGGGCGCCATCCTGCCGGTCGGCGCCGCCAAGGAGCAGGTCTACTGGTACCAGTCGGGCCTGTTCACCACCAGCCGCTACTACGCCGATTCGCTACCGGCGTGGGTTCGGACCTTCAACGCGCGACGGGTGCCCTTCAAGGCGGCGGGCACGCGCTGGACGCTGCTGCTCTCGGAAACGTCCTACCCCGAGCCGGACGAAGCGCCCTGGGAGAACCGCGGCCGGAGCACCTTCCCGTACGAGACCCCGACGGACAGCGCGGCGGCGGCGGCGGTGTACGCCGGGACGCCATGGATGGATTCCCTGACGCTCGCCTTCGCGCTCGCCGGCGCCGAGGCGCTGCGGCTGGGCCGTCGCGGCACGACCGACCTCCTGGCGGTGAGCCTCTCGTCAACCGACGCGATCGGACACGCGTTCGGCCCGGATTCCCGGGAGCTGCACGACCAGGTGCTGCGGTTGGACCGCTACCTCGGCTGGTTCCTGGGAACGCTGTTCCGGCGGTACGGCCGCGGCGGGGTCCTCATCGCCTTGACTGCCGATCATGGCGTCACGCCGTACCCCGAAGTCTCGCGCCAGCGGGGCCACGCCGACGCCACACGCGTGTCGCTGGACTCGCTGGTGGCCGCGACCAATCGCCAGCTCGACCAGCTCGCGGGGGCGACCCCGCCGCGGGCCTGGCTCGCCTTCGACACCGGCATGCTGTTCCTCCAGGACAACGGCCGGTTGACCGCCGCCGGCGTGAGCGTCGACAGCGTATTGCAGAGCCTCACGGCCCGGATCCTCGCGGTTCCCGGCGTGGCGCGGGTGAATGGGCCGGCCGAGCTCGCCCGCGCGGATACGGCGACCGATGCGGTGGCGCGGCGCTGGCTGCACCACCTCGCGCCCGACGCGGGCGTCGTGCTGGTCGTCACGCTGAAGGAGTATTCCGTGTGGGACGGTTTCCCCATCGCCATGCACGGCCAGCCGTCGGAGCTGGACGCGCACGTGCCCCTGATTCTGTGGGGGCGGGGCGTGAAGCCGGGGACGTACACGGGGCGGGCCGCCACGGTGGACATCGCGCCCACGCTCGCTCGCCTGCTCGGTCTCACGCCGCTGTCGCTACTCGACGGGCGCGTCCTGGCCGAAGCGCTGCGCTGACGCATGGCGGAAAAGCTCTCGCCCAACCAGGTGCGGCGGATCGAGGAGATCAGGCACTTCCAACAGGTCGTCGAGCACGTGAAGCGCCTCGTGAACGAGCTCGACTCGAACCGTGCCGCCAAGGGCAAGGTGATCGACAACCTCTGCGGCACCATCGCTCGCGAGCTGTCCCAGCTGCGGCAGCGCGCCCTGACCGCCAGCGTCGGGACGCTCGGGGATACCGCGGGAGCGCTGGCCGTGCTCGCCAGCCGGGGCGGCGGCGGGATCAACTTCAAGATCCGGGGCCTGCTGGAAGGCGTGACCAGCCTCACCATGCAGCTCGACCAGTCGTTGAAGTCCGCGATGGACGAGAAGAAACCATCGTAACAGCACCGGTCCGCACTCCACTCTCGCCCGCCTCCATCTCGCCCCCGGCCATCCGGGCACGCGGTCTCGTCAAGCGCTATCCCTCGCCTCCCGTCGTCGCCGTGGCCGGGCTCGACTTGACGGTCGAAGCGGGGGAGTGCTTCGGCCTCCTGGGACCGAACGGTGCCGGCAAGACCACGACCATCGAGATTCTGGAGGGGCTGACCCCCGCCGACGAGGGGGAGGTCGAGGTGTTGGGGATGCGGTGGAGCGACGGTGCCGGCGGCCGGGCGCTGCGGGAGCGGCTCGGCATCCAGCTGCAGGAGACGCAGCTCGGCGAGAAACTCACCGTCGCAGAGACCCTCCAGCTGTTCCGGAGCTTCTACCGTGCGTCGCACACGGTGGACGAGGTCCTCGAGCTGGTGGCGCTGGAAGAGAAGCGCGGCTCCTGGGTGGGCAAGCTCTCGGGGGGTCAGAAACAGCGGCTGGCGGTGGCCTGCGCCCTCGTCAGCCGGCCCGACCTGCTGTTTCTCGACGAGCCGACGACCGGGCTCGATCCCCAGTCCCGCCGCCAGCTCTGGGACGTCATCGGGCGGTTCCGGGCGGGGGGTGGGACCGTGCTGCTTACGACCCATTACATGGAGGAGGCGGAGCGGCTGTGCGATCGGGTGGCGATCATGGATCACGGCAAGGTGATCGCGCTCGGAACGCCCGCGGCGCTCATCGCGTCGCTCGGGGCCGACCACGTCGTCGAGTACGCGCTCGCCCCGGGGCAGGATCGCCCCGCGCCCGACGAGGTGGCGCGCCTGACGGGCGCGACGTCCAGCCGCCTCATTCACGACCGGATCGCGCTCACCGTGAAGGAAGTGCATCGGGCCGTCCCGCGGTTGCTGCAGGCGGTCGAGCAGCAGGGCGCCGAGCTCACGCTGCTCACCACCCACCACGCCACGCTGGAAGACGTGTTCGTGTCTCTGACCGGCCGGCATCTGCGCGATGCGTGATCATGCACTCGTCCAGCTCACGCTCACCCGGATGCGCGAGTTCTACCGCGAACCCGAGGCGGTGTTCTGGGTCTTCGGCTTCCCCATCGTCCTGGCGTTCGCCCTCGGGATCGCGTTCCGCAGCACGGGGCCCGGGGAGCTGCGCGTCGGGGTCGTACCGACGCGGGGTGCCCCGGACCGCGCGCTCGCCGCGGCGCTCGACGCCTCCCCCGCGCTGACGGCGGTGACCTACGAGCCGGCGGAGGGTCGGCGGCGGCTGCGCGCGGGGCGGATCGCGTTGTTGGTCATCCCGGGTGACACGCTGGTGTACCGCTACGACTCGACCCGGACGGAGAGCCGCCTCGCGCGCCTCGAGGTCGACGCGGTCCTGCAGCGGGCCGGCGGGCGCGCCGACGCCGTCGCCGTGCTCGACGAGCGCGTGACCGAGCCGGGGTCGCGCTACATCGACTTTCTCATTCCCGGCCTGCTCGGCATGAACCTGATGGGAAGCGGGTTGTGGGGCGTGGGGTTCTCGGTGGTGCAGGCCCGCAACAAGAAGCTCTTGAAGCGCTTCATGGCGACGCCGATGCGCCGCGGTCACTACCTGCTGTCGTTCATCCTGTCACGCCTCGTGTTTCTCGTGCTCGAGATCGCGGCCCTGGTCGGGTTCGGCTGGTGGATGTTCGACGTGGGCGTGCGCGGCTCGATCGCGGCGCTGGCCGGCATCACCGTGCTGGGCTCGCTCTCGTTCTCAGGGCTCGGCCTGCTGGTGGCGAGCCGCGCCCGCACGATCGAGGCGGTCTCGGGGCTCATGAACCTCGTCATGCTGCCGATGTGGATGCTGTCCGGGACGTTCTTCTCCTACGCGCGCTTTCCCGAGGCGATGCAGCCGTTCGTCAAGGCGCTGCCGCTCACGGCGGTGAACGACGCGCTGCGCGCGATCATGATCGACGGCGCCGCCGTGGCGAGCCTCGGCGCGCCGCTGGCCGTCGTGGTCGTGTGGGGCGCGCTGAGCTTCGCGATCGCCCTGCGCATCTTCCGCTGGCGCTGAATCGGTAAGCTCTACTCTCCGCGCAGGAACGCCCCCAGTCGCCGCAGGAATCGGCCCGTGGCGCGTCTCAGGGCGTCTCGGAACTCGGCGGCGGTCTGGAACCGGTGCGCCGGATCGCCGGCGAGCGCGCGGCGCAGCACGGTCTCGAGCTCACGCCGGACGTCCGGCCGCTGGGCACTCAGGTCCGGCGGCGCCCCGGCCGTCTGCTGCGCGAGAATCGCCTCCGCCGTGACGCCCGCGAACGGCGGCCGACCGAGCAGCGAGAAGTAGGCGACCGCGCCGAGTGAATACAGATCCGCCCGCTGGTCGACCTTCTCCCCCAGGAGCTGCTCCGGGGCCGCGAACTGCGGCGTGCCGCTGCGGGAAGACGCGCCGCCGAACCGCCCCCCGCCCCGCAGCGCGAGCGCGAGGCCGAAGTCGGTGATCCGCAACCGCCCGTCGGGCTCAAGCAGCATGTTCTCGGGCTTGAGGTCCCGATGCACCAGGCCCAGCGCGTGCGCGTGCTCGAGGGCGGACAGAGCCTCCGTGAGCATCCGCAGAGTCCGATCCAGCGGAAGCGGACCCTGGTGCTGCACCAACTGCGCCAGGCTCTGGCCCGGCACCAGCTCCATGGTGTACCACTGCAACCCGGCCCGCCCCATGATGTCGTAGATGCCGACGACGTTGGGATGCCGCAGGCGGGCGGCCAGCTGTGCCTCGCGGCGGAACCGCTCCACGACGCCGGGATCGGCGGTGAGGGCCGGGTGCAGCACTTTCATCGCCACTTCGCGCTCGAGCCCGAGGTCCCGCACCCGGTACACGCGGCCGAACCCGCCGGCCCCGATCTCCTCCAGCAGCTCGTAGTCGTCGCCCAGCGCGCGCCGCAGCCGACGCTCGAAGCCCGACTCCGCCACGGGCGGCGCCGCCGCCGGCTCGTGAAACACACCGGCGTCGCTCACGAAGTCCTCGAGCATCTCTGTGGCCGTGAAATACCGGCCCTGGGGCGGGGGCGCCCCATGGAGCGCCCGGAGTAGGACGCGCTCGACCGCCGTGGGGACGGCCGGCCGGATGCGGCGGGGGGGCACGATGGCGGCCGGGTCTGCCGCGGGCTCCTGGGCCGTCAGGGCGAAATACACGATGGCACCCGCCGTGTAGACGTCGGAGGCGGGGTCACCGGCGCCGCCGGCGCGCACCTCCGGGGCGGTGAACGCGACCGCGCCCGCCGCGTCTTCCGGCGGAACGTGGGCCAGGCACCAGTTGCTGTACCGCAGATCCGTGATCACGCCGCGGCCGGAACTGTCGAGCATCAGGGTCGTCGGCACGATGCGGCGCATGATGATCCCCCGCGCGTGCGCGTGCTCCAGGGCGCCCAGCAAGTCACGAATCAAGGACAACGCCGTGGGAATGGGACGGGGGCCGCGCCGGATCGCCTCCGCCAGGCTCTCGCCGTCGATCCAGTTGGCCGTGCGGTAGGCGAAACGGCCCGATTCCCCCGCCGCGTAGGCGTGGCGGATGGCCGGGTGATCGAGCGCCGCCAGGGTCTCCGTTTCGCGCAGAAACCACGCGCGCCCCGGCGAGGCTGGAATCAGATGGACCCGCAGCGCGACGTAGCGTTTCAGCAGCCGGTCCCAGGCGTGATACAACGCGCGCTCCCGCGACAACGCCACCAGTTGATCGAGCCGAAACGCCGGCTCCAGGGCCGCGACGAGATCCCTCAACAGGTCGACCGGAGGCGTGTCGGCGGTCATGGCGGCGCTCAATCTAACCGATCACTCCGCCTGGCACGCACGGTCTGGGTGCAACGAATCGGCAACTTTGGAACCTATGGAGCTCGGACGCTCACCACCCCAAAGCCCGCCCGCGGGTCTCGGGCGTAGCGGGCATCCATCAGGTAGACCGTCGCACTGTCCGAGGCGATCTCCGCCACGAGCAACCGGGCGAAGTGGGCCATCGCCCGGCCCTCGACCGTCTGCACGGCCCGCCGCACCACCGGGTGATCGAGCCGTCGTGGGAGCCGCCAATCGCGGCCCGCGACCGTGTCCGCGCTCGCGTAGACGCGCTCCCAGGTGAAGGGACGTCCGACCTGGGTCAGCGCCGCCCACTGCGCTCCTGCCCCGAAGCGCGCGTGGGCTTCCCGCCGCGTGGCCGCCTTGACGGGCAGGCTCACCGCTCCCTGGGCCCCCGCATAGACGGCCAGCAGCGCCACGGCATAGACCGCCGCCCGGCGGCACTGGGCGACCCCGAACCAGTGGCCGATCCAGCCTGCGACCCCGAGGCCCAGCAGCAGCAGGCAGGCGATCCGGACCCAGGTGGCGGTGACGTCGACCAGGACCACGAACGCCGTCGCGGGCAGGCCGACGGCCGCTGCGACGAGGGCTGGCCGCCAGTGCCGGGGCGCGCCCCAGGCCAGCGCCGTCAGCGGGATGAGCCAGTAGAACGGGTCCACGATCGCCACGAAGTCCCCATAGACCCAGCGGCCGCTCCAGGGAAGGAACGGGCGCGCTCCGTAGGAACCCTGCCAGTCCATGATCGGGTGGCTCAACACGGTGACCGCGACACAGGCCAGCACCCACGGCCATCCCGCGGCGGCGCTGACTCCGCCTCCCCGCCGACGGGCGGACAGCGCCCACCCCACGGCGACGAGTGCCGTCAAGCCGATGATTTGCACCAGGACGCCGAGCAGGGAGTGGGTGATGCCGCGGTGCACGGCCAGGTACCTGGGGCTCTCGGCCGGCAGGCCGACGAAGATCTCGGTCCAGTCAGGGGCATTGGCGGCGATGGCCCCGAGCAGGGCGGGGCGCGGAATCCGCTGGTCGGCCACGGCCCGACCGAGCGCCGCGCCGACCAGCGCGTGGGCGAAGTTGTCCATGCCCCGGAAACTAGCCGGGCTTCGGCGGGCGGGATACGTTTGGGCCGCCACACGCCCGTTCCCCCATACCCTCAACGGCTCGGAGACGTCGCATGCCCTATCGGCCACCCGCGGACCGCCGCCGACTCGTGGACCGCCGCCAGCTCGAGGATCGCCGCTCCGGGATCGACCGACGCGGGCCCGCGGACCGGCGGCGGGCGGTGGTCGCCGTTGCCGTGGAGCGGCGCGCTGGGGCAGAGCGGCGGCGGGTTCCGGATCGCCGGTTCGCCTCGCGCCGCTCGCGCGTCTCCCGCCGGATCGTGCCTGACCGGCGAACGCGGAACACGCCCCGTCCGCTGTAGCGTCGCCGTCGTTGACGGAGCGGAATCCGCTCCGTAGTATCGCCCGGTGCCGTACCTCAAGCTGCTCGAGCCCGGTACGCAGCGCGTGACCGAGACGCGCGCTCCGGTGGTTCGCCTCGGGCGCGATCCCGCCTCGACCATCGTGTTCGCAGGCGATGCGGCGCAGGTGGTATCCGCCCGCCACGCCGAGATCCGCCATGCCGACGGCGCCTGGCGGCTGGTGGATCTCGGCAGCCGCAACGGGACCTACCTCAACGGACGGCGCATCGCCGCCGACGCTCCGCTCCAGGCCGGCGACGTGATCGCGCTCGGGGACTCGGGACCCACGGTTTCGGTGGTCGCCGTGTCCGAGGGGGCGCTCGCTGAGACCGTAGCCGAGACGCGGGCCTACGCCGTGACGCTGCTCGACGCGACGAGCGGCCGGCGCTACGAGGCGCGCGGCATGCGGATCCGGCTGGGCCGCGGCAAGGAGTGCGAGGTGCAGCCGGTCGACGCCTCGGACATCGTCGTCTCCCGCGTCCATGCCGAGCTGACCGTCGGCCCGCGCGGTGGGCTGGTCGTGCGCGACGCGGGTAGCAAGAACGGCACGTTTCTGAACGGCGAGCGGATCACGGCCGCGACGCCCGTGCGCCTGGGCGACAAGCTCATGCTCGGGCATGGCGGGCCGGTGCTGCTAGTCGAAGGTATGGGGACGGCGCCCGGGAAGGCGGTGCAGCGGCCTCCCCGTTCCGACGTCCCGGCCCCTCCCCCACTCGGCCAGAAGACGGTGATGGCCCTGATCGGCGACGCCCTCGCCAAAGCCCGGGACGAGCGACGCCGGGGCGGACGGGCCTCGACCGCGTTTCTCCGGGCCGTGGCTGATGAAGTGGGCAAGGACTCCCGTCGCAAGATCCGCTGGCTGTCCGCCGCGCTGGTGGTGCTCCTGCTCGTGTCCGGCGGGGGCGTGTACGGCGTCTACCGGCTCCTGTCCACGGAGGTGGCGCAAACGGCGCGCGCTCTCCGGACCGCCGCCGACTCGGCCCGGGCGGACGCCGAGCGGCTGCGGGGTGAGTTGGCCGAGGCGCGGGCCGCCGCCGCCCCCGCCGCCCAGGTGGAGGTGCTCCGGGCCCAGCTCGAGTCGGCGCAGGCGCGCACGGCGCAGCTGCGGACAGCCCTGGAGCGCGCTCAAACGGCGCTGTCCGGCCAGCTCGCCGCCGGCGAGACGCGCCGGCTCGAAGCCAGCCGGGAGGTGCAACGGCTGCGCGAGGAGCTGGCCGCGGCTGAGCGGCGCGCGCCCTCCCAGGCCATGCTCGACAGCCTGCGCCGGGCGGTGGCGGCGGCCGAAGCGCAAACCGCCACGCTCGACGCGAAAATGCGCGCCATCCGGGGAACCGACTTCGCGAGCATCGCCCAGCAGAGTCAGGCGGCGGTGGGCCTCATTACTGCGGCGTTCGGACGGGAGTACTACGACGGCACGGGCTTCGTGATCGCTCCCGACGGCTACATGCTCACCAACTGGCACGTCGTGGCGGACTCACTCCACGCCCAGCCGGACACGATTTGGGTCACCATGGCCGACCAGCCGCTCGCACGCTTCGCCGAGGTCGTGGCCACCGCGCGCGAGCGCGACCTCGCGCTGATCCGGATCCGTGGCTACCAGGGGCCGCACATCACAGCCGTCGACTGGGCGGGGACCAAGGCCCGCCAGGGCGAGCCCGCCGCGCTCATCGGGTTTCCCGCCGGCGCGGGCTTCGCGCGCGACCGTGGCTCCGTCGTCCGCACCTCCATGACCGGCGGGATCCTCTCGCGCGTGACGGCGGACCTGGTGCAATTCGACGGGATGACCACCGGCGGCTCCTCCGGGAGCCCGGTGTTCAACGCCAACGGTGAAGTGGTTTCGGTGCATCGGGCCGGGTTGCGCCAGGGACCGGGGTTCGCGCTTTCGGTCCCGGTGAAGTATGCGATTCCGCTCATGCCGCCGGCGCTGCGGCAGCAGTTGGGGCTTCCGTAGCGGCTAAGGGGCTAAGAGGCTAAGGGGCTAAGGGGCTCTGTGTCGCGCTCGTGCCCACCGCGGCCGGCGTCAGCCTTTCCGGGATCGAGCTCGTGCTGCGGCCGCGGCGCTAGCGCTCGCGGTCTGGCGGATCAGCTTCTCCAGCTTCGCGAAATCGAACGGCTTGACCAGCGCGGGGACGCCCGATTCCTTGAGCAGCGCCGCGGTCTCAGGCGCGAAGCTGTCGCCGGTGGAGAAGATCAGGGTCGGGACGAGCTCCGGATGGGCGTCGCGCAGGCGCGCGAGGAACTCCCCCCCGCCGACCCCGGGCATGCGCACGTCGGAGATGATCGCGTCGAACCGCGCGGATTCGAGGGCGGCCAGCGCTTCGCCGCCGTCGCCCACGGCCCGGACCTGAATCCCCCGCCGGCTGAGGAACCGCGCGACCGCCTGCCGCAACCCGGCCTCATCGTCGATCAGGAGCACCGACAGCGGCTCCTCGGCCTCCGCGGGTTGCCGGTGCGGGCCGCTGGTGGCCCGGGCGTGGGTCCGCGGATCACGGGGTAGGGCGATGGCGAACAGCGCCCCCCCGCCGGGCGCGGCGTCCACCCGGATCCGGCCGCCATGGTCCTGCACGATGCCGTAGCAGATCGACAGGCCGAGGCCGGTGCCGACGCCTTCCGGCTTGGTCGTGAAGAACGGATCGAAGATCTGGCCGCGGATTTCGGGCGCCACGCCGGGGCCGGTGTCCGCGCACTCGATGAGGACTTCCGTGTCCAGTCCGATGGTTCGCAGCACGATGGCGCGCTGGCCATCGACGCCGGTCAGCGCCTGCTCGGCGTTGATCATGAGATTGAGCAGAATCTGCTGCAGCTCGGAGCCGTTACCCCAGACTTTCGGATCGGACGGGTCGAGCTCCAGGCTGATGGCGATGTTCAGCGTCGTCAGATGATAAGACCGCAGGGCGAACGTGCGGTGGACGATGTCGTTCAGATCCACCAGGTTCCGATCCTTGCCGCCCGCCCGCGCGAACGCGAGGAGGTTGGACGTGATCCGGCCGATGCGGGTGGCCTCGTCGTAGATCATCTTGACCATCTCGCGGTGATCCGGCTGCAACCCCTCGAGCATGAGGGTCTGGGCGAACCCGGAGATGATCGCGGCCGGATTGTTGATCTCGTGCGCCACCCCGCTCACCAGCTGGCCCATCGCGGTGAGCTTCTCGGCCTGCTGCAGCTGCGCCTCCGTGCGCCGGGTGTCGGTCACGTCCCGGGCCAGCGCCAGCACGCGGCTGACCTGCCCGCCTTCCCGCACGGGGGCGTACAACATGGCGCTGACGCCGCGCGTCCGGTCGTGGCGCACGAACGGCACCTCGAACCGCCGCACCTCGCCCGCGAACGCGGCATCCAGGTTCTGGCGCACGAGGCGCGCCCCGTCGGCATCGAGGAACTCGAACACCGTCCGCCCGAGTTCTCTCGGCGTCTGCCGAGTCCCGGCCGGCGCGGGGACCAGGTCCTGCACGGGGACGTTCAAGTCCAACACGTGGCCTTCGCGATCGAGCACGACGATGGCGTCAGGGACGGCCTCCATCACCAGGCGCAGGTTCCGCTCCGCGGCGGCGGCCGCGCCCAGCGAGTCCATCAGCGTGCGCGTTTGGGCCGCCACTTCGCGCTCCAACAGCGCGGCGTAGTGCCGGTCGGCGCGGACCGACAGCGCGAAGCGGACCGCGATGATCATCCCGCCCACCGCCACCACCACTGCCGCATCCGGCTCCGGCTCCGTCGACAACGCGCCGCGCACGGCGATGGCGATGATCCCGGCGACGCCGATCAGCAGCACGACCAGTCGCGCGGCCTCGCTCCCCCGATCCGGGGGCAGCGCCGCCGCGCGCGGTCGGTCCGCGGCCGGCTCCGCCGCCAGCACCGCGGCCGCGCCGATGAGCAGGAAGCCGACGTCCCAGCCCAGGTCCAGCGGTCCGCCGGGGACAAACGTCCCTCGCAGCGCCGTCCGTGCGTAGGCCAGGTTGGCGACGCACAGGACGACGAGGCCCACCAGCACGAAGGTCGCCGACCCGGCCTCCAGCGGCAGCCGGGCGCCGCGCAGGACCCGTACGAAGATCAGCCAGAGCACGGCGACGCCGACGGTGGACCAGGCCATACTCGCGAGCACGGGCAGCAGCGGGCCGCCTTGGTCGAACAGCGGTTCGAGCAGGAACTCGTAGGCGAGGGCACCCGCCGTGAACGTCACGAGCAGCGAGTCGATCGCCAATCCACGGCCCAGCGGCCGCCGGGGGGAGGGGGGGGACACGTACGGGGCGGGCAGCCGAACGGCGGCGACGAACAAACACACGAATGCGCTCAGGACCGCGGCGTCCGCCAGCGAGGGGTACGGTGGCCGCACGCCGCGCCCGAGCTCGTCGTAGTTCCACACCAGCTGGCCGGCGAGAAAGGCCGCACAGCCCAGCCCGAACCAGCCCCAGGCCGCGCGCTCCCCGGAGCGGGGCACGCGGGCCCAGGCCAGCGCGCAGCCGGCGACCCCGTATAGCGCGGTCCAGGTCCACGCGACATCGGCGATCCAGGCGCGGGGCCGCGGGACCGGCGGACCGAGCAGATAGGCGGCCACGATCACGAGGAGCGAGATCGCCGCGAGTGCGAGCAATAGGCGGGGGAGCCGGCCGCGGGGCAGCACGATGGCCTCGCGCCTAACCTACGTGGTGTCGACGGGGTTGGCGAGGCCGCGTTATGTTTGGGCGCCGTGGACGACCACCTCGGCTGGACCCGCGCCCCCCGGGCCTCGCTCGAGCAGTGGGCGGCGCTCGTTGAATTCGCGGCCGCGACGCGGGCCGCCGGCTTCACCCGCACGCTGGTCTGCGGCATGGGGGGCTCGAGCCTCGCCGCCGCGGTGCTCGCCGACGGCTGTCACGCCCCACACCTGCACGTGCTCGACAGCACCGACCCCGCGGCGGTGCGCGCCGCCGAGTGTGCCGGCCCGCTGGGTCGCACGCTCTTTCTCATCGCCAGCAAGTCGGGCACGACCGTCGAGACGCTCGCTGCCTACCGCTACTTCGCGACGCGGGCGCGCCCCGACCAGTTCGTCGCCGTGACCGACCCCGGCTCCGCCCTCGAGCGGCTCGCCCGGGAGGCCCGGTTCCGCGCTGTATTCCCGCATCCGGCGGATGTGGGCGGTCGCTACGCGGCCCTCACGGTCGTGGGCATGCTGCCCGCGGCCCTCATCGGGGCGGACGGGCGCACGCTGCTGGCGCGCGCCGCCGCGCTCGACCCCGAGCCCGCCCGGGCCCTGGGCGGCCGCCTCGCGGATGCCGCGCGCGCGGGTCGGGACAAACTGGTACTCCGCCCGCCGCCGCCGGTCGCCGGGCTGGCGCCCTGGATCGAGCAGCTCGTGGCCGAGAGCACCGGGAAAGGCGGCCGTGGGATTGTGCCGGTCGTGGGACACCCGAGCGGGGACAGTCATCCGGATGCGGAAACCGTGAGCGACTTCTCCGCCGACCCGCTGGACCTCGGCGTCGAGTTCGTGCGCTGGGAATTCGCCACATGGGCGCTGTGCGAGCGGCTGGGGGTGAACGCGTTCGACCAGCCGGACGTGGAGGAAGCGAAAGCCCTGGTCCGCGCGGAGCTCGAGCGGCCGCGCGGAGCGTCCGGCGTGCCGGTGCCCACGCTGAGCCCGGCGGAGCTGCGCGGAGCGGCGCGCCCCGGCGACTACGTCGCCATTCTCGCCTACCTGCCGCCATTCCCCGAGGTGGCCACCCGGCTCCAGGCGGTGCGGGAAGCCTGGGGTCGGACCACCGGGTGCCTCACGACGCTCGGGTTCGGCCCCCGCTACCTTCACTCCACCGGCCAGCTCCACAAGGGTGGACCGAACACCGGGCTGTTTCTGGTGATCACCGCCGCGGACCCCCTGGATCTGGAAATCCCCGGTATGGGCCGCACGTTCGGCGAGCTCAAGCGGGCGCAGGCCGTTGGTGATGTGCGCGCCCTGCTCGCGCGGCACCGGCGCGTGTGCCACGTCCACCTCGCCTCACTGGCCGAACTCGAACAATTGGAGGTTTCTTGATGAGCCTCCAGTGTTCCGGAGCAGTGTTCAGAGCAGTGGCGCAGACGGCAAGGTTGAGCAGTGGCCGAGAGTCGCATGCCACAAGATGTACGGCTGGCCCCTTGCCGCATGCGACCACTCTGCAGCTTTGCCGCCTGGCAACTTCTCTGGAGCCTGATCACCTGGAGGCTGGCACCTGATGGCCAGCAGCGGTCTCATCTTTCACCTGATCGCGCATACGCACTGGGACCGCGAGTGGTACCTGCCCCGCGGGGCCTTCCAGGCGCGACTCGTGCCGGTGATCGACGAGCTCGTCGAGCAGCTCCTCGCGGACTCGGGGTACCGGAGCTTTCTGCTCGACGGCCAGACGATCGTGCTCGAGGATTACCTGCGCGCGCGTCCGGAGCGGGAGCCGGATGTGCGCGCCCTCGTCAAGACGGGCCGGCTGCAGATCGGACCGTGGTACGTGCTCGCCGACGAGCAGATCCCGTCGGGGGAGGCGCTGGTCCGCAACCTGCTGCTGGGAGCCGCCGACGCCGAGCGGTGGGGCGGGCGGATGGACGTGTTGTACTCGCCCGACGCCTTCGGCCATCCGGCGGCCTGGCCGACGCTCGCCCGGGAATTCGGCATCAAGGCCGGGGTGGTCTGGCGCGGGCTGGGCGGGGAGCCCGGCCAGGAGCGGGACCTGTATCGCTGGCGCGGGCCGGATGGACGGGAGATCCTGCTCTGGCATCTCCCGCCCCAGGGCTACGAGGTCGGCGCCGGGCTCGCCGCGGACCGCGAGCGCCTGGCTGAAGTGTGGCGCCGTGTGCGGGCGGTGCTGGTGGAGCGCGCGGCGGGCCGGCACATCCCGGTGTTCATCGGCGCGGATCACCACGCGGCGCCGCGCGAGGTCGCCCGGTTGCGTGATCAGCTGGCTGCCCTCGAGCCGGACAACGCGTTTCGCGTCTCCCGGCTCGACGAGTTCTTCCAAGGCGCCGCCGCCGACGCCGGCGCGACTCCCGCGCCCACCCTGCCCACGCACCCGGCGCCGCCGGGTAGCCTGCCGGTGCTCGCCGGCGAGCTGCGCTGGTCCTACCGCTACGCCTGGACCCTGCAGGGCGTCCTTGGGACCCGGGGGTCGGTGAAGCGCCGCAGCGCCGGCCTGGAGCTCTGGCTCGAGCGCATCGCCGAGCCGCTCGCGGCGCTGGCGCGGCGCTCCGGCGGGCGCGACCGCCGGGCGGTGCTCGAGCTCGCTTGGCGCGCGCTGGTGCAGTGTCACTTCCACGATGCGATCGCCGGCTGCGCCAGCGACGACGTGGTCGCGTCCCTCGAGGCGCGCTTCACCGATGTCGAGGCGTACGCCCGCGAGGTGACGCGCGGCGGCCTGCACGATCTCGCGCGGCACGACCCGGACGCCGCCCGCGAGCCGGCGGGCCAGGCGCGCCAGCCGCGCCTCGTCCTGTGGAATCCGGCCGCGCGCCCGCGGGGGGGAGTGGTGGTGGCGGATCTCACGTGGTTCCGGCGCGACGTCCTCGTCGGTCCGACCGGCGATCGGCGGCCGGCGGAAAGCGAGGGCTACCGGCCGTTCCACCTCGCGGCCTCCGACGGCCGGGCGCTCCCGCTCCAGGTGCTCGACCGGCGCCCCGGGTTGGAGCGGCTCGACGCCGCCCGCCACTCTCCCGACCAGGACGAGGTGGACGTCGTGCGGGTCGCCGTCCAGCTGCCGGCCGTGCCGGGACTCGGGCTCGCCGTGCTGGCGGCCACGCCGGCCGGACCCGCAGCGCCCGTCACCGGCGCGGCGAGCGGAGTGCGGGGGCGGACGCTGGCGAACCGCCTCGTCGAAGTCACTCTCGAGCCGACAGGCGCCCTCGCCCTGCACGACCGGCGCTCGGGCGAGCGCTACTTCGATCTGCTGCGGCTCGTGGACGGCGGCGACGCGGGCGACGCCTACACGTTCTGCCCGTCCCGGCGCGATCGCCCGGTGCTCGGCCGGGGACCGCTCAGCGTGCGGCGGCTGGCGGCCGGGCCGCTCGTGGCGGCCCTCGAGGCGCGATACGAGATGAGAGTGGGTAACGGTCTCGAGGAAAACCGTAGGGCGAAAGGCGTACGGGGAAGGCGTCGGGGGCGGGGGCGAGTCGCCATCCGGCTGGTCGTCATGCTGCACGCCGACAGCCCCGTGGTCCGCTGCATTCTCGAGGTCGACAACCGCGCCGCGAATCACCGCCTGCGGGCGCGGGTGCCAACGGGGCTGCCGGAGCGCCCGGCGATCGCCGGCACGGCGTTTGGTGTGTGTGAGCGGCCCGCCGTCGCCGTGCACGCGGCCGACTATCCGCTCGAGACGCCGGTCCCCACGGCGCCCGCGCAGCGCTTTGTGGCCGTGGCCGACGGGCCGCGCGGCCTCGTCGTGCTCGCCCCGGGATTCTTCGAATACGAGCTGACGCGCGGGGGTGAGCTGCGCTACACGGTGCTGCGCGCCGTGGGCGAGCTCTCGCGTGGCGATCTGCCGACGCGGCCGGGACACGCCGGCTGGCCGACCGCGATTCCCGGAGCGCAGGGCCCCGGGCGCCACCGGGTCGAGCTGGCGCTCGCGCCCATCGGCCAGGCCGAGCTCGATCGGGGCGACGTCGTGCCGGAGCTGTGGGAGGACGTGTTCCTCCCCGTGCGCGGCGCGTGGCTCCGCGACGCGGTGGCCCTGGAGCCGGCGCCGGTCGACATCGTGTTGGAGGGAACGGGGGTCGTGCTCTCGGCCATCAAGCCCGCACAGGTGGGCTCGAGCACGATCCTGCGCTGCTACAACGCGACCGGCCACAAGGCCGCCGGCGCGTGGCGCTTCGGCGACCCGGTCCGGAGCGCCCACCGGGTGCGCGCCGACGAGCGGGAGTCCGTCGCGCTGGTACTCGAGAACCGGGGCCGCACCATCCGGTTCGTCGCCGAGCCGCACGAGATCGTGACGATCATGGTGACGTGAACGCGGAAGGGCGTTTAGGAGGGGGCTTGCAGGAGCACCGGATTCCCGTCATCCGCACCGCCCGCTACTTCACGCTCGGGACCTTCTCGGGTGCTGTTGGGGAAGTCTGGTTCGTGCTCCACGGCTACGGCCAGCTGGCGGCCCGGTTCCTGAGGAGCTTCGAGCCGCTGGACGACGGGTCCCGGATGATCGTCGCCCCCGAAGCGCTGTCGCGGTTCTACGTCGACGGCGTCGCCCCGCCGCACCAGAAGGTGGGCGCGACCTGGATGACCCGGGAGGATCGCCTCACGGAAATCGAGGACTACGTGCGGTATCTCGACGCGGTCTTCACCGACGTCTTCCGCCGGGTCGAGCGCGGCACTCGGCGCGTGTGCGTGCTGGGATTCTCCCAGGGGACCGCCACGGCCTGTCGCTGGCTCGCGCAGGGGTCCGCCCGGGCGGACCGGCTGATCCTGTGGGCGGGCGAGGTGCCGCCCGATCTCGATCTGACAGCGGCGCGCGACCGGCTTCGGGACCTCGACCTGACGTTCGTCGCGGGGCAGCGCGACGGCTATATCACGCCCAAGATCCTGAGCCGGGAAGAGGAGCGCCTGCGGAGCGCCGGCATCCCGTATCGCATCGTGACGTTCGACGGTGGACACGAGATCGACGGCACCGCACTGCGGGGGCTCGCCGGTCCGCACAACCCGGGAGCGTAGCGCCATGACGGATGAGCTATCCGGCCCCCGCTTGCTGTCACTTGACGCGTTCCGTGGGCTCACGATCGCCGGGATGCTGCTGGTCAACAACCCCGGGAGCTGGGCGCACCTCTACCCGCCGCTGGCGCATGCCGAGTGGCCCGGCTGGACCCCGACCGACCTGATCTTCCCGTTTTTCCTCTTCATCGTGGGCATCTCGCTCACCCTGTCCTTCGGTCGCCGCGTGGCGGAGGGACAGGGCGCGACCCGAGCGGACCTGGTGCGGAAGGTCGCCGTGCGCGGCGCCGTGATCTTCGGGCTCGGCTTGGTCCTCAGCGGGTTCCCGTTCTACCGAATGGACACGATTCGGATCATGGGCGTGCTGCAACGGATCCCTGGCCTTCGCCGTCGCCTACGTGTTGCTGTTCCTCGCCGGGACGGCGGTGTTGTATCGCTGGAAGGTGTTCGTGAAGATCTAGCGGTGCAGCGCATCCCGCACCGCGTCTCCGAGCAGAGTGCAGGCCACGACCACGAGCGCGAGGGCCACGCCGGGCGCGGTGGCCACCCATGGGGCGTTGACCAGCGTATCTCGCCCGGAGGCGATCATGTTGCCCCAGGACGGCATCGGCGGCTGCACGCCAAGGCCGAGGAACGAGAGCCCCGCCTCGAGCATGATCGCGTTGCCGATGCCCAGCGCCGCGGCGACGATCACGGGCGTGAGCGCGTTCGGGAGGATGTGGCGTCCGAGCACCCGTCCCCGGCGCGCCCCCAGAGCGACGGCGCTCTCCACGAACGGCCGGGCGGCGAGGGCGCGCACTTCTCCGTGCACCAATCGCGCCACGGGCATCCATCCCGTGAGGCCGAGCACCACCACGACCAGCACGGCACTCGGCTGCCACAGGGCCGCCAGGAGCAGCAGCAGCACGACGCGGGGCAGCGCGAGCGCGAAGTCGGTCACGGCGAGCAGGAGCGCCGCGATCGGCCCGCGCCAGAAACCGGCCACGGCCCCGACCGCGACCCCGACGATCACCGACAGCAGGACGGCGAGCGTCCCGACGCCGAGCGAGACCCGCGCGCCGTACACCAAGCGGGTCCAGACGTCGCGGCCGAACCGGTCGGTCCCGAGCGCGTGGAAGTCTCCGAAGCGATCGGTGCTGAGCGGAGGGAGAAACCGGGTGGCGACCACGTCGTGTTGAGCGGCGAAATCGCCGCCCGTCACGATCGGCGCGGCGAGGGCGACCAGGGCCATGAGGAGCACCACCGTCGCTCCGAAGCGCCCCCGCGGGTCGTCCAGCACGGTTCTCACGCGTCCCGCGTCCCGAGCCTGGGGTCGACCCACACCGCGAGCGCGTCCGCCAGCCAGTTGCCCGTGACGACCAGCGCCGCGCTGACCGTCGTCGCGGCCAGGACCACGGGGTAGTCGCGCGCCCGCACCGCCTCCACCAGCACCCGCCCGACGCCGGGCCAGGCGAAGACCGCTTCCACGAACACCGCGCCGGAGAACAGGGCGGGCAGGGATAGCCCGAGGAGCGTGACCACCGGGATCAGGGCGTTCCGCAGCACGTGCCGCCGCGCCACGCGGGCCGGCGACAGCCCCTTGGCACGCGCCGTGACGACGAAGGGCGCGCTCCCGGCGTCGAGCATCGCCCCGCGGACGAACCGCGCCGTGCCGCCGACGCCGATCAGGGTCAGCGTGAGCAGCGGAAGCGCCAGATGCCGCAGCCGGTCGGCGAGCCGCGCCCAGCCGGTCAGGTAGTCCGCGTCGAATCCGGCGCTGCCGAAGGCCGGGAGCGCCCCGAGCCAGTAGGTGAATACCATCACCAGCATCAGGCCCAGCCAGTAGCCGGGGATGGCGAACAGGGTGACGCTGGCGACGGAGAGCGTGGTGTCGAGCCGCGAGCCGTTCCGGCTCCACTGCAGCGCACCGAGCGCCAGGCCCAGCAGATAGCTCAGGAGCAGGGACGCGCCCACGAGCAGGGCCGTGGGGGGCCAGGCGGCGGCGAGCACCGCGGCCGCGGGCCGACCGGTGGCGATACTCGTGCCCCACTCGCCCCGCGCGACCCGGCCCAGCCAGGCCGCGTACTGGGCGAGGAGCGGGCGGTCGAGGC